>NZ_CP042331.1:3006666-3310000 GCF_008253865.1 Bosea sp. F3-2
GCACGGCATCGATCGCGACCTGCCGTCCGCAGCGCAGCGCCAGCGGCAGCCGCGTCTCGCCGACCGTACTGCCGCCGCGGCAGCGCTTCATCCAGACCTGAAGCCGCGCCATGAAATCCTTGTCGCAGGCGGTGAAGCGATCGGTGTCGCCCAGCCCGTTGCGGGCCAGCGCGGTCGCGCCGCGATTGCTGAAGCGCGTATTCAAGCCGGCGTCGATGACGAAGACGGGCTTCGACACCGCATCTGCGACTTCCGGAGCTACCCGGCGTGACGGCAACGGCGTGAAACCAGCCCTGCCAATGACCGAAACATGGAATGACATCGTAACATCCATCCCTGCAATCCAAGGATCGCCGCGCATACGTAAGGAGACAGTTCCAGTACGTGCTTCGGTTTCCATTCGTCGCACCGGGATGGCGATCGGTTCAAAGCTCGCGAATGTGGACTGGGACTGGTCTTCAGGCCGCCGACTGTACGACCAACCGGAATCAGACCTTCAGCGTCAGCCGATAGGTGTAGGTGTCGCCGCGGAACAGGCCTTCGACATATTCGAGCATGACGCCATCCGCGCCGTAGCTGCGCCGCTTGATCAACAGGCAGGGCACCGGCTGCCGGAAGCTGAAGATCGCGCATTCCTCGTCGCTCGGAGCCGCCGCCTCGATGGTCTGGTCGCAGCGCACCAGCGGAAACCCGAAACCGGCGAGAGCGGCATAGACGGAGCCCGTCAGATCGGCCTCGGCTAGACCCGGCACCCGCTCCAGATTGTACCAGGCGCACTCGCGCGACATCGGGATGCCGTCACCGGCGCGAACACGGACAAGCTTCAGGAAGCTGGCATGCGAGGCCTCGCCGAAGATCGAAGCGATCGAGCGGTCGCTGACCACCGCCCGCTCGAGGATGCGGGAGGACGGCACCCGGCCGAGCTCGCGCATCTCCTCGGTGAAGCCCTTGAGCCGGTCCATGCCTGAATGCAAGCGAGGCCCCGGCCCCTGGACAATCGAGCCCAGCCGCCCCTGTGCGCTCAGCAATTTTCGCTGTCGCAGCGTGTTGTAGGAGCGTTGTACGGTGGTGCGGCTGATGCTGAGCCGTTCGGCCAGTTCGCGTTCTGCCGGAAGGGTCGTGCCGGGGGGGAGGACGCCGTCGCCGATCAATCGCGTCAGCTGATCCTCAAGCTGCTGATAGAGCGGCTTGGCGGTGTCGCTGCGCAGTTCCAGGAGTTCCTGGAATGGCGGCTTCGGAATTGAAGGCTTAGACACTGTCATCGGTTGCATGATCGTGAGACAACCCGCGTAGCAGTTCGTGGATAGGAAAATCAAACCCTAGAGGCTGTTATGAACCTTGGGATCGACTTGACGCAGGCGATTTTGCGCGAATGCAAGGAATTCGAGGACGCAAACCTTTCGGTTTGCTACGAAGAGCGACACGGCAGTCGCGCAAAAGCGCCGCGCCCTACGGGTGAGGTGAAAACCGCAGAGCTGCAGCGTCGCACCGCTTGCCGATACGGACGTATCGGCGGCGCGATGCTCCTCCCATCTCTGCGGTTTTGACCTCATCAAATCGGTCCCAAGGTTCATAACAGCCTCTATGCTCGACAAGCCGATCTTCATTCTGGGAAGCTTCGTCCTCGCCTGTTCGGCGAAAGTCGGGCGTTTTCCGTGGCCTGGGGAATCGATGGCCGCCGAGCGCGTGACCATCGAACCCGGCGGCAAGGGGCTGAACCAGGCGATCATGGCGCGCCGCCTCGGCACCATGGTCGACGGGCTTCTCGCGGTGGGCAACGATCTGGCCGCCAGTTTCGCCCCCACGGCGCTGGCGCGCGCCGATCTGCCGGAGGCCATGCTCGTCCGCCTCGACGGGCCGACCGGGAGCGGCGTCGCCTTCATCGACGCGGCTGGCGAGACCAGCCTCGCCATCGCACCCGGTGCCAACCTGGCCCTTTCGGAGGTACATATCCGCGAGAAGGCCAGTGCGATCGCAGCAGCCTCCCTCGTCGCAGCACAATTCGAGATCGCGGACGCTCCCATCCGCGAGGCCTTCGCTCTGGCGCACCGGGCGGGCGTGCCAACCCTGCTCAACCCCTCGCCTTTCCGACCCGTGCCGGAGGACATCCTCAGCTCGACCTCGGTTCTCATCGTCAACGAAACCGAAGCTCGCAGCCTTGCCGCGACGTTCGACGGGCCGGACGCGGACATCGCCACGCCGGAGCGCTTCATCGCAGAACTCGGCCCGGCGATCCTGAAGCGCGGCCCAAGGCTCGTCGTGCTGACCCGCGGCGCAGCCGGCGCCATAGCGATCGCTGCGGATGAGGAACCTGTCGTACAGGCCAGTTTCCCTGTCGCTACGGTCGACGCGCTTGGCGCCGGCGATGCCTTCGCTGCGACGCTCGGCGTTCGCCTGGCCGAGGGCCGCCCGCTCACTGAGGCGCTGCGCCACGCCGCCGCTGCCGGCGCGCTGACGACGACGCGACACGGTGTCTTCGACGCCCTGCCCCGGCCAACCGAAATCGCCGAGCTCATAGGCATCCTTGCTCGCGAAAACGCGCCGCAAATTGCGTAAAACTTTGGATTTCTTTTGGACTTTTCGTGACCCACCCATGCTGCTAACGTGACCCTGGAAAGATCAGGCTTGGTCCATCGCAATTGGGAGGGTTCATGGCGCATCCCGATGTCGATACCGTCATGACTGCGATCGACCAGTTGCTGGCCGGCGCGATGGACGAGGAACAGATGCCGGTCGCCGCCGAGACGATGCGCCGGCTCTTCAATGGCTCGAAAGCCTGCTTCACCAGCATTGGCCCCGACCCGGAAGACTGGGTCGCCTACGCCACCAATCCCGACGACGCCTTGCAGGAACATTTCTTCGGCGAGCTGGCGCCGGAATTTGCCGAGATGGGCATGGCGCTGCGCGGCATCCCGCTCGGAGAAGTCTACAAGGATCACCAAGTCCTGGGCGTCGAGCCCCTGCGGCGCTCGCGCATCTGGCAGGAGTGGATGCAGCCGCAGGACATGTATGGCGGCATGGCCTGCCGTTTGGCGGAGAAGGGGCAGGCCTTCTGGTTCTTCGACGTGCAGCGCGGCCGCAGCCAGGACAGCTTCGACGACCAGGACGCGGCGCTGCTGCGCAAGCTCTACCCGGTGCTGCGGCGCGTGGTGGAGCTGCGCCGTCATATCGGCCGAGTCACCATCCAGCGCGACGAAGCGCGCGGCGCGCTCGACCGGCTGGCGCTGGGCATCGCGATCCTCGATGCGGAGATGCGGATTTCCTACGCCAATGAGGGCGCCGACGAAATCCTGGCCGAGCCGGACGGGCCGATCGGGTTGCGCCAAGGGCGCCTCTACGCCCGCCAGCCGGGCGACCAGCGGCGGCTTCGACAGCTGATCGACGGAGCTTTGCGCTTGTCTCGCGACCCGCTCGCAAACCATCAGGCGAGCATGATCCTGCATGGCGGCGACGGCGGTCATTCGCTTTCGGCCTGCATCATGCCTGCGGCGCCCTCCCCGGCGCTCCATCGGCCACACGGTCTGGTCATGATCGCGCTCAGGCGCCTCGAGACGGCGAGCGACATCGTCGCCTGCACGCGCCAGCTCTTCGATTTGACCGATACCGAAGCCAAGTTTGCGTCCGCCCTGGCGAGCGGATTGTCTCTGACGGAAGCGGCCGTAGCCCAAGGCGTGAGAATCTCGACCGCCCGCACGCATTTGGCGCGGATTTTCCAGAAGACCAACACCCGCCAGCAAAGCCAGCTCGTCTCGCTGCTGCGCAGCGCGGCCCTACCCCTTCAGCCGCGCTGAGTTCGGCTCCTGCCGGGCAGAGCTCGGCCCTGCCAACGCCACCTCCAAGCGACGAAGCTTCCTCTCGTCGCTCACCCGACGCACATGTAGGCAGAGCTCGGCGGGCTCCTCATCCTCCAAATGACGGAGGCATGACAGTCATGCTCAATTGTGAGCTATAGCATCGGACCGAAAAGTGGAATCCACTTTTCGGAAAAATCCGATGCGATACCAAATACATGGATCGCCGTTATCGCGTCCGACTGGACGCGCGGCGATCCAGGGGCCGATGAAGCTCGCCTCCCGTCATCGGCACTGGAACGCCTGTCGTGGAGGGCAGGCTGAGCGGCAGTCCCTTGACCGAACGGATCGCGAAATAGGCGAAGATCTGCGCTTCCAGCGCATCGCCGTCCCACCCTACGATCTCGACGGGCTCGACCGGGACGCCGAGCCGCCGACCGAGCCGCGCCATGAAATGCCGGTTGAGCCGGCCGCCGCCACCGACGAGCCAGCGCTTGGGCGCGCGCGGCACATGGCGCAGCGCAGCCACGATGCTTTCGACGGTGAAGGCTGCCAACGTCGCTGCGCCATCGGCATCCGAGAGCCCCTCGACAACCTGGGCGCGGCGATGGAAATCGTTGCGGTCGAGCGACTTCGGCGCCGGCCGGTCGAAGAAGGGATTGGCCATGAAGCCGGCGACGAGGTCGTCATGGATGCGCCCGCTCGCGGCCAGCACACCGTCCGCATCATAGGGGCGGCCGAGGCGGCGCAGGACGAAATCATCGAGGATCGCGCTCGCCGGGCCGGTATCGAAGGCGATGACAGTCTCGCCGTCGATATAGGTGACGTTACCGACGCCGCCGAGATTCAGCACCATCACCGGCTGCTCCAGCCGCTGCGCCAGGGCGCGGTGATAGAGCGGCGCAAAGGGCGCGCCTTCGCCGCCGGCCGCGACATCGGCGTGGCGGAAGCGATCGACGGCGGGAATGCCGAGTGCATCGGCCACCGCCTGCCCGTCGATGAGCTGGCGGGTGAAGCGCCGCTCCGGCCGATGGTAGATGGTCTGGCCATGCAGGCCGACGAGATCGATATCCGACCAGTCGAGGTGCCGGTCGGCAACGTAGCTGCGGATGGCTGCGAGGTGGTCGGCCGTCACCGCGGCTTCGAGCTCGGCGAGCGGCTCCGCTGAGGCGCGCTCGGCATCGGCGATGACGGCTTGCAGCGTGCGGCGCGTCTCGTCGCGATAGGGATAGGAGGCGCCGGCCCCGAAGGAGACGGCATCACGCCCGTCGCTCGTCACCAGTGACACGTCGATGGCGTCCATCGAGGTGCCGCTGATCACGCCGATGGCGGTCAGCGACTCCCGTGCGAGGTCGCGCTCGGCCAAGTTCATTCGCCTGGCTGCGGGCCTTCATAGCCGCCGATGATGATGAGGTCGGATTTGCCGGCGGCGCTCAGGTGCTTCATAGCCTCCTGGTATTCAGGCGAAGCGTAGCAGGCGCGCGCCGTCGCCTCGTCCTTGAACTCGATGACGACGTTGTGCTTGCGGCCCTCGCCGCGGGCGAGCTTGTATTCGCCGCCGCGGACGATGAACTTCGCGCCGTATTTGGCGAAGGCAACGGCGTTCAACGAACGATAGCGGGCATAGGCTTCGTCGTTCTCGACGTCGACGCGCGCGATCCAGTAACCCTTGGCCATGGCTCAGGCCCCTTCGACGGCGACGAGATCGATCTCGCCGGCGCCCTCGCGCAGCTTGCGGGCCTCGGCATATTCCGGCGAGAACAGATAGGCGCGCGCCGAGGCGAAATCGGCGAATTCGATGATGATGTTGCGGGCGCGCCCTTCGCCTTCGCCCACGGTCATCTGACCGCCGCGCACGATCGGCGTGCCGCCATAGATCTTCATCACCTCGGAAGCCTTGGCGGCATAGGTTCCCCATTTGGTCGCGTCGGTGACCTTGGCGCGGCCGATGACATATCCCTTGGGCATGGTGCTATCCGTTGGCTGAATCGGGTTCGGGCCGAAGCTTACGAAGCCGCGACGATCTCGTCCATGACCGCGCCCGCCGCGGCGCGCGGGTCTGCCGCGCGGATGATGGGACGCCCGACCACGAGATGATCGGCGCCGACGCGGATCGCCTCGGCCGGGGTCAGCGTGCGCTTCTGGTCACCGGCGGCGCTGCCCGCGGGACGAATGCCCGGCGTGACGATGACCATGTCGGGACCGATGACCTGCCGCACGATCTCCGTCTCGGCGGCCGAGCAGACGATGCCGTCAATGCCGGCCGTGCGGGCCTGCTCGGCGCGCAGGCGCACGAGATCGCGCACCGCCAGCCCATAGCCGGCATCGCGCAGGTCGCCGTCGTCGTAAGAGGTCAGCGCCGTGACCGCGAGCAGCTTGAGCGCCGCATCGCCGCGCCCCTCGACCGCCCCGCGCATGGTCTGCGGATAGGCATGGACGGTGAGGAAGGTGACGCCGAGCTTGGTCAGCGAGTCGACGCCTTCGGTCACGGTATTGCCGATGTCGTGGAGCTTGAGGTCGAGGAAGACCTTCTTGCCCTCGGCAACGAGTTGGCGCGCCAAGTCGAGCCCGCCGGCGAAGGCGAGGCGATAGCCGATCTTGTAGAAGGTGACGCCGTCGCCGAGCGTCGAGACCAGGCGGTAGGCATCCCACACGGTCGGCACGTCGAGGGCGACGATCAGGCGGTCGCGGACATCATTGATCTTCTGCATCGGCCGGCTCCCTGCGTTTCGCGGGAAGGCGCACGATTCGAAGCCGGATGCAAGCGAGACCGTCCGGCGAGCGCCAGCACCCCGTCAGAAGCGCCGCGGAGGATCAATTCCCTCCGCGCAGGATGCCACCGGCGAAAGCTAATCGATCACCAACGCTCGTAGTAGCCGCGACGATAGCCATAGCCAGGGCGGGGACCATAACCGGGGCCGTAGCCATAGTGAGGCCGCGGGCCGTAGCCGCGCCCATAGCCGTATCCGCCACGGCCATAGCGCTGCTGACGCATGGTTTCCTGCATGATCATCAAGCGACGCTCCTTGGCGGCGGTCATGCTGTACTCGACCGGCTGCCTATCGAGGCCGGCTGCGACGCTCGCGGGCAAATCCTGGGCGCCGGCTGCCGCGGGCGAGGCGATCACCGCGCCGGCGATCGCGAAGGCGCCAGCAATGCTCGAAAAAAGGGTCGCTTGTTTCATCTGGTATCCAATCCTTAGGGCCGCGTCGCGGCGAACCGCAACAACGTAGCCCTAGCTGTATTGTTCCAACATTGCTGGCAACCCAGCCATGCCGCCCACGCCTTGTGCACTGCAACATAAATGCCCATATTCGTGACGCCCAAGGCACCCTCCCTCACAACCTGAAAGGAGAGATCTGATGCTGGAACGGCACGATTCCGACTGCGCATGTGAGACACAAAGCGAGCGTCGGGATGATCGCGAGGAACAGCGGGACGACAAGGAGTTCTCGCCTCGCGCCTATCAAGAAGGCTTCTGGAGCTAGGCTCCCATGACAAAAGCGGAGGGCTGATCGGCCCTCCGCCGACGTGCCGGGCGCGAGACTTGCTGACGGGCACTCGGACGCCAAAGCCGCGCCGCCCTTGGCCGTGACATCCGCAAAACCTGGGCGCCTGCCATGCGCCGCAAGCAACCCTACCATCCCCTGCAAACGCCTTAAGATGGGCTTAAGGTCGCGGCCCGTACGAGGTGAGTCGCGATCAAGGCATTACCATGCCTTGGACCGAGTAAAAACAAGGCTGATACTGATCCATTTCTGGTCGATATCTAGCCGGCGCAATGCGAAGGTCAGTTATGAGCAGTCAATATATCCAGGAAGAGGTCGATAACCTGAAAGAGGGCCGCCTGTCGCGGCGTTCCTTCATGCAGCGAATGGCGGCGCTGGGCATCACCGCCCCGATCGCGAGCCAGATCCTGGCCTGGAACGATGTGGCGATGGCGAACGCCACGCTCGAATACAAGCCGACCAAGGCCGGCGGCGGCGGGCCGCTGAAGATGCTGCTCTGGCAGGCGCCCACCCTGCTCAACCCGCATTTCGCCTCGGGCACCAAGGATCAGATCGCCTCGCGCGTCTTCTACGAGCCGCTCGCCGGCTGGGACAAGGAAGGCAACCTCATCCCGCAGCTCGCGGCTGAGGTTCCGACGCGCGCCAATGGCGGCCTCTCCGAGGACGGCACCACCGTCATCTGGAAGCTGAAGCCGGGCGTGAAGTGGCATGACGGCAAGCCGCTCACCGCCGACGATGTCGTCTTCACCTGGGAATACGCCGCCGATCCGGCGACGGCCGCCTACACCTCGGGCGCCTACAAGGACATCAAGGTCGAGAAGGTCGACGACCTCACCGTCAAGGTGACCTTCGCCAAGCCGACGCCGTTCTGGGCCGACCCCTTCGTCGGTGTTGCCGGCATGATCATTCCGAAGCATCACTTCGGTGACTACAAGGGCGCCAAGTCGCGCGAGGCTCCGGCGAATCTGAAGCCCGTCGGCACCGGCCCCTACAAGTTCGCCGACTTCAAGCCCGGCGACATCCTCACCGGCACCCGCAACGAGGACTACCACGTCAAGAGCCAGCCGCATTTCGACACGTTCGAGATCAAGGGCGGTGGTGACGCGGTCTCGGCGGCGCGTGCCGTGCTGCAGACCGGCGAATACGACTATGCCTGGGACACGCTGGTCGAGGACGAGGTCCTCAAGCGCATGGAGACCGGTGGTCGCGGCAAGATCAGCGCGGCGGCGGCTGGCGACATCGAGTTCATCACGCTGAACACGACCGATCCCTGGACCGAGGTCGATGGCGAGCGCTCGAGCGTCAAGACCAAGCACCCGACCCTGTCGGACCCGGCCGTGCGCCAGGCGATCAACCTCTTGATCGACCGCGACTCGATCCAGAAGTTCATCTATGGCCGCGCCGGCTCCGCGACGGCGAGCTTCGTCAACGAGCCCAAGCAGTTCAAGTCGCAGAAGCTGAAATACGAGTTCAGCATCGAGAAGGCCAACAAGATCCTCGACGAGGCCGGCTGGAAGAAGGGCTCGGACGGCATCCGCGAGAAGGACGGCAAGAGGCTCAAATACGTCTACCAGACCTCGATCAACGCTCCGCGCCAGAAGGTCCAGGCCATCATCAAGCAGGCCTGCCAGCGCGCCGGCATCGACCTCGAGCTCAAGTCGGTCACGGCTTCGGTGTTCTTCTCGTCGGACGTCGCCAACCCCGACACCTACACCAAGCTCTATGTCGACATGGAGATGTATACGACCACGCAGCCGCAGCCCGATCCGGAGCGCTTCCTCAACCAGTTCACCTCCTGGGAAGTCGCCAACAAGGAGAACAAGTGGCTGGGTCGCAACGTCTCGCGCTATACCGATCCGGCTGCCGACGAGGCTTACAAGGCCGCCCAGAAGGAGCTCGACCCGGCCAAGCGCGCCGCGCTCTTGATCAAGGTCAACGAGGTCTTCTGCGAGGCCAACGTCATCCTGCCGATCCTGTCGCGCAAGAAGGTTGTCGCCTCGGCGAACAACCTCTCTCACGACCATTCCGGTTGGGACGTCGATACCTGGAACCTCGCGGCCTGGTATCGCAGCTAAGCGCCCGTAGGCTTTCGCCGAGAAGCGAACTCGGCGAGGGTTGATCGCATGGCTTATTGCCTCGCCGGTGCATGCCGGCGAGGCTTTTTCGTGCTTGCAGTCGGCAGCCTCACTCCTAAATTTGCCGGCGCGGATGGATTGAGGGGAAGGAGACGTGCCATTCTCGTCGCTGAATGATCCTGTTGACCTCGCTCGAGCCCAGGCGGCGCTGGAAGCAGCCTGGAAGGACGTCAAACCAGCCAATGCCGACGTGTTTGACGAGCAAGGGCGAACCAGACTGGCCTATATCGTCGCAGCACTGGTCGCGGTCGCGGAAGACGAAGATGATCTGAAGCGGCGCGCGGTCGAGCGATATCGCCACACAAGCTGACCATCGAAAGCCCCGCCCCCGTGCGGGGCTTTCTGGTCTATCGCTCTTGGCCGTGGCCAGCGGCCGCCGGGAGTGGCGGCGCGATGCGCGCCGGAAACTGCAGTGATGCCACACCCACAATCACGACGAGCCCGATGACGGCGAGCCAGAGCCAAAAATCCAGCGGTGGTTTCCTGCGAGGGGGCATACATTAGGAAGCCCGGACCGCAGGGGTTGTTCCTTACCAAGCGGCTTCGTGGACACCACGCCGCAGCAAGAGCACCTGTCCCTGACCAATGCGTCGGTCAGAAACACGCGTCCGGTCAGGCTGCACCACGCCCAAATGCCGGTCAGTCACTCGACCGGCGTGCACTCCATCCGCACACGCTCGCCGGGCTGGCTCGCGGTCTGACAGGTCACCCTGGCCGGCAGCAGCGGCGAGGCCGTCGGTGCGGTCGTGGGGATCGGCGTCACTGCAGCAGCAGGGATGATGGCTGGGACCGGAGCCGGGGTCACAGGTCGCGTGCGCGACGACGCGAGTTGCGGCGTGTGGTGGACGACGGGCCTGGGCTTCGGCTGAGGCCGGACCGCTGGCGCCACCGGCTGCTCCTCGACGGGCTCGACCGCCGGAGGCGGGTTTTGCGCGGCGACGACCACCGGCGGAGGTTGTTCGGGAGGCGAGCGCCAGGGCGTCCACGAGCTAAGCCGCGTGAAGGCTTCCATGGTTGGCCGAGTGATCGTCTCGGCGGTCGGCATCGACTGCATGCAGCCGGAAAGCGCAAAGCCGAAAATACATACGGCTGCGCGGTTCGGGATCGACAGCATCTTCGCCGCTCCTGCTGTAGATTGATCGCGAGCCGGTCGATGGTGCCCTCCCAGCCCCAGTCAAGTCAACCTTTGGCCGCATTCGTGACCAGCAAAACGGAGGGCCGCGTGGCCTGAGGGCAACGGAAACGCGACGGCGCCATGACAAGGCGATAGCGATCCCTCAGCGCACATCAGCTTTGCCGGAAAACGGATTCCGGACGGCGCGCCGATGCCTTAGGGCTCACGCTCCGTTCTCTGGGGACAGCCGACAATGTCTTTGGCCGCGCTGATCGGCTTCCTGTTGCTGACCGGCGTTGCGGCCTATGCCCAGACGTTGACGGGTTTCGCCTTCGGCCTGATCACCATGGGCGGCGTCGGGCTATCCGGGCTGATCTCGCTGCCCGATGCGGCAATGCTCGTCAGCCTGCTGACCCTGGTCAACGCAACGCAGATGTTGCTGAAGGGCTGGCGCGACGTCGCCTGGCGCGAATTCTGGCTGGTGATGGCCGCGAGCCTGCCTTCGCTCTTCATCGGCTACCGGCTGCTCGAATGGCTGGCCGACAGCCAGGCCGACTGGCTCAGGCTGGCGCTCGGCTTTGTCATCATCGTCTCGAGCCTGCAGCTCGCGCGCAAGCCACAGCCGCGGAAGCAGCGGTCGGGCGCGCCGAGCTTCCTGTTCTTCGGCAGCGTCGCCGGGCTGATGGGCGGGATGTTCTCCACCTCCGGCCCGCCGCTGGTCTACCACTTCTACCGGCAGCCGATGACGCTGGTGACGATCCGCGAGACGCTGGTGACGGTGTTCGCCCTCAACGCGCTCTGCCGCACCGGGCTGGTGGCCGCTTCCGGGCAGATCCCCTCGGCCTCGGTGCTTTCGGGATTGCTGGCGGTGCCCGTCGTCATGGCGGCGACGCATCTCGCTCGCCGCCGCCCGCCTGCCATCTCGCCGACGGCGCTGCGGCGGATCGTCTTCGTCCTGCTGTTCCTGTCGGGTGTCGCGCTCGCGGCGCCGGCCGTGGTCCATCTGGCGCATGCCTGACGGCGCGCGCCGAGATCGCCGTCGCTCAGAACTGCGGCATCTCCGGTTGCTGTTGCGCCGCCAGAACCTGCTGGAAGGCCTGAGCCCAGACTTCCGGCGGCTGCGCGCCCGAGAGCGCGAGTTTGCCGTCCACGATGAAGAAGGGCACGCCGTTGACGCCAACCTTGCGGGCGTGATCCTCCAGCCCGATCACGGTCTCGCGCAGCTCGTCATTGGCGAGTTCGTCGCGGGCGGCCTGTTCGTCGAAACCCTGCTCGACCGCGATCTGGACCAGCGTCTCGAGATCGCCGATGTCGCGCCCATCCTGCCAGTAGGCCTTGAACAGGGCGGCCGTCATGTCGCCGCCGCGCTGCACCGTCGAGGCGGCGGCGATCAGCATATGGGCCATGCGGGTGTTGACGCTCTTCGTCACCTTCGCCCAGTTGAAGGTGACGCCGCTCTCCAGCGCCGCCTCGGACAGCCGAAGCTCGATTTCCTTGCGCTTGCCCGGGCCGAACTTGGTTTCGAGATATTGCGTGCGGTCCATGCCCTCCTCGGGCATCTCCGGGTTCAGCTCGTAGGGCAGCCAGGTGATGGCGAAACGCTCGGTCAGGCCGTAGCGGGCCAGCGCCGTCTCCAGCCGCGCCTTGCCGATGAAGCACCAGGGACAGGCGATGTCGGAGACGATCACGAGCGGCAGCTTGTCCTGCATGTCGATGTCCTTCGTATCAGGCGGGCGGGTAGAGATGCTGCCCGCCATGCCGGTCTTCGGCGATGGCCTCCGCGCCCGGCGTCTCGCAGCCGGAAAGGAAGGCGGGACCGACCGGGATCTTGCCGGCGCCGCCGGGGATGTCGAGGATATAAGTCGGCTGGCACAGCCCCGAAAGGTGGCCGCGCAGGCTTTTGACCAGAGCCTGTCCCTCCTCCAGCGACAGCCGGAAATGCGAGGTGCCCGGCGCGAGATCAGGGTGGTGCAGATAATAGGGTTTGATGCGGTTCTCGACGAAGGCGCGCATCAGGGCGCCGAGCGTGTCGACATCGGCATTGACGCCCTTGAGCAGCACGGACTGGCTGAGCAGTACATGGCCGGCATCGGCCAGCGTCGCGATGGCCGCGCGGGCAGCGTCGGTGAATTCGCGCGGATGGTTCGCATGGATCGCGATGTAGCTCGCCTTGCCGGGGATGCGCAGCGCCCTCGCGTAGTCGGGCGTGATCCGGTCGGGATCGACCACCGGCACGCGCGTGTGCCAGCGCGCGACCTTGATATGCGGGATGGCGGCGAGGCGCTTCGCGACCTCGCGAATGCGGCGAGTGGAGAGGATGAAAGGGTCGCCGCCGGTCATGATCACCTCCCAGATCTCGGGACGGGAGGCAAGATAGGCGAGCGCCGCGTCAAGCTTCCGACCCGTCAGCGCGTCGCCACCGGGGCCGACCATCTCGCGGCGGAAGCAGAAGCGACAATAGACCGGGCAGGCATGGACGAGCTTGAGCAAGGCTCGGTCGGGATAACGATGCACCACGCCCTCGACCGGCGAGTGGGCATCGTCGCCGATCGGGTCGGCCAGCTCCTGCGGCAGGGTCACGAGCTCGGCCGCATCCGGGACGAACTGGCGCGCGATCGGGTCTGCCGGATCGGTGGGATCGATCAACCCGGCGACAGCCGGCGTCACCGAGACGGCATAGCGCTCGGCCACCGCCTGCAGCGCCTCGCGGCGCGCGGGCGCGGCAAGGCCGGCCTCGACGAGCGCGTCGATGCTGCGCAGCGGCTGGCCTCCGGGGGGCTGGTGAATGGTCATGCCCCTCCCCTGCCCGGTTCCGCGACCGGCGTCCAGAGCACATCCTCGATCCGGCGCGCGCCGACGCAGAGCATGACGAGCCGGTCGAAGCCGAGCGCGATGCCGGACGCCGCCGGCATCAGCGCCAGCGCCTCCAGGAAATCGGCATCGATCGGATAGCGCTCGCCATAGATGCGCTCCTTCTCGTCCATATCGGCCTCAAAACGGCGGCGCTGCTCGGCCGGGTCGGTGAGCTCGCCGAAGGCATTGGCCAGCTCGACGCCGCAGGCATAGAGCTCGAAGCGCTCGGCCACGCGCGGATCACCGGGCTTCGGCCGGGCGAGCGCGGCCTCGCTGATCGGGTATTCGCAGAGGATCGTGGCACGGCCGCGGCCGAGATGCGGCTCGATGCGCTCGGAGAGCACCCGGCTGAAGATGTCCGACCAGCTGTCGTCCACGGCTAACCGGATGCCAGCCACAACGGCCTGATCGGCCAGCGCGACGCGGTCCGTCGCACCATTGGGCGAGATGGTCGAGAGCAGGTCGATGCCGGCATGGCGGGCGAAGGCATCGTGCAGGGTCAACCGCTCGGGCTCGGCGAAGGGGTCGGCCTCGACATCGCGCCAGCGGAGCACGGAGGCGCCAGCCGCACGGGCGGCCTCGGCCATCAGCGCCGCGCAATCCTGCATCAGCACCGCGTAATCCTCGCCGGCGCGATACCATTCCAGCATGGTGAATTCGGGGTGGTGCAGCGCCGTGCGCTCGCGGTTGCGAAAGACGCGGGCGAAATCGAAGATGCGGGTCTCGCCTGCCGCCAGCAGCTTCTTGGCCGCAAATTCCGGGGAAGTGTGCAGGTAATAGGGGTGGCCTTCGGCCGCGTTGTCGATCAGCGTCGTGCCGAAACCGTGCAGATGCGTCTCGTTGCCGGGCGAGAGCTGCAGGATCGCCGCCTCGACCTCGATGAAGTCATCAGCCTCGAACCAGCGCCGCAGCGCCGCCTTGATCCGCCCGCGCGCCAGAAGCGCCGGGCGGCGGTCGGCATGAACATCGGGCCGCCAGAACGGCGTCGGGGAGGAACTCATCGAATCTCGCGTCGGAACCGTCGGGAAGCTTCCGTTTCGCGCGCGAATGCGGTAGTTGCGCGGCGACAGGAATTCGCATAGCGCGCGGGAACGCCGCGCACCAGAAGGACATTCACGTGGTCAAGGTCATCGCCTCTTCCGTCCGCAAGGGCAACGTCCTCGAAGTCGACGGGCACCTCTGCTCGGTGCTCTCGGCCGAGAGCTTCTTCCCCGGCAAGGGCACGCCGACGACGCAGATCGACATGCGCCGCATTGCCGACGGCGTGAAGGTCACGCAGCGCTACAAGACGACCGAGCAGGTCGAGCGCGCCTATGTCGAGGACCGCGACTTCACCTATCTCTACCAGGACGGCGAGCAGTACGTCTTCATGAACCCGGAGAACTACGACCAGCTCCATGTCGACAAGGACGTGGTCGGCGATGCTGCTCCCTATCTCCAGGAAGGCATGAAGGTCTCGCTCTCGGTGTTCGAGGACAAGGCGGTCGCGATCGAGCTGCCGCAGCGCGTCACCCTCGAAGTCGTCGAGACCGAGCCGGTGACCAAGGGCCAGACGGCCTCCTCTTCCTACAAGCCGGCGATCCTCTCCAACGGCGTGCGCAGCGCCGTACCGCCGCATGTCGGCGTCGGCACCCGCATCGTCGTGATGACGGCCGACGGCTCCTATGTCGAGCGCGCGAAGGATTGATCTGCTAGCTTATTGATCTGCTAGCTTAGAGCGCAGCGGAAAAATCTCCTCTATAGCTTTATGCAGCGGGCCCTTTCCGGGCCCGTTGTCGTTTCGAGGTTTCCCATGCCGCTCACAGTCCAGGCCGCCGCCCTTTCCGGCTTCGTTCAGACGCTCAAGGCGCTCGACGCCATTCTCGATAAGGCCGTGGAACAGGCCGAGACCCGCAAGATCCAGCCCGAGGTGCTGCTGACGGCGCGGCTCGCGCCGGACATGCTGGCCTTCACCCGCCAGATCCAGCTCTGCTGCGACTTCGCCAAGAACGCGGTGGCGCGCCTCTCGGGCGGCGAGAACCCGCGCTTCCCCGACGAGGAGAAGAGCTTCCCGGAGCTGAAGGAGCGCATCGCCAAGACGCTGGCCTTCATAGCCGCCGCCGATGGCGCCGCCCTCGATGCCGGGTTGTCCCGCGACGTCACCTTCCCACGCGGCCCCTCGGCGACCGTGACGATGACGGGCGAAGCCTATCTCACCCGCTTCGCCATCCCGAACTTCTATTTCCACGCCACGACCGCCTACGACATCCTGCGCGAGAACGGCTTCCAGATCGGCAAGCAGGACTTCCTGCTCGGCGTCTTCGACGCCTGAGGCCAAGTCGGGCCGGGGCATGCCAGCGACGCCTGCCATCACGATCGAACGCGCCTCTCCCCGGGATGCCGGGGAGATCGCCGCACTCTATCTGGTCGCGAGGCGAAGCCCTGCCCTATCTGCGCCGCTGCCACAGCGACGAGGAGGTGCAGGGCTGGATCGAGGCCGTGAGGCTCGCCACCGGCGAGACCTGGGTCGCGCGCGAGGCCGGGCGCATCCTCGGCTTCCTATCGCTCGACGGCGACGAACTCGACCAGCTCTATCTGCTGCCAGGGCATTTCAGGCGCGGCATCGGCTCTCTCCTGCTTGCCAGGGCCAAGGAGCAAAGTCCCGTGCGGCTCAGCCTGTTCACCTTCCAGCGCAACACGGCCGCGCGGGCCTTCTATGAGCGCCACGGCTTCCGCCTCGTCGACCTCAATGACGGCACGCGCAACGAAGAGGCCGAGCCGGACGCGCTTTACGAGTGGCGCCAGTCTTTTTCGACCCAGGGCTTGTAATCGGCGACCGCCCTTCCCATCTCACAGTCACGACGATGTCGAAGGCGTTCCACCGCTCTCCATCGCCGTTGAAGACGGCCATGGGCCGAACGTGTGACGCCGGATGTACGCGCACCGTTCCGCTGCATGGCCGTTGGCTTTTCGAATGCCCGTAGCGCCTTGGCGTTGCGGGCATTTTTCTTGCGCGCCGGGGGAGGAAGCGCAGTCGATGTTCATTGTATGTTCATGTTAAAAAGCGCAAATTCAGCGCAAGGCGAGGCTCATTTGATGGGAGGTTCGTCATGATCTCAACCTTCAGCAGCAACAAGATGGTTGCCACCGCTTTCGCCGCGGCAGCGATGTCCGTCGGCGTCATCGCATGGTCGCCCCCCGCCGAGGCACGGTTCGGAGGCGGAAGCTTCCATGGTGGCGGCGGCATGGCGTTCCGTGGCGGCGGGACCGGCTTCCATGGCGGCGGCATGGCCTTCCGCGGCGGCGGGACCGGCTTCCATGGCGGCGGCATGGCCTTCCGCGGCGGCGGCGTCCGGATGGGCGGATTCGGGGGCGGCGGGTTCGTGCGTCCTGGTTTCGCGCGCCCGGCATTCGTGGGACCCGGCTTCGTCCGGCCAGGCTTTGCCCACCGGGCGGTGTTCTTTCACAATCAGCGGTTCCACCATAACCGCTTCTTCTTCGGTCCGGCCTTCGCGTTCGGCGTAGGCGCGCCCTACTACTACAACAGCTACTACAGCGATGACTGCTACTACGTGTGGCGGCGCCGTTTCGACCCGTGGGGCTATGTCGTCGCCCGCCGCGTGCTGGTCTGCCAGTGACGCGGCTTCACGGCTCCAGATAGCTTCAGCGGCGGCCTGCGCCGCCGCGAGCCGATGCGCGTCTGCTAATTCAGCGGCACCGTTCCGCTGAATGGCTGTTGGCGTTTCTGGGCCCCGCTATGATGCGGGCGCCGCGCGGTTCCAGGGCATGCGCGCGAGCAGCATGGCCAGCCCGCACCAGCCCGTCGCACCGGCGAAGGCCAGCATCGCGCCCATGAGCCCCGCGATGGCAAAGGCCGCGGTCAGGCCGGCAAAGCCGGCGAGGACCAGGAGCGCGACCATAGCCCCGACGATCATCTGAACCTGGCGGAAGATCGACAGGCGCAGACCGGCATTGCCGACGACCGGCAAGCCAGCAGCCCGCCAGGCGACGATGCCACCGTCCAGGCTGACGCTCTCCGCCCGCTGGGCGGCAAGTGCACAGGCTTGAGAGCTCCGCATTCCGCTCTGGCACTGGAAGATCAGCGTCCGGTCACGGGGCAGCTCCGCCAGCGCCTCCGGCAAACCGCTCAACGGCAGGGAGACAGCGAGCGGGATATGGCTCGCGGCGAACTCGGCCGGCTCGCGCACATCGATCAGAAGCGCCTCGCCGGCCGCCAGCTGACGCTGCGCCTCCTGTGGGGTGATCGTGCGGGTCATGATGGCTGCCTTCCGCAGAAATGGATGTAGAGCACCGCCATCAGCTCCATCACGGCCGGATGGGAGATGGAATAGTGCAGGGTTCGGTGGTCTCGGCGGAAGTCGACGATGCCTTCCGCCTTCAGCTTCGCCAGATGCTGGGACATCGAGGTCGGCGCGATGCGCGTTTCGGCGATCAGCTCACCGACGCTACGCTCCCCCTCTGACAACGCGCAGAGGATGAGCAGCCGTTGCGGATTGGCGAGCCCCTTCAGGAAACCCGCCACGCCTTCGGCCTTCTCCGCCATCGCCTCGGCCAACGCCGGCTCTTGCTTAGCCTTATAATTCATGTTTTTATGATATTAGAAAAATATGAACTGTCAAGGACCAACACCACATGAGCAAGGACTACCGCACCATCACACAGGATATTTCCGCCTACATGCGCGAGTTACGCGGGCTGCAGCCGGAAGCGATGAAGGGCTTCGGCACCCTGGCGCAGTCGGCCGGTGCCGACGGCGCGCTCGACAAGAAAAGCAAGGAGTTCATCGCGCTGGCGATCGGCATCGCGCAGCACTGCGACGGCTGCATCGGCTTCCACGCCAAGGCCCTGGCCGGGCTCGGCGCCTCACGCCAGGAGATCGCGGAAGTCGCCGCGATGTCGGTCTATATGGGCGGCGGCCCGGCTCTGATGTACGCAGCGGATGCGCTGCGCGCCTTCGATCAGTTCGCGACGCCGGCAGCGGCCTGAAGCGGCGCCAACCGCCCGAAGCTACCGGGCTCGGTCGTCATGGTCGGGCTTGTCCCGACCATCCACGTCTTCCTTCGTCGAGGGCTCTGTTCAAGGTGGGTGCTCGCCACAAGGGCGAGCATGACGCAAGAGCACGCGCCGATCTGACTGCAACGCAGTCAGATCGGAGAACGCGTTCTCTCACTTAAGTTGAGAGACGAATTCACCGATCAGGTTGATCCAACCTGATCGGATCCGGCTCTAGGCCTCAGCCCTGCAGGAAGGGGTTGTTCCGGCGTTCCTCGCCCAGCGTGCTGGCCGGACCATGGCCGGGCAGGAACTGGACGTCATCGCCGAGGGGCAGGAGCTTTTCCCTAATGCCCGAGATCAGCGTCTCGTGGCTGCCATAGGGGAAGTCGGTGCGGCCAACGGAGCCGGCGAAGACCGTATCGCCAGCGAGCAGGAAGCGCAGATCCTTCTGGAAGAAGGTGATGTGGCCCGGCGTATGGCCGGGGACGTGCTGGACCGAGAAGGTCAGGCCGCCGAGCGAGACTTCGTCGCCTTCCTGCAGCCAGCGGGTCGGCTTCACCGCCTTCATGCCATGGATATCGAAGCGCAGGCCCTGCTCCGGCAGGGCATCGAGCAGGAACTGGTCTGCCTCATGCGGGCCGATGATTGGCAGCGAGAGCGCTTCGGCGAGCTCGGTGGCGCCGCCGGCGTGGTCGAGATGGCCATGCGTCAGCCAGATCGCGACCGGGGTAACGCCGAGTTCCTTCAGAGCTTCCTGCAGGCGGGGAGCGTCGCCGCCGGGATCGACGATGGCCGCCTGCTTCGTCTTCGTGTCCCAGATGATCGAGCAGTTCTGCTGGAACGGCGTCACCGGCACGACGGCGATCTGGAGCGGCGCTTCGGGCTGGTCGGTCATGCGGTCGCCTTCGATTCGAGCAATAAGAAAGAGCCTCACCGCCCGCCGCAGCGATTGGCGATGAGCGCGCGGTAGTTCACCAGCTCGGAATCCATCTCCGCGACATTGCGCTCACGCTCCGCCCCGCTCTGGCAGGCGGCGAAGGTCGAGCGCGCCTTCTGGAGATAGCCGACATGCTCGCGAAAAGTCCGGCACTGGGTCGCCTGATCGGCGCTGGCGGCCGCTGCAAGCCGGGTCTGCTGCAGGCGGAAGCCGGCCTCGTTCTGGAAGAGGTCGCGCGAGCAGGTTGCCGGGCGTGGTTGCTGGGCGAGCGCCGGACCGGCAAGCATCCCCGTCAGCAACGCCAGGGTCAGCGCAGTCCTCATCCGAGGTTCAGCTCCTTGAAGAAGTCATTGCCCTTGTCGTCGATGACGATGAAGGCCGGGAAATTCTCGACCTCGATCTTCCAGACCGCTTCCATGCCGAGTTCCGGATATTCCAGGACCTCGACCTTGCGGATGCAGTCCTGCGCCAAGCGGGCGGCCGGGCCGCCGATCGAACCGAGATAGAAGCCGCCATGCTTGTTGCAGGCCTCGCGGACCGCCGCCGAACGGTTGCCCTTGGCCAGCATCACCATGGAGCCGCCGAAGGACTGGAACTGGTCGACGAAGGAATCCATGCGGCCGGCCGTGGTCGGACCGAAGGAGCCGGAGGCGAAGCCTTCCGGCGTCTTCGCCGGGCCGGCGTAATAGACCGGATGGTTCTTGAAATAGTCGGGCATGCCCTCGCCGCGCTCGAGTCGCTCGCGGATCTTGGCGTGGGCGAGGTCGCGCGCGACGACGATGGTGCCGGTCAGCGACAGGCGCGTCTTGACAGGGTGCTTCGTGAGTGTGGCGAGGATCTCGCTCATCGGCTGATTGAGGTCGACCTTGACGACATCGCCGCCGAGCTTCGCCTCGTCGATATCCGGCAGGTACTTCGACGGATCGGTCTCCAGCGCCTCGAGGAAAATGCCATCCTTGGTGATCTTGCCCTTGGCCTGACGGTCAGCCGAGCAGGAGACGCCCAGCCCGATCGGCAGCGAGGCGCCATGGCGCGGCAGGCGGATGACACGCACGTCATGGCAGAAATACTTGCCGCCGAACTGCGCGCCGACGCCGAGCGACTGCGTCAGCTTGTGGACCTCCTCCTCCATTTCGAGATCGCGGAAGGCATGGCCCGAGGGCGAACCCTTGGTCGGCAGCGCGTCGAGATAGCGGGTCGAGGCGAGCTTCACCGTCTTGAGATTCTGTTCGGCCGAAGTGCCGCCGATGACGATGGCGAGGTGGTAGGGCGGGCAGGCGGCGGTGCCGAGCGTCAGGATCTTCTCCTTCAGGAACGCCATCATGCGGTCCTTGGTGAGAAGCGACGGCGTCGCCTGATAGAGGAAGGTCTTGTTGGCCGAGCCACCGCCCTTGCAGACGAAGAGGAACTTATAGGCGGAGTCGTTAGGACCTTGGCCCTCGGCGTAGATGTCGATCTGGGCCGGCAGGTTGGTCGCGGTGTTCTTCTCCTCGAACATGGAGAGCGGCGCGAGCTGCGAATAGCGCAGGTTGCGCTTGAGATAGGCGTCATGGACGCCCTCGCCCAGCGCCGATTCGTCGTCGCCATCGGTCCAGACCTTGCGGCCCTTCTTGCCCATGATGATCGCGGTGCCGGTGTCCTGGCACATCGGCAGGACGCCGCCGGCGGCGATGTTGGCGTTCTTCAGCAGGTCGTAGGCGACGAACTTGTCGTTCGAGGTCGCCTCGGGGTCGTCGAGAATCTTGGCGAGCTGCGCGAGATGGCCGGGGCGCAGCAGGTGGTTGATGTCGATGAAGGCCTGCTCGGAGAGCTGGCGGATCGCCTCGCGGGAGACGCTCAGCACCTCGCGATCACCGATCTTCTCGACGCTGACGCCTTCGCTGCCGAGCTTGCGATAGGGCGTCTTGTCCTCACCGAGCGGGAAGAGATCGACATGCGTATAGGCCATGATCAGCGGCTCCGAACCAATGAAGCGCTGCGCTCCCATTTTGGGACAGAGATTGTTCCACCGACAGGCTTGCTGTGGATCAGAACGGTCTCCGGCCGGACGCGCGACGCCGTATGGCCGGCGTCATAGCCCGTCGACCGGCATCGTCCAAGCAGTCTTTAATGAGTTTAAGCTCAGGCAGCCTGAGCGGCCGACTCGGCGAGGATGGCGTAGATCGCAGCGGGGTCGCGAATCTTGCGGACCTGCTCCAGCACCGACTGGTTGCGCAGCACGCGCGCAACGCGGGCGAGCGCCTTGAGATGATCGGCCCCCGCCCCCTCCGGCGCGATCAGCACGAAGATGATATCGACGGGCTGGCCATCCAGGGCGTCGAAATCGATCGGTTTCTCGGCGCGGGCGAACAGGCCGATCAGGCGGTCGATGCCGGGCATGCGGCCGTGGGGGATAGCGATGCCGTCGCCGATGCCGGTCGAGCCGAGACGCTCGCGCTGGAGCAGCGCCTCGAAGATCTCGCGATCGGGAAGACCCGTCAGGGTGGCGGCATGCTGGGCAAGCTCCTGCAGAGCCTGCTTCTTGCCGTTAGCCCGTAGTGGCGAAATCACCGCGGCGGGGCTCAGGAGATCGGTCAGCGTCATTCGCCCGTCCATGCATGTCCCGTGCCGGCCGAAACGCCGTCGGCACGGGTCAGGTTCGACGGCCGGAGCGGTCGCCCGCCGGCCTCAGGACAGCGATGCCGGCGGGTCGATCCAGCCGATATTACCGTCGCGGCGGCGGTATACGATGTTCATCCGACCATTGCCAGCATGGCGGAAGATGATGACGGGCGCACCAGTCAGGTCCAGCTCCGCGACCGCATCGCTGACCGTCAGAACATGCAGCGATTTGGTGGTTTCGGCCACGATCACCGGGTGATCGCCGGCGGAAACACCGTCGAACTCCTCGATATCATCATCCGGAGCCGCGATCACATAGCTGGGGATTTCGATTCCGGCATCGCGTCCGTTGGCGGCCGAACGGTCCTTCAGCCGGCGCTTGTAGCGTCGCAGCCGCTTCTCGATGCGATCAGCCATCTTGTCGAGGCTGGCATAGGGATCGTGGGCGGTGGCGGAGGCTTCCAGCGTGATCCCCGAAGAGAGGTGGATGACGGTGTCGGTGCGGAAAGCCGTACCGTCCTTGTCAACCGTGACGTGGCCCTGATAGCCGCCCTCATAATATTTGCTGACGGCCGCAGCGACCCGCTCTTCGGCCTGGCCGCGCAGGGCCTCGCCGACATCGAGATTCTTGCCGGAGATTCGCAAGCTCATGGAGTGCTTCCCCTTGTTTAGCCATGGCCAGTGCTCGGCCATCTCTAGGAACTAAGAACTGCGAGTCCGGGATGTCAATGCGACAAGGCGAGCATGGCGCCGATGCGCCGGCGTTTTGGAACCAAATTGCTCAACGCCCTGCGGCCGCCATCGCAACCTTCTCCCGCCTGCGCTCCATCGACGAGGGAATGCGCAGCGATTCCCGGTATTTCGCGACGGTGCGCCGGGCGATGTCGATGCCGGTGGCCTTGAGTCTGGTGACGATGGCATCGTCGGAGAGCACGTCGCTCGGACTTTCCTCGTCGATCATCTGCTTGATGCGGAAGCGCACGGCCTCGGCCGAATGCGCCTCGCCATAGCCGGTGGCCGCGATCGCCGCCGAGAAGAAGTACTTCATCTCGAAGACGCCGCGCGAGCAGGTCAGGTACTTGTTCGAGGTGACGCGCGAGACGGTCGATTCGTGCATGCCGATGGCGTCGGCGACCGTCTTCAGGTTGAGCGGACGCAGATGCTCGACGCCATAGGCGAAGAAGCCATCCTGCTGGCGTACGATTTCGCTGGCGACCTTCAGGATCGTGCGGGCGCGCTGCTCGAGCGAACGGGTCAGCCAGTTCGCCGTCTGCAGGCATTCGGCGATGAAGGCCTTCTCCTCGTCGTTGCGAGCCGCCTTCGAAACGCGGGCATGATAAGTCTGATTGACGAGCAGGCGCGGCAGCGTGTCCGGGTTGAGGTCGATCAGCCAGGAGCCATCGGGCGCGGCGCGGATGAAGACATCCGGAACGACCGTCTCCGCAGCCGAACCGCCGAAGGCCCGGCCGGGCTTGGGATCGAGCCGGCGGATCTCGGCGACCATGTCGGCGATATCTTCATCATCGACGCCGCAGACGCGCTTCAGCGCGGCAAAATCGCGCTTGGCGACGAGATGGAGGTTCGCCACCAGGGCCTGCATCGCCGGATCGAAGCGGTCGCGGTCGCGTAGCTGGATCGTGAGGCATTCAGCAACGTCGCGTGCCGCCACCCCCGAGGGATCGAAACTCTGGACGATGCGCAGCACGGCTTCCACCCGCTCGATGCCGACGCCGAGACGTTCGGCGATGTCCGGGACGGGCTCGGCGAGATAGCCGCTGTCGTCGACCGCATCGATGAGGTGCCGGCCGATGATGCGCTCGGCCGGATCGGTCACGGCGAGGTCGAGCTGGGCGCTGAGATGGTCGTGCAGCGAGGCTTCCGCCGTCAGCCCGCTCTCGAAGCCTTCCGGCCCGTCCTCGAAGGAGCCGCCGCGCGAGCCATAGGCGCCACCGATCACCGGAAGGCTGTCGGCGCCGGCCGAATCGCTGCGGGCAGCGCTTGGCTGCTCGCTCTGAAAGACATTGTCGAGGCCGGTGCCAAGCCTGCCCTCCATCCCCTCCTGGGTATGCAGGCTTTCGGCACGGGCAAAGCTCTCGGGATCGGCCGCGAGCGGGCTGTGGAGATCCTGGCCGCGCAGCGGGGCTTCCGAGCCATCGTCCCGCTCCAGCAACGGGTTCCGTTCAAGCTCGCCGTCGACGAAGTTCTGGAGTTCCAGATGCGAGAGCTGCAGGAGCTTGATCGCCTGCAGCAGCTGCGGCGTCATCACCAGGGACTGACCCTGACGCAACTCCATGCGCGGCATCATCGCCATGCGCGAAAGGCCCTTCTCGCTCACGCGCCCGACGGCACGCTTCTTGCTTTCGAAAAGAACCCTAGCGCCAGCTCATCGCCGCGTCAAAGCCCATGCCTCGTTTGCGGGCAGGATTTTTGATGCACCGCAACAGCGCGATGCAAATCCAGGCAGACACCTCGCCTCAGAGGCGGAAATCCTCGCCGAGATAGACACGGCGGACATCGGGATTGGCGATGATCTCGGCCGGCGAGCCTTCGGTGAGCACGCGGCCGGAATGGATGATGTAGGCGCGGTCGACGAGCCCCAGTGTCTCGCGGACATTGTGGTCGGTGATGAGAACGCCGATGCCGCGGTCGGTCAGCTGACGCACCAGCGCCTGGATATCGCCGACCGCGATCGGATCGATGCCGGCGAAGGGCTCGTCGAGCAGGATGAAGGAGGGCTTGCCGGCGAGCGCTCGGGCGATCTCGCAGCGACGACGCTCACCACCGGAGAGCGCGATCGACGGCGCCTTGCGTAGCCGCGAAATGGTGAACTCCTCGAGCAGCTGGTCGAGCTGGCGCTCGCGCGCCTTGCGATTGGGCTCGACCACCTCGAGCACGGAACGGATGTTGTCCTCCACCGACAGCCCGCGGAAGATCGAGGCCTCCTGCGGCAGATAGCCGATGCCGAGCCGGGCGCGCTGGTACATCGGCAGGCCGGTGATGTCGTTGCCTTCGAGCGAGATGACGCCGAAATCGGCCCCGACGAGGCCCGTGATCATGTAAAAGATCGTGGTCTTGCCGGCGCCGTTCGGGCCGAGCAGGCCGACCGCCTCGCCCTGACGCAAATAAAGGCTGGCATCGGACACCACGGTGCGGCCGCCATAGCTTTTGCGCAGATTGCTGACGGCGAGGATGCCGGGCCCGCCGATCGCCACGGCGGTGGCGCCGAACGCGCCCTCTTCCGCAGCGCGCTTGCCGCTGCCGAAGAGCCCGCGCAGGCGGCCGAAGACTCCACCCGAGTTCGGAGCCTGGGTCCGTGCGGGCATGGTGGCAGGGCGGGGTGCTTCGGAGACGGTCACTGCGGCACGATCAGTTGGTGGGCGCGGTCAGTTCGTGGGCTTGGGCGCCGGCTTGGCGCCGGGCTTGTTCGCGTCGGCCTTGTTCGTATCCGAGTTCGGCACGAAGAAGCCCTGGACGCGGCCGCCCTTGTTGGTCTCGACATTGGCGACGCCGGTGACCGTGTTGTAGGTCAGCTTCTCGCCGCGGGTGATGTTCGGCCCGTCGTTCAGGGCGACGTTGCCGGTCATGATCACGACATTGTTGGCCCGGTCGAACTCGGCATTGTCGGAGGTCGCGGCCTGGGTCTTCGAAACGACGGTGACCGGCCCCTTGCAGAGGATGCGCTTGATCGAGCTGTCATTGCTGTTCGGCGAGGCCGGAGTCGCGGCGGCGGGCTTGGCACCGCCAGTGCCGCCCTGCCCGCCGTTGCGCCCTTCGTAGAGCACGGTCATCACCGAGCAGCGCACCGTGGTCTCGCCCTGGACCGCGACGACATTGCCGGTGAAGACGGCCTTGTTCTCCTTGTCGAGCACGTCGAGCTTGTCGGCGTCGATCTTGATCGGCTCCTTGCTGTCGCCCCCGAGACCGCCGAGCGGCGAAGAGGCATTGCCGCCGCGCGCCTTGCCCTGCGCAGCCTGCGCAAACGCCGCCTGCGGGGCTGCGGCCAGGACGACGCCCGCCGCCAGCAGCAGGGCGGCGCCGCGGAAGCCCTTGGCGAAACGGAAACTGTGGCTTGCCGTGCTCATGTCACTGTCTCTTCCCGTTGCCAGCATTGTTGGCAGGCGCGTCGCCTGCCGGGGCAGCCCGGTTCGCGTTCAGCAGTTCCGGCATCGGCGTGCTGCCCTCGCGCTCGGGTCCGGCGATCGTACCTGCTGGCGCGTTCCTGATGAAGACCCGGACTCGCCCCTCGAATGCGATCAACTCGCCATTGTTCTTCACGTCAAGCGTGTTGGCGTCCACCGTCGTCTCGCCGAGAGAGACCTTGACCGGTTCCTGCGAAGTCACGGCGCCGGATTTGAAGTCGACATCGGCCGTCTTCATCTGCATGTCATGGCCGCTCTCGGTACGAACCTTCACGTCGTCGACGAGCCTGAGCTTTTCCTTCTGGGTGTCGAACAGGCCTGTCTTCGCGTTGACCGTCACCCAACCCTCGCGCTCCATCTGGATGCGGGCAGTCAAGGTCTGAAGCTCGATCTGCGTCGGATTCTTGATCTCCTGGAAAGCGTTCTCGGCCGTGACCTGATAGGGCCGGTTGTTCTTTCGATAGCCGGAGAGCTTCGGCGTCTCCATCCGGACCTTGCCGCCGGTGATGCCGACCGAACTGACCGAGACATTGGCGAGCTTGCCGCGGAGCGGATTGAGGAAGGGGATCACGACCAGCGCGAGCACCAGCGTCACCGCGGTCAGAGGGATCAGCTTGCGCAGGATGTGAACGGCACGGGTGTGACGGCGCGCAGCGGCAAAGGCCGCGCGACGGCGCAGCGCCTGCGTGGAAATCCTCCCCGCCGGGTCGTTCAAGGTCATTGCCACAGTCATGCCCCGCGCAATGGCAGCCGCTCACGGCTTTTTCGTGTCGCCGGGCGAACCGCAACGCGCCCCCGCGCCGCTCGCTCCAGATCGGACGGGCGCACCCCTTGCGCCACGTCTTCGCGGCAGACTGACGCAAGAAGCCTTCGAAATTGTCAAGTGTGAGCGAAGATGTCGGTCTCCGCCCAGCCTGCCAAATCGAGCTCGGCGCGGTAAGGCAGAAACTGGAAGCAGGCCTGAGCGAGATGGCTGCGGCCCTCGCGCGCCAGCATCGCCTCGAGCTTGGCGTGGAGCGCATGCAGATGCAGCACGTCAGAGGCGGCGTAGGCGAGCTGGGCCTCGCTGAGCGTATCTGCGCCCCAGTCCGAGGATTGCTGCTGCTTCGAGAGCTCGATGCCGAGCAGCTCGCGCACCAGATCCTTCAGACCGTGACGATCCGTATAGGTGCGGGTCAGCTTCGAGGCGATCTTTGTGCAGTAGACCGGGGCCGTGACCACACCGAAGGCGTGACGCAGCACCGCGACGTCGAAGCGCGCGAAGTGGAAGAGCTTCAATACGGCCGGGTCTTCGAGCAGGCGGATCAGGTTCTTGGGACGCTCGCCATCCTTCAGGATCTGGACGACGTCGGCGGTGCCGTCACCACGCGAGAGCTGGACCACGCAAAGCCGGTCACGATGCGGGTTGAGGCCGAGCGTCTCGGTGTCGATCGCGACGCTCGAACCGGCCTCGTAGCCGTCAGGCAGATCGCCGCGATGAAAACGGATGGTCATGCTCGAAACCTCACTCGGGCTGCGCTGAGGCGCCCTTTCAACAGTACTCACCAAATGGAATGGCGGCAGACCGCACCGGAACGGCGCGCCTTCCGCAGCTAGCGGCCCCGTCTGGCTGGTTCAAGCCTTTTCTGAGTTGGCACAACTGGCCGACCACCCCGTTAACCTTTTATTCACTATAAGCTTCAAGCTTTCGTTAAGACATGCGAAAAGGGGGCAACCGGAGCTGACGCATGTCCCCGATTCGCCTCTTCTGCGATCTCGATGGCCGTATTGGCTTGCGGGCCTTCTGGCTCGGCAGCGCCGTCGTGGCACTCACCCTGTTTGCGCTGCAAAGGATCCTGCCCCAGCTGACGGATCCTCAGACCGCGCGCACCGCTCTCGCCTTCGCGAATGCCTTTGCGCTGTTCCCTTGGGTGGCGCTGGCAGCCAAGCGCGCCACCGACCGGGGCAGCAGCTCGCTCTTCGGCATCCTGCTGATCTGCGCGATCGTGCTGCCGGACCACCTGCGGCTCTACATGCCGTTCGGCTGGCGGCCCTCGCTGGAAGCGATCTCGACCATCGCCTGGGTGGTCGCTTTCATCGATCTCGGCCTGATGCCCTCAGCCAAGGACGAGCCGGCAGAGGCAATGGTCGCCGTCGAGGCCAGTTCCCGCTAGGCCGAAAGCGCGCTCGATCGCCGCGCGTCCTATCGGACACGAAGTGGCGATCTAACTCTTTGTTTGAGCATCGGATTCCTCCGAAAAGTGGATTCCACTTTTCGGTCCGATGCTTTAAAGCGGCGGCATGACGACTGCATCTGCTGCTTCAGCCCCGGCCCTTTCCTTCGACCCTGCCGATCCGGTCGCACTGACACAGGCGCTGGTGCGCTGCCCCTCCGTCACGCCGCAGGAAGGCGGAGCGCTCGCCCTGCTCGCCACGGTGCTGGCGGCGGAGGGCTACGAGGTTCATCGTCCGGTCTTCGGCGAGCCCGGCACGCCGGATGTTGAGAACCTCTATGCCCGCATCGGCAACGCGGCCCCGGTCTTCGTCATCGCCGGCCATACCGATGTCGTGCCCGTCGGCGACGAGGCGGCCTGGACGCGTGCACCCTTCGACGGCGCGATCGAGAATGGCATCCTCTACGGGCGCGGCGCCTGCGACATGAAGGGCGGGCTCGCCGCCATGATCTCTGCTGCGATCCGATATCGCCGCGAGAATCCCAATGCGCCCGGCTCGATCGCCTTTCTCGTCACCGGCGACGAAGAGGGACCGGCCGTCAACGGCACCGTGAAGCTGCTGGCGTGGGCGCATGAGCGTGGCGAGCGCTTCGACCACTGCATCCTCGGCGAGCCAACCAATCCGGCAACGATGAGCGACATGATCAAGATCGGCCGGCGCGGCTCGCTGACCGGCAAGCTCACCGTCCACGGCATCCAGGGCCATGTCGGCTACCCGCATCTCGCCGATAATCCGATCCGCGGCATGGTCCGGTTGCTGGCGGCGCTTGACGCCGCGCCACTCGACGCCGGCACGAAGCATTTCGACCCGAGCAATCTCGAGGTGACAACGCTCGACGTCGGCAACGCCGCGACGAACGTCATCCCCGCACAGGCGAAAGCCGTCTTCAACATCCGCTTCAACGATGTCTGGACGCCGGAGACGCTCGCGGCCGAGATCGACCGGCGCCTGCGCGAGGCAGCGGGCAACACCGTGCGCTACGAGATCAGCTTCCAGCCGACCAATGCCGTCGCCTTCCTGACCGAACCCGGCCCCTTCGTGACCATGGTCGCGGATGCAGTCGCCGCCGAGACCGGCAAGCGGCCGGCGCTCTCGACGACCGGCGGCACCTCAGACGCCCGCTTCATCAAGGGCTATTGCCCCGTTGTCGAATACGGCGTCGTCGGCAAGACGATGCACCAGATCGACGAATGCGTCGCCGTCGCGGACCTCGCCGCGCTGGAGCGGATCACGCATCGTTTACTCGCCAGCTATTTTGCAGCGCAACATACGGCTTGACGCGCCGGAACCACGGGTCTTTATCTCTCTTAGACGAAAGTCTAAGATCGCAGATGATGGAGACCGTGATGAGGCTCGCCGCCGACGACATCGCGCGCTCGCTGCGCGGTTCCTGGCACCTGATGACCCGCGGCACGGAGGCGCTTTCCGAACTCGACCTCAGTCGGGACGGGTTCTGGCGCTCCTATCTCGCCTTTGCGCTGATGCTGCCGGCGACGATCGCGATCCTCGCCGCGACGCGCCTGATGGCCGGGCTGCCGAACAGTGCGGGCCTCTTCACTGCCCCCGAGCTCGTGCTGGCGGTCAGCGGCGCGCTCTGTCTCGCCATTCTCTCCGTGCCGGCTCTGCTGATCGCGCTGCGGCCCGAGCTTACGCACGCCCCGCGCTTCACCAGTTTCGTCATCGCCTGGAACTGGGCCGGCATCGTCTCGGCCAGCCTGATGGCGGTTCCGGCGGCCGTCTTCGCGCTCGGCTGGTCGACGCCGCAGCTTGCGCTGGTACAGTCGGCTTTCTTCGCCGCGATCGTGCTCCGGTTGCGCTATTGCGTGGCGCGGGCCGCCTTCGGCCAGGAAGGTAACGCCATCGCCCTGCCGCTGATCGTCGCCAGCGTCGTGCTCGACTATGGCGTGATCCGGCTGTTCGGCCTGTTCTAAGCCGGCCTCAGTAGTCGACCCCGGCGAGATAAAGCCCACAGGACGGAGCCAGCGCCGCGCATTGCGCGCGGTCGCGCGCCGCCAGAATCTGGCCGAGCTTCTCTTCCGGCCAGCGCCCGGCCCCGACCATCTTCAGGCTGCCGACGATCGAGCGGACCTGATGGTGCAGGAAGGAGCGGGCATGGGTGTAGATCACGATCTCTGCGCCCTCGCGGCGGACATCGAGCCGGTCGATCGTGCGGATCGGGCTGTTGGCCTGGCATTCTGCGGCACGGAAGGTGGTGAAGTCGTGCTTGCCGAGCAGGGCCTTGGCCGCGCGGTCCATCGCCTCATGGTCGAGCTTCACCGGGACATGCCAGACGCGGCCGCGATCGAGCGCCGGCGGCGCCCGCCGGTCGAGGATGCGGTAGATGTAATAGCGGCGCTTTGCCGAGATGCGGGCGTCGAAGTCATCCGGCACGATCTCGGCGCTGAGCACGCTGACCGTGACCTGCGCCTTCAGCCGGGCATTGCTCGCATCGCGCACGACATCGGTGCGCCATTCCTTGTCGAGATTGACATGGGCGACCTGATGGGTGGCGTGGACGCCGGCATCGGTACGGCCGGCGCAGTGCAGCCGCACGGGATGGCCGCAGAAGGCCTCGATCGCCTCTTCGACGCTCTGCTGCACCGAGGGGTCGGTCGCCTGACGCTGCCAGCCCGAGAAGGGCGTGCCGTCATATTCGATGACGAGCTTGTAGCGCGGCATCAGACGGCTCCTCGCCACATGCCTTCCCCCGCGCCGTCATCCCGAACAAGCCGCCCTCGGGTCCGACCTTCGGTCGGCCCAAGGACAAGCTCCGCGGCGCCGATCCGGGATCCATGCCGGAACGTACCCGACATAAGTTCAGGCATGGATCCCGGGTCTCCGCTTCGCTCCGCCCGGGATGACAGTGTCGAGGGTGGCACGATCAACTCAGAGCTTGTCGCCGGCCCCGAGCCGGGCGCCGCGCAGGAACTCGGCCCCGCTCATCGGCGCCTTGCCGGCGCGCTGGACCTGAAGCAGCTTCACCGCGCCGACGGCGCAGGCGACCGTGCCCTCGTCATCGAGCAGCGTACCGGGCTCGGCCGCGCCGCCAGCACGCGCAGTGCGCAGGATCTTCAGCCGCTCCGGCCCCTTGCCGAGATCGATCTCGGCGAAGGCGCCCGGGAAGGGCGAGAGGCCGCGCACCCGATCATGCACCTGCTGCGCCGGCAGCGCCCAGCTCAGCTTTGCCTCGGCATTGGTGATCTTGGCGGCGTAGGTGACGCCGTCCTCGGGCTGCGGCGTGAACTGCAGGCCGCCGCGCCCCAGCGCTGCGAGCGCGCGCACCATCAGATCAGCGCCGAGGATGCTGAGCTGGTCGTGCAATTCGCCGGCGGTCAGGTCGGGGCCGATTGCCAGCGTCTCGACCATGCCGACCGGACCGGTATCGAGCCCGGCTTCCATCTTCATCACGCAGACGCCGGTTTCGGCATCACCGGCCATGATCGCGCGCTGGATCGGCGCGGCGCCGCGCCAGCGGGGCAGCAGCGAGGCATGGAGATTGAGGCAGCCGAGCTCGGGCAGGTCGAGGATCGCCTGCGGCAGGATCATGCCGTAGGCCACGACGACGGCGACATCGGCCTGGTGCGAGGCGATGATCTCGGCCTGTTCCGGCGTCTTCAGCGTCGAGGGCGTGAAGACCGGGATGCCGAAGCGCTCGGCCGCCTTGTGCACCGGCGAGGGCTTGAGATCGAGACCGCGGCCGGCCTGCGCCGGGGCGCGGGTGTAGCAGGAGATGACCTCATGCCCCTGGCCCACGATCTCTGTCAGCACCGGCACGGCGAAATCCGGCGTGCCCATGAAAATGACGCGCAAACTCATACGTCGAATATGACTCCATAACAGCAGTCATCCCGGGCGCCCGAATGGGGACCCGGGATCGGTGCCTGAACCTCTCCTGCCGGCGCTCCGGCATGGATCCCGGATCTACGCTGCGCTTCGTCCGGGATGACGGCGAGCGGATACGAAAACCTACGCAGCCCGCTCGCGCTTGGCCGCCTTGGCGAATTTCTTGGTGACGCGCTCGCGCTTCAGCCGCGAGAGATGGTCGATGAAGAGCACGCCGTCGAGATGGTCGATCTCATGCTGGAGGCAGGTGGCCAGCAGGCCGTCAGCCGCGATCTCCTGCATCTTGCCGTCGAGATCCATGTAGCGGACCTTGACCTCAGCCGGGCGCTCGACCTCCTCGTAATATTCCGGGATCGAGAGGCAGCCTTCCTCGTAGACGCTGAGTTCCTCCGAGGACCAGGTGATCTGCGGATTGATGAAGACCTGCGGCTTCCTAGGCTCCGGCTCCTCGCCCTCCTTCGCTTCCGGCTTCGACAGATCGATCGTCACCACGCGCAGCGGTGCGCCGATCTGGATCGCGGCGAGCCCGATGCCGGGCGCGTCGTACATCGTCTCGAACATGTCCTCGACCAGCGTCCGGATCTCGGGCGTGACAGCCTCGACCGGCTTCGAGACGAGGCGAAGCTGGGCGTCGGGCAAGATGACGAGCGGGCGAATGGCCATGGGTTTCCAAGGGAAAAGAGCTGTTGAGCCCGGGACATAAGCATTTGTGGGCAAGTGGTCAAACTGTTCCGCTTTCGTTCGCTATTCCCTGTCGAATCGGCTAGGCTCGGCGAATGAACGAGATCGCCTTCACCCTGCTGGAACGCCCGGTGAGCTGGGCCGAAGCGGCCCTCGGCTTCGCCGCATTGAGCCTCGTATTGCTGCTCCTGGCGGTGATCGCCGGCTGGCGAGGCGGCCAGAGCCGCGCGATCGAGGCCGCCATGGCGGCGGAGCGCGCCCGCGAGATGGACGACAAGGTCGCGGAGATGAACCGCCAGCAGGCGGAACTCGCCGGCCGCATGCAGTCGATGGCCGAGATTCTCTCGACCCGGCAGGGCGACCTTGCGCGGCTCGTCGCCGACCGGATGGATGGGCTGAGCCATAAGGTTGGCCAAGGCCTCGAGCAGAATGTCCGCCAGACCACGGAGAGCCTCGGCAAGCTGCAGGAGCGGCTGGCGGTGATCGACAGCGCCCAGAAGAACCTGACCGACCTGACCTCCGAGGTGGTGACGCTGAAGGATGTGCTCGCCAACAAGCAGGCGCGCGGCGCCTATGGCCAGGGCCGGATGGAAGCGATCATCCGCGACGGGCTGCCTGCCGCCTTCTTCGCCTTCCAGCCGCAATTGTCGAACGGAAAGCGGCCGGATTGCCTCGTCACCCTGCCCGGCGACGGGCGCGGCCTCGTCATCGACGCCAAGTTCCCGCTGGAGAGCTTCACGCTGCTGCGGGAGGCGCGCGGCGACGACGCACGCAAGGCGGCCGGCCAGCGCGTGCGCGGCGATGTCGGCGTGCATGTGAAGGATATCGCCGAGCGCTACTTCCTGCCCGGCGAAACGCAGGACATCGCGCTGCTCTTCGTGCCGTCCGAGTCGATCTATGCCGATCTGCACGAGCATTTCGACGATGTCGTGCAGCGGGCGCACCGGGCCCGGGTGATGATCGTCTCGCCCTCGCTGCTGGCTCTGGCGATCCAGCTGATGCAGTCGCTGGTGCGCGATGCGCGGATGCGGGAAGAGGCACAGGTCATCCAGACCGAGGTCGGCAAGCTGCTCGACGACGTACGCCGGCTCGGCGAACGCGTCGACAAGCTCGACAATCATTTCCGCCAGGCGCAGGACGATGTCGGCCAGATCAAGACCTCGGCCGGCAAGGTCACGAGCCGCGCCGAGAAGATCGGCGCGCTCGATTTCGACGACGAGAAGAGCGAGCCGAAACTGCCCTTCGCCAAGGGGCTGGAGTTGAAGGCCGCGGCGGAGTGATCAGCCGCGGTTGAGCACCGCCGACAGCTCCGGCTTCACGTTCAGCGTCTGGAACACGACGCAGTAGCGCTCGGTGAGCTTGAGCAGCGTGTCGAGCTTCTCCTGCGGCGCGTCGCTCTCGACGTCGAAGGAAAGGCGGATCGCCCTGAAGCCGACCGGCGCATCCTTGGCGACGCCGAGCGTGCCGCGGAAGTCGAGATCACCCTCGGCGCGGACCACGCCCTTCTTCAGCTCGATCTCCAGCGCGGTCGCGACCGCCTTCAGGGTCACTCCGGCGCAGGCGACCAGCGCCTCCAGCAGCATGTCGCCGGAGCAGAGCTCGGCGCCCGAGCCGCCGGTGGCCGGATGGAGTCCCGCAAGTGCGATGGCGCGGCCGGTCTCGACCTTGCAGGCGATGTGCTGGTCGTCGAGCTCGCCATGGGCCTTGAGCGTGATGACAGCCGCGTCGGGGGCTTCGCGATACTTGTCCTTGAGCGGCGCCTGCAGGGCACGCAAAGCTGTGACGTCCATGGGCTGAACCTCTCGTTCGAACGGAAAATCGTCTTGAACGGCAGATAGGCTGAGGCTGGTTGGAACACTAGACCGATTATCGATCAAGCTGGATCGGAGAAGCCGTCATTGCGAGGAGCGAAGCGACGAAGCAATCCAGGAATCATAGAGCTCTACGTCCCCCTGGATTGCTTCGCGGAGCCTGTCCTCGGGCTTGCCGAAGGCAAGACCCGGGGGCTCGCAATGACGGTTCGACCTGATCGAAAAGCACTCTAGCCTATTCGGGCCGATGCTCTTGCCCTACCACCACATGCCGGCGGTCTCAGCCGTCCTCTCCTGATGCGGAGCCTCGTCGCGCAGCGATCTGTCAAGCGCGCGCAACGCCTCGCGCTTCGTCGCCTCGAAGGCCGGCGAGAGCCGGTCTCGCGGGCGTGCGAGCGGGTTGTCGAGCTCGTCGAAGATGCGGCCGGGCTTGGGCTGCATCACGATGATGCGGTCGGCGAGCGTCACCGCCTCCTCGACATCATGCGTGACCATGACGACGGTCGGCCGGCTTTCCTGCCAGAGCGACAGCAGATGGCCGTGCAGGCTCGTCCGCGTCGTGGCATCGAGCGCCGAAAAGGGCTCGTCCATCAGCAAGAGCCTCGGCCGAGTGACGAGGGCGCGCGCGATGGCGACGCGCTGCTGCTGGCCGCCGGAGAGCTCGCGCGGCCAGCGCTTCTCATGGCCGGCGAGGCCGACGCGCACCAGCGCATTGGTCACCAAGCCTTCCCGCTCGAACGCGGAACGGTGCGACAGCCCGAAGCCGACATTCTCGGCGACGCTGAGCCAGGGGAAGAGCCGCGGCTCCTGGAAGATGACGCCGACATCGGCGCGCGGCTCAGTAATCGCCCCGCCGTCGAGCCGGATCGCGCCCTCGCTCGACCGGTCGAGCCCGGCGACCAGGCGCAAGAGCGTGGTCTTGCCGCAGCCGGAGCCGCCGAGCAGGGCGAGGATCTCGCCACGCCCGACATCGAGCGTGATCGACGACAGGGCGAGTGTGCCGTCGGCATAGGTTTTGGAAAGCCGGTCGAAACTCAGCACGGGGATAAGCCTTCAGAGCTTGTCGTGCGCCGTATCCTGCCAAAGGAGGAAGGGCCGCGTGATGGCGACGAGCAGCCCGTCCGCCAGCTTGCCGAGCACGGCGAAGCTGATGATGGCCGCGATGATGGTGTCGGGACGGCCGAGCTGCTGGCCGTCCACGAGCAGATAGCCGAGCCCCTCGCTCGCCCCCATGATCTCGGCAGCGACGACGAACATGAAGCCGAGGCCGAGGCCGGCGCGCAGCGCGGTGATCCAGCTCGGCAGGATCGCCGGCAGCAGAACCCGGCGGACCATGGCAAGCCGCGACAGCCGGAAGACCCGCCCGACCTCGACGATCTTGCGGTCGATGCCCTGGATCGCCGCGGCGACGCCGAGATAGACCGGGAAGAAGACGCCGACCGCAATCAGCGCCACCTTCGAGGCCTCGAAGATGCCGAGCCAGAGGATGAAGAGCGGCACCCAGGCGATCGAGGGGATCGCCCTCAGCGCCTGCAGGGTCGGGTCGAGCAGGCTGCGGGCGACGGGCAGCGCTCCCGTCACGGCGCCGAGCAGCGTGCCGGCCAGAGCGCCGAGGCCGAAGCCTGCCCCGACCCGCCAGAGCGTCGCGCTGGCATGGGTCAGGACCTCGCCCGAGGCGGCAAGGCTCCAGAGCGTGCGGCCGACGACGCTGGGCGGCGGCATCAGCCGACCGTTGGCGATGCCGGCGGCGACCAGCCATTCCCACAGGATGGCGAGCCCGACCGGCAGCACGAAGCCGGCAACCGCGAGGCCATAGGCGCGGCGGGGGGCGGCCGACCGCCCTTCCCGTGTCTCGACCGCGGCTTCGACCTCCAGAACGCTCATCGCCGGGCCGCTACCGTCAGTTGGTGGCGATGAAGCCGCGGTCGACCAGCGAATCCACCGCCGCCTTCACATCGGTCGCAGCCGGCAGCACGCCCGCCTCCTTCAGCGCGTTGCCGGCAGCGGTGATGCTGTCGATCTGTGCCTGGCCGATGGCGGAATGGGTGAGCTCGGTGCGGGTGAGCTGGCGTTCGATCACCGGCTCGGAGAGCTTGGTGTACTCGACCAGCACCTTCTTCAGCTCGGCCGGGTTGGCGAGCGCATAGGCCCTCGCCTGCTCATAGGCGGCGATCACCTTGCGCACCAGCGCCGGGTTCTCCCTGGCGAAGGCTTCCCGGACATTGAGGATGCCCCAGGTATTGTCCTCGGCCTTGCGGTAGAACAGCTTCGCGCCGCTCTCAACCTCGGCCGCCGCCATCAGCGGATCGAGCCCGGCCCAGGCCTCGACATCGCCGCGCTCCAGCGCGAGCCGGCCATCGGCGTGCTGGAGGAGGACGAGCTTGACGTCCTTCTCGGTCAGCTTGGCATCGGCGAGCGCGCGCACCAGGAAAATATGCGGATCCGTGCCGCGGGTGACGGCGACGCGCTTGCCCTTGAGATCGGCGGCCTTGGTGATATCGCTCTTGGCGCCGGTGACCAGCGCCGTCCATTCGGGGCGGGAGTAGACATAGACCGACTTGATCGGATTGCCGTTGATCTTGCCGATCAGCGCGGCGGCGCCGGCAGTCGAGCCGAAATCGATCGAGCCGGCGTTGAGGAATTCGAGCGCCTTGTTCGATCCGGCTGATAGCACCCAGCGGACCTTGATTCCGTCGGCATCGAGCGCTTTCTCCAGAACGCCGCGCTCCTTCAGCACCAGGCTGACGGGGTTATAGGTGGCATAGTCGAGCCGGATTTCCTTCGGCGCCTGCTGCGCGAAGGCGGGCGCGGCGAACGACGCCGCAGCGAAGGCGGCAAGGGCGAGGCGGCGGGTGATGCTGGTCATTGGACGATCCCTCTGTTCGACGACGCGAGGGATCGGGACGGGTGGCGTCCTTGGCCCCACGCTTTAGCTGCACTTATTTCGCGCCCGCAAGCTGGTGGCTCAAATCGGCGCGTATCCTCTTTTTAGGTCCAATCGTTCTGTATGTCAAACAACACGAGATTGAACGGCAATTCCATAATTACCGTACACTGACTGTTGAATTTAATTCTCTCGCCCCTTTCCACGCGTGCCAGAGCATTGTGCTTTGAGCTAGAATCCTGAGGCTCGGGCTGGCGCGGCGCAAACCCCTCCCCCTTGTGGGGAGGGGAAGAGCGCGCATCGCCAGCGTGGCGGTTCAACCTGAGAGCAGGATGCTCTAGAACAACAGCAGACGACGGAATCGTGCCCACGTGACAGCCTCCTCCACAGCGCCCGCGCTTGCCCTCCCCGACATGTTGCACGATCCGGAGGCGGGCATTGCGAGGCTGTTCGAGACTGTCCGACGGCAGAGCAAGACAGAGAAGCGGCAGCTGCTGGTGGCGGCGCTGCGGCAGCTGCTCGACGACGGCCGGGTCTCGGCCAAGGCGATCCTGACGGGCCCGCGCGGCGGGCTCGCCTGCGCGCACCGGCTCTCGGCCGTGATGGATGCCGTCGTCATCGGGCTGCACAAGGCCGCGACCTCGTATTTCTACCCGGCCGACAACCCCTCGCAATCGGAGCGGATCGCGGTCGTCGCCGTCGGCGGCTACGGCCGCGGCACGCTGGCGCCGGGCTCCGACGTCGATCTGCTATTCCTCTTCCCGCACAAGCAGACGGCCTGGGGCGAGAGCGTGGTCGAATCCATGCTCTATCCGCTCTGGGACCTGAAGCTGAAGGTCGGCCATTCCGTGCGCTCGATCGACGATTGCGTGCGCGAGGCGCGAGCGGACATGACGATCCGCACCGCCCTACTCGAAGCGCGCTTCCTGGTCGGCGACCGGGCGCTGTTCGACGAGATGACCCGCCGCTTCGAGGCCGAGGTGGTCGAAGGCACGGCTGCCGCCTTCACCGAGGCCAAGCTCGCCGAGCGCGAGACGCGGGTGCAACGGGCCGGCGCGTCGCGCTATCTCGTCGAGCCCAATGTCAAGGACGGCAAGGGCGGCTTACGCGACCTCAACACGCTGTTCTGGATCGCCAAATACTCCTACCGCGTCCATGACGTGCGCGAGCTGGTCGCAGCCGGTCTCTTCGACAAGGACGAGCTGCAGATGTTCCAGCGCTCGGAGGAATTCCTCTGGCGCGTCCGCTGCTGGCTGCATTTCATCACCGGGCGCGCCGAGGAGCGGCTCTCCTTCGACCTGCAGCGCCAGGTCGCCGCCGCGATCGGCTATGTCGGCCGCAGCGGCCAGGCCCCCGTCGAGCGCTTCATGAAGGCCTACTTCCTGATCGCCAAGGATGTCGGCGACCTCACGGCCATCGTCTGCGCCGCACTGGAAGCGCGCCAGCAGAAGCCGCGCGCGACGCTCTCCCGGCTTTTCGACACCCTGGCGAAGCGCAAGCGCGAACGCTCGCTCGGTCATCGCGACTTCAAGCTGACGAGCCAGCGCCTCAACATCGTCGACGACAGCGCCTTCGAGCGCGATCCGGTCAATCTGCTCAGGCTCTATGAGATCGCGAGCCGCGAGGATCTCGCCATCCACCCCGATGCGAGCCGTCTCGTAACGCAGTCGCTCAGGCTGGTGACGCCGGGCCTGCGCAACGATCCGGAAGCCAACCGCATCTTCCTCGAAATCCTCACCGCCCGGCGATCGCCGGAGGTGGTGCTGCGTCGCATGAACGAATCCGGCCTGCTCGGTCGCTTCATCCCGGATTTCGGCCGGGTCGTGGCGATGATGCAGTTCAACATGTACCATCACTACACGGTGGACGAGCATCTGATCCGGGCGATCGGCGTGCTGGCCGAAATCGATGCCGGCGTGCTCGAGGCGGAACACCCGCTCGCCAACGACATCATGCCGACCATCGCCAACCGGCGCGCGCTCTATGTCGCCCTGTTCCTGCACGACATCGCCAAGGGCCGGCCGGAGGACCACTCGCTCGCCGGCGCCCGCATCGCCCGCAAGCTCGGCCCGCGCTTCGGCCTGACCAGCGCGCAGACCGAGACCGTGGCCTGGCTGGTCGAGCACCATCTCGACATGTCGACCGTGGCGCAGAGCCGCGATCTCGGCGACCCCAAGACGATCGAGAGCTTCGCCGCGACGGTGCAGACGCTGGAGCGGCTGAAGCTGCTGCTCGTCCTCACCGTGGCCGACATCAAGGCGGTCGGGCCCGGCGTCTGGAACGGCTGGAAGGGCCAGCTGCTGCGCACGCTCTATTACGAGACCGAGCTCGTGCTGGCGGGCGGCCATTCGGCCGTCGAGCGCAAGGCGCGCGTCACCATGAAGCAGGACGCGCTACGCCAGCGCCTTGCGGATTGGAGCGGCGAGGAGCGCGACGCCTATATCGCGCGCCACTACCCGGCCTACTGGATCAAGGTCGATCCCGACCGGCAGGAGAAGCACGCCCGCTTCCTGCGCGAGGCCGAGCAGGCAGGGCGCACGACCGCAACCATCGTCGAGACGGACAAGTTCCGCGGGGTGACCGAGCTCACGGTGCTGGCGCCCGACCATCCGCGCCTGCTTGCCATCGTCACCGGGGCCTGCGCGGCGGCCGGCGGCAATATCGTCGACGCCCAGATCTTCACCACCAGCGACGGGCTGGTGCTCGACACGATCTCGGTTTCGCGTGCCTTCGACCGCGACGACGACGAGCTGCGCCGCGCCGAGCGGATCGCGGCCGCGATCGAGCGCGCGCTCAAGGGCGAGATCAAGATCGCCGATCTGGTGGCCCAGCGTCGTGCGCCGCCGCCGCGCGGCCAGACCTTCCAGGTGCAGCCCGAGGTCATCATCGACAATGTGCTCTCGACGCGCCACACCGTGCTCGAGGTCTCCGGCCTCGACCGGCCGGGTCTGCTCTACGACCTCACCACCGCGATCGGAAAGCTCAACCTCAATATCGCCTCGGCCCATATCGCGACCTTCGGGGAGAAGGCGGTCGACGTGTTCTACGTCACCGACCTGACCCATGCGAAGATCGTCTCGACCGGACGGCAGCTCTCCATCCGCAAGGCGCTGCTCGACGTCTTCAAGCTCGAGGCCGAGAAGCCGGCACCTGCCAAGGCGAAAGTACCAGCCCGCGCTTGATTTAACAGGCTATAAGGCCGATATCCGGCACGAACGCGGCTGCGCCCCGGTATGACCGGCCCCGGCTCTGCAAGGAGCGGCGCAGCCAGCCAGACAAAGGGACCTGAAGACACGATGACGCAGAACCCTGCGACGCAAGACGCCAATCTCGAAGCCGCGGCCGATGCACCCGAGCAGGCCGCGGCCACCGAGGGCACCGAAGCCCTGGTCACGAAGCTCCAGGCCGAGCGCGACGACCTCAAGGACAAGCTGCTGCGCACCCTCGCCGAGATGGAGAACCTGCGCCGCCGCACCGAGCGCGAGATCGCCGATGCCAAGGCCTATGCGGTGACGAGCTTCGCGCGCGACATGCTCGGCTCCTCGGACAATCTGCGGCGCGCGTTGGAAAGCGTGCCGGAGGGAGCCCTGAAGGCCGCCGACGCTGCCGCGAAGGCGCTGCAGGAAGGCGTCGAGCTGACCGAGCGCGAGCTGCTGAAGACGCTGGAACGTCACGGCGTACGCCGGATCGACCCGCAGGGCGAGAAGTTCGACCCGAACCTGCACCAGGCAATGTTCGAGGCGCCCGACGCCTCGATCGCCAAGGGGCTGGTCTCGAAGGTTGTTCAGGTCGGCTACAAGATCGGCGAGCGCGTCCTGCGCCCGGCGCTGGTCGGCGTCTCCGCCGGCGCGCCGAAGGCTGCGGAACCGCCGGCCGACGACGCGCCCAAGCACTGACGCCGTGTTCGAAGCAGCGGGCGTCGCCATCTTCGCGCTGACCGGCGCGATCGTCGCGGCCCGCAAGGGGATGGACCCTTTCGGCTTCATCCTGCTGGCGACCGTCACCGGGGTCGGCGGCGGCACGTTGCGCGACGTTCTGCTCGGGAACAGCGCCTTCTGGGTGAACGACCCGTCCGATGTCGCGGTCTGCGCGCTGGTGGCGCTCGGCGCCTGGGCGACGGCCTATTTCCGGCCCGGCCTCCTCGAAGGCTGGGCTGGCCGCAAGGTGCTGATCTGGGCCGACGCGGCCGGGCTCTCGCTTTTCGCCGTCATCGGCACGTTCAAGGGCCTTTCGGCCGGCGCGCCGGTCCTTTCCGCCGTGGCGCTCGGGGCCATGACCGCAAGTTTCGGCGGCATCCTGCGCGACATTCTGGCGGGCGACAGGCCGATGGTGCTCTGGAGCCGCGATTTCTATGTCACCGCGGCGACCGGCGGGGCGGCCGTCACCGCGCTGCTGGTCGGGCTCGGCCTGCCGACCGCGGTCGTCATGCTGGGCGGCCTGACCGCCGGCTTCGGCCTACGGGCCGGCTCGCTGCTGCGCGGCTGGGCATTCCCGAGCCTGCCCGGGAAGCTATAGCGCGTGCAGATTTTACACGGAATCACACCGTCATTCCGGGGCAGGCCGAAGGCCTGAGCCCGGAACCCAGAACCGATGCCTTCATGAATTTGACGGACGGCTCGACCGCGTTTTTTGTGGAAACGGCATCGATTCTGGGTTCCGGGCTCTTCGCTGACGCGAAGCCCCGGAATGACGCCGTGGTTCCGTCAAAACACGGCATGCTCCAGGGTCCGAACTCAGGGTTTCGTCACGCGCCTGAGCGTCAGATTGATCCGCCCGCCTTCCGGCAGCAGCGTCGAGGAGCCCGCGAGGATGCGGTCGATGCCGTGATAGGCCAACCGCGCCTCGCCGCCGAAGAGCAGCACGTCGCCGGAGGCGAGCTTCAGCGAGATGGTCTTGCCGCCGCGCTCCGTCCCGCCCATGCGGAAGATCGCCGCATCGCCGAGCGAGACCGAGAGGACCGGGGCATCGAACTCCTGCTCGTCGCGGTCCTGATGCAGCCCCATCTTCGCGCCACTGGCATAGAAGTTGACGAGGCAGGCCTCCGGCGGATGGGGATAGCCGGACAACTCATTCCAGAGATCGAGCAAGGGCGCCGGCATGATCGGCCAGGGCTCGCCCGTCTCCGGATGTTCCGGCTGATAGCGATAGCCGCGCTCGTCCGAGACCCAGCCGAGCGGGCCGCAATTGGTCATCCGCACCGAGAAGGGCTTGCCCGTCTTCGGCATGCGCGGCTGGAAGAACGGCGCCTTGCGGGCGACCGCGCGCAGCTCCGCCAGCAGCGCTGCCTGCTCCATCGGTGCCAACCGGCCCGGCCAGTGGACAACGCCCGGCGCGACAACGAGGCGGGTCATGGTCAGAGCGTGTCGAGGCCGAGCACATCGGCCATGGAATAGAGGCCAGCCCCCCGCCCCCTACCCCAGAGCGCAGCCTTGACCGCCCCCTGCGCGAACAGGCTGCGATCCTCGGCGACATGGGCAAGCTCGAGGCGCTCACCCGCGCCGGCGAAGATCACCTTGTGGTCGCCGACGACCGTGCCGCCGCGCAGGGCGGCAAAACCGATCGTGCCAGGCTCGCGCGCGCCGGTGATGCCGTCGCGCACGGCGACGCGATGCTGCGCCAGATCGACGGCGCGCCCCTGCGCCGCCGCCTCACCCAACAGCACGGCGGTGCCGGAGGGAGCATCGACCTTCATGCGATGATGCATTTCTACGATCTCGATGTCCCACTCCGTGCCCAGCGTCGCGGCAACCTTGCGCACCAACGCCGCCAGCAGGTTGACGCCGAGGCTCATATTGCCGGAGCGGATGATCGGGGTACGGCGGGCGGCCTCAGTCAGCCGGGCGAGATGCGCGGGCTCCAGCCCGGTCGTGCCGACGACATGCAGGATACCGGCCTCAGCGGCGAGATCGGCGAAAGCGATCGTCGCATCCGGCGCGGTGAAATCGAGCACGCCATCCGCTGCGGCGAAGGCGGCGGCTGCATCGCTCGTCACGGTGACGCCGAGCGACGGCACGCCGGCCAGCACACCTGCATCCGCGCCGATGACGGCGGAGCCCGGCCGCTCGATGGCCCCTACCAGCCGGCAGCCCTCTGCCTGATCGATGGCGCGGATCAGCATCCGGCCCATGCGCCCGGCGGCTCCGACGACGACAAGACGCATGTCACTCATGGAAGATGGGCTCCGGACTCGTTCTGCAGCAAAGGCACCATTGCTTGGCCACTATCGCAATAGGCGGGTTTCCGCCAGCAGCCACCCGAAAGCCGGGGAACGCAAAACGGCCGGGTTGCCCCGGCCGTTCTGTTCCTTGCGATATGGCGGGTCAGGCCGCCTGCTGGATGCCCGAGAGCTTCCAAGCGCCGCCGCGCTCGCGCAGGAAGGTCCAGTATTCCTTGACCTCCTGGGTCTGCGTCGGGTTGCCCTCGACGACCTGGCCGCTCTTGCGGTCGTAGAGCGCGTTGACCAGGCTGAAGCGCATCGCGACAGTGGCGTAGTCGCTGTCGCCCTCGCGCCAGGCCTGCGACAGGTCGCCCTGCAGCAGCTTGACGTCGGAGACGCGGTCGGCGACGCCGCGGCGGACGTTCGCCGTCAGATCCTCGTCGAAATAGCCGAACATCTCCGGGGTGGTGCGCTGGCGCAGGCCGGCCTCGTCCTCGTTCGAATACGCGGTATTGATCTCCCCGAGCAGGCGCTCGAAGCTGTTGAAGTCCTCGCCAGAGAGCTCGACCGGCTGGGGCTGCGCAGCGGCAGCAGCCGCGCCCCCGCCGAAGCCGCCCATGCCGGCTGCCGCGGGCTGCGGCGCGTCATAGCCCTGGCGGGCATAGGGCGCGCCCGCACCGGCGAGCTGCGGCTCGGAACGGCGGCGGAAGAAGCGGATGGCGAGCATCACGATGCCGGCGATCAGCGCGAGCTGCAGCACGAAGCCGAGCATACCGGCGAGCGAGGCCAGGCCGCCGAAGAAGCCCGAGCCGGAAAGCAGGCCGAACAGACCGGCGCCGAGCAGGCCCGCGCCGATGCCCATCATCATGTTGCGGGCGAAGGACGGACGAGCGGCCTGGGCCGCGGCGGCGCCCGCCGAGGGACCGGCATAGGACGGCGACGGCGAAGGCGTCGTGCGCTGGAAGGTCTGGGCGCCACCCGGCGTGGTGTTGGTCGCAGGCGGCGCGCTGTTGGTGAACGATCCGCGGCTGCCCGAGCTGCGGCCGCCGCCCGGACGGGCTTCGGCGACGAGCGGCACGAGCATCAGGGCCCCGACGACCAGGGCGACGGCACGTCCACGACGGGCGAGCGAAATCAGAGACATTGTTCCTCCCGGAGCCCACCATGGGCCCACAGGCGCCGAATATGGAGAGCGATCGCATTCCACGCAAGGCCCCTTCCGGCTAACAGACTGAAATCTCTTACTCTTTCAAATCAGTGCATAATTATTCGTCGCGATCGGGCGAGCGTGGTAAACTCCTGAGCCGCCTCGCCATGCGAGGCGCATGGAGAGAGCCCATGACCGGATCCGGACCAAGGCCTCACCGACACAGGGCGTTGAGCTGGCTGCTCGCGCTCGCCGTGCTGCTGCTCATCAGCGAAGCCGCCGCCGCTGGCGAGCCGGCCATCGCGCTTGACCCGCCGCGTCTCGCCCAGGCACCGGAACCGCTCTGCTTCTGCTGGAACGACGGCCGCAAGATCGCGGAAGGATCGAACTCCTGCATCCGGACAACTCAGGGCCGCCGGCTGGCGACCTGCGGACGGGTCGTGAACATGATGTCCTGGCAGATCACCGAAACACCCTGCCCCGAAAGCTGAGGCGCAGCGAGCGACACTCCGCATCGAAACAGAAGCTGCATCGAAACAAAAGCGCCGCCGGGATTTCCCGGCGGCGCTGCAATTCATGGCTCTTGTGGTCCTAGCGACTTCGAGACTGACCCCGTCAGAACGCTCCCAGAACGATCGCCATCATGAACACGAAGGCCGCACCCATGATCCATCGGTCGAGACGTAGCGTGACACTCATCACACCCTCCTCCTGTCATTGACCTGTCGCGAAAGCTAGCAGAACTGACGGGGGCCGCAAGGGGGCGAGACCGTGGCGGCGCGGCGGCGCAGGCTAGATCATCCTTAAAAGTTGCTTAAAGCATTGATTAGATTTGGGGATATCTCGAAAGACAAAACGCCACGGAGCCGTCTCCTCACACCCCTCGCCTTGTCGGCGCCACGTTTCTCACCGGGCTTCGCCGGCTGATCTTCACTGCGACTGAGAGCTCCTGTCAGGTCGCGCTCGGGACCTGCGGTTAACGCGCGTCCGACCCGGATTAAGGGCCGGTTCACCACCCCGTCAAAGTTAATCCGGCTGTGGCGGCCGGGGCGCAGTCGGTTGAGAAACCGTTCACCAAACGCTTCGCATTTGATGGGTATGCGACGCGCAAAACTCGCCCTCATCGCACTTGGTCTGGTCGGCGTTGCCGGCCTGGCCGGCTGCGGCAAGTTCCAGAAGCCCCAGCGCGCTCCCTGGCGCGACCAGGCGGAAGCAACCTGCATGGCCTCCGGCCAGGTGCAGCTCTCAAGCTATGTCAGCCTGCGCGGCAAGGCGATCGACGGCCCCGGAATCTGCGGCATGCAGCAGCCGCTGAAGGTCACGGCCCTGCAGAGCGGCAGCGTCAGCCTGACGAGCCCGGCCCTGCTCGCCTGCCCGGTCGTGGCGACCACCGACCAATGGTTCGCGGAGGTCGTGCAGCCCGCCGCGATGAACATTCTCGGCGCGCAGGTGATCGAGATCCGCGCCGGTTCCTATTCCTGCCGCGCGATGAACAACGGCACCTATACGACGCGCACCTCGGAGCACGCCTATGGCAATGCCGTCGACGTCTTCTCCTTCCGGCTGAATGATAACCGCGTCGTCACGGTCAAGGACGGCTGGCGCGGCTCGCCCGAGGAACAGAACTTCCTGCGCGAGATCTTCGTCGGCGCCTGCACCTATTTCGGCACTGTGCTCGGCCCGGGTGCCGATCCGATGCACTACGACCACCTCCACATCGACCTAGCCCGCCATGCCAAGGGCCGGCATATCTGCAAGCCGATCATCAAATACACGCCGAACTACAACCTGCCGCCACCGGACCCGGCCCGGCCCTATTCCTCGGCGCAGAATGCACCGGCGTCTCCGCGCGGCAGCGCGCCAGCCGCCACGGCCTATGCCGGCGGACCTCTGCTGCGCCAGCCGAGCGATGGCCTGCGCCCGCCCGGCGCGGTGCAGGGCGGCTATCCGGTCGCCAACTACGGGCGGGGCCAGGATCACAGCCTCGACGCGCAGCAGCGCTTCCTGGAGCAGTATGACGCGCGCCAGCGGCAGGGGCGCCCAGGCTTCCAGCCGCAGCCCTTGCCAAGCGAAGCGCGCGGGCCGCTCGCCCTGCCCGGCGCCGTCGAGCCCTCGGAGGAGGAGGCCGTCCTCGGCGATGGCGGCGGCTCCGGCGTCGTCGACCAGCAGGGCTCCGAAGAGGCGCTGCCGATCAGCCCCGAGCACGACCCCTTCGCCTATAGCTCGGGGCGCGTGCAGCGGAGGCGCTAGGCGGTGTAGACAACTGTCGAGACATCCGCCGGAACCGCCGCAGTCATTCCGGGGCTTCGCGTCAGCGAAGAGCCCGGAACCCATGAACACGAGATCAGGCGAGAAGACTCGTCGGATCGGCGCCTTCTCGGTGGGCTGTCGTGTTCATGGATTCCGGGCTCGGGCCTGCGGCCCGCCCCGGAATGACGGCCTGGTTCCGTGTAAAATCCTGCCTGCTCACATCTACCGCGCCACCAGCACCTGCCGGCATTCCGGCGGCAGGGCATCGAGCGACATCGGCGGCTTGGGCTTGGGCTTCGGACCCGGCTTGGGCTCGGGCGGATGGAAGATCGCCTGATACTGGCGCTCGACCCAGCCGCTCAGCTCCGAACCGCAGCCATCGCCGAAATTCGGCGGCTCCTGGCCCTGGCAGCTCGCCATGCCGGCCGGGCAGGCCATGCGGATGTGGAAGTGATAGTTGTGGCCCCAGATCGGCCGCACCTTCTCCAGCCAGCTCTTGTCCGCGCCCGCTTCGCGGCAAAGCGCGACCTTGAGCGCCGGATTGACGAAGATGCGCTCGACGCGGGGTTCGGCGGCGACGGCCTTGATCAGCCGGGTATGGGCCGGGGTCCAGTTGCGCGGATCGACGTCGCGCCAGTCGGCTCGGGCCATGTTGACCGCCGACATGTTCTCGCGCTCCTCACGGTCGAGCCGGCCCTTCGGCATCGGCGTCAGCCAGACATCGGCATCGAGCCCGATCTGGTGCGAGGCGTGGCCGGTGACCATCGGGCCGCCGCGTGGCTGCGACATGTCGCCGACGAGAAGGCCCGGCCAGCCGGTGATGCGCGGCACATCGCGGGCGAGCTTCTCCAGATAGTCGATCAGGACCGGATGGCCCCAGTTGCGGTTGCGGTTGAGCCGCATCACCTGCCAGCTCGGCCCGTCGATCGGCAGCGCCTCGGCGCCGGCAAGGCAGCCGCGTGCGTAATTGCCGATGGCGCGCGCCTGCATGCTCGCCGGCGTCGTCTTCTGGCCGAAGAGCGCGCGGGCGGCGTCAGGATAGGCAGCGATGTTGGCAGCCCGCGTCTTCGCCTCCTGCTCGGCGGTCGACTGTGCGAGGCCGGCGGTTGGCAGCAGGGCCAGCGATGCGAGAAGGGCGGCGATTCGGGAGGTGTTGCGCATGGCGGCAGAATCGTCGCGCGCCTTCATGGCGGTCAAGCGCGATGACTGGACAAGCGGCGCGGCGAATTGCAGCCTTGCGGACAGGCGACGCAGCGCGCCCTCTTAGGGAGGATCATCGATGACGGTTCAGATCGACCGCCGGGCGCTTCTCGCCGGCACGGGAGCGCTGCTTGCGGCGCCCACCACCGGCCTCGGCCAGCAACCTTGGCCGCAAGGGCGGGTGATCAAGCTCGTCGTCCCCTTCCCGCCGGCCGGTGCGACGGACGTGCTCGGCCGCCTCGTCGCCGACAAGCTCGGCCAGGCCTGGGGCACCAACGTCGTCGTCGAGAACCGTGCCGGAGCCGGCGGCAATATCGGCACGGACGCCGTCGCCAAGGCCGAACCCAATGGCGACACCTTCCTGATCGTCTCTGTCGGCCTGGCGACCAACCAGTATCTCTACGCCAAGCTGAACTACGACCCGGTCAAGGATCTCGCGCCGATCACCATGGTCGCGATGGTGCCGAACCTGCTCGTCGTCTCCAACCAGCTGCCGGTGAAGGATGTCGCGGAGCTCGTCGCCTATGCCAAGGCCAATCCGGGCAAGCTGACCTATGGCTCCTCCGGCATCGGCACCTCCGTGCACCTCTCGGGCGAGCTCTTCCAGAAGCTTACAGGCACCAAGATGGTGCATGTGCCCTATCGCGGCACGGCCCAGGCAGCGCAGGATCTGATGACCGGGCGCATCGACCTGATCTTCGACAATATTCCGCAGGCGCTGCCGCATGTCCGGGCGGGCACGATCCGTGGGCTCGGCATCACCACGGCCAAGCGTGCGCCGACTGCACCCGAGTTTCCACCGATCGCCGAGACAGTGCCCGGCTTCGACGTCTCCTCCTGGTTCGCGCTGTTCGCTCCGGCCAAGACGCCGCCGGCGATCATCGCGAAGATCCAGGCCGACACCAAGGCCGCCATCGCCGACCCGGCCGTCAGGTCGAAGATGGACCTGCTCGCCGCCGAACCCGCCGGCTGGAGCCAGGCGGAAACGGCCAGCTTCCTGCAATCCGAGATGAAGAAATGGGGCGACCTGATCCGGGATGCCGGCATCAAGGCCGAATAGTCCCCAGGGTCCCTCCTCGGAACCAACCGTTTCCGGCCGGCGTTTCCCGCTAGACCGCGCCCTGCAAGGACGCCGATTTACGGGAGATTGCCATGTCCACCGTCCTGATCGTCCTGCTCATCATCCTGCTGCTTGGCGGTGGCGGGTATTACGGCCACCGCACCTACGGGCCAGCCGGCCTCGGCGGCGTGCTCGGCCTCGTGCTGGTCATCGTGCTGATCCTGTGGCTGCTCGGCGCCATTGGCGGCGCGCCGGTCGCCTGACGCCGCCCCGCGGCTATTGCGGGGGCTGCTCTTGCGCCTTGCTCGCGGCGATGATCTTGGTGCAGATCGCCAGGAACAGCGCCGTGGGCCCGCTCTGACCATGAATCCACCAGAGATTCAGCCCCAGCAGGCAGAGGAAGGCGAGCACAACCGCCGTCAGATCTCCGATGGCGACGCCATAGAAGCCGAACAGGGCAACCGGCGCGAAATAGGGCAGATAGCTCAGCAGCGTCGGCAGAAAGCCCGGCTTCATTCCGGCGACGCGCGCGACATAGCCGCGCTCCTCATCGGTCAACTCGATCGACACGGCCATGACAGGCTCTCCAGACTTTCTCCGCCTGCGGCCGCGGCGAACCGGCGCCTACCGGTTCTCCCAGACCGCGACGGCCGCGGCCAGGTCCTCGAGCGCGACGCCCACCGACTTGAACAGCGTGATGCCGCCGCCCTCGATCTGGCCGGCGATCCTGCCATGGCAGAGATCGGCGAGGGTGCCGGCAATCTTGTCGGCGCTGTAGCTGCCCTCCGCGATCGCGACGGCGACATCGCCACCCTCGTCGATCGCCTTGCTGGAATCGACCACGACACGGGCGCGGTGCAGCGCATCCGCATCGGCCTCGCGCATCTGCATGGTGAAGCCGCCGATCAGGTCGAGATGCGCCTCGCGCTTCAGCCAATGGCCGTGGATCAGCGGCTCGGTCGCATTGGTGGCGCAGGAGATGATGTCGGCAGTGCGCGCCTCGCCTTCGAGATCGGCAGTGGCGCGGGCCTCGATGCCGTCCTTCGCCAGTTCGGCGACGACAGCCTCGGCGGCTTCCAGACGGCGGGCCCAGATCGCGATCTCGGTCAGCGGCCGGACCGAGCGGTGCGCCTTGATGATGAAAGGGGAAAGCGCGCCGGCCCCGACCATCAGCATGCGGCTGGCTTCCGGATTGGACATGTAGCGCGAAGCCAGGGCCGAGGCCGCGGCGGTGCGCCAGGTCGTCAGGCGGTTGCCATCCATCACCGCGAGCGGCGCGCCGGTTTCGCCATCCATCAGCAGATAGGCGCCCATGACGCCGGGCAGGTTGCGGCGCCCGTTGCCGAAGAAGACCGAGACGATCTTCGTGCCGATATAGGGCTTGTCGACGTCCGGTCCGCTCCAGGCCGGCATGGTCAGCAGGATGGCGTTTTCCTCGCCCGGGCGTTCGATCGCGTACTGGCCACGCTTGGGGGCGATGACGTCGCTGCGGAAGGCGTCGTCGAGAATATTGATCAGGGCAGGATAGCTCAGGGCCGCGTCGATCTCGGCCACATCGAAAAGGCGCATCAATTACGTCCGCTGGTCAGAGCCGGCAGGGCAGAATCAGGAACGGCGGAGCGCAGGGCCTGCGTCTCGGAGCGCAGAACCTCGACCTCGCGACGGTTGCGGCGCGCGGCCTTGCGATGCTTGCCCTGGGCGATCCAGGACGCCAGGCCGCCAACGAGGACACCGACGGCGATCGCCGCCAGCACCACCGCGAAGAGCGGCAGCTCATAGGAGAGCGTCGGCAGGTCGCGGCTGAAAGGATCGAGCGAAACCCGCACCGGCGCGCGGTTCGCCACCGAAAACAGCACGATCAGCAGCGCGACCGGAACCAGCACCAATGCCTTCAGAAAGGCCTTCATCGCGTTCTCCGTGCCTGCAGGAACGGCCTCTAAGACTTGCCGTTGAGGCGCAGCCGCAGCTCCTTGCCCGTCTTGAAGACGGGGACGAACTTCTCCTCGACCTCCACCGCATCACCTGTGCGGGGGTTGCGGCCGACGCGGGCGGAGCGCGCCTTGCGCGAAAAAGCGCCGAAGCCACGCAGCTCCACCCTGTCGCCGCGAGCGAGCGCCTTCACGACCTCGTCCAGGATGGCCGAGACGATGTTCTCGATGTCGCGCTGATAGAGGTGGGTGTTCTGATCAGCGATCCGCTGAACGAGTTCGGACTTAATCATCGCCGGAGTATAACCATTTGTATCAACATCATTTTTCAGCGGCAGGCTGCCAGAGCGCCAAGGGCGCGTCAAGCCGCAAGCCGACCGGCTGGTCCGCTGCCCGTGCGATCGTCGCGGCCAGGGCCTCCAGCCCCGCGCCACGCGCCATCGCCTCGGCCAGGCTCCAGAGGCCAAAGGAGGAGGATTCGCTGCGGCGACGCCAGTCGCGCACCTTGAGATCCTTGGCAACGCCCTTCTCGCGCTCAAGCCAGGCGATGGCCTCGGTCTCGCCGCCGATCTGGTCGACCAGCTTCAGCCCCAGCGCCTGGCGACCGGAATGGACCCGCCCGTCCGAGACGGTCGCCAGCTCGCCGTCGGCGAGGTGGCGGCGGTCGCGCACCATCTGCTTGAACCAGGCGTAATTGTCGTCGACGACGCGCTGGAGCGCCTCGCGCGCCTCTGGAGAGGTCGGCTCGAAGCCGCTCGGCGCGGCCTTGAGCGGGCTCGACTTGATCGATTCGACCTTGACGCCGACCGTATCGAGCAGATGCGAGACATTGGGGAACTGGAAGAGCACGCCGATCGAGCCGACGAGCGAGGTCTGCCGTGCGACAATGCGATCCGCGCCCATGGCGGCGATGTAACCGCCGGAGGCAGCGACGCCGTCGACCACGCTGACCATCGGCTTCTTGGCCGCGAGCTTGCGTAGCGCCGTATGGAGCGCCTCCGAACCCGAAGTGGTGCCGCCAGGGCTGTCGACCCTGAGCACGACGGCCGAAACGGCACTGCTGTCCTCGACCGACTTGATCAGGTCGAGCGTGCGGCGATCGCCGGAGATGAAGCCGGAGACGGTGACGCGCGCGATATGCGCGCTCGACAGGCTCACCGAGCTATCGCCTTTCCAGGCGAGGCCGCCGACCACCGCGGCGACGACCACACCGAGCACGGCAAGCACACGCCAGAGCGTCAGCTTGCGCCGCAGGCTGCGGCGATCTGCGAGCAAGTCGGCATCGGACGACATTGGGTACTCCTGACGTCAGCGGGTCCGTGATGTAGACCCGCCATGTCGGGCGGGCAAGGCACGAGCTCGCCTTCAGGCCGCGACCGAGACGCGCGCCCGGTCGAGCGCGAGCAGCGCGAGGCCACTCGCGACCGAGCGGAAGGCATCGCCGATATGCACCTTCCCGGCACCGAAACGCCTGTCGAACAGGCTACGCACCGCCGGAACATAGGAGGTTCCGCCGGTCATGAAGACCGCCTCGATGCGATCACCGCCGAGACCGGCCTCCGCCAGGGCCCGGTCGAGTGCGGCTTCGATCGCGCCGACATCCTCGGCGATCCAGCGCTCGAAATCGGTCCGGCGGATCGATTTCTCGATGACGACGCCCATCTGGCTGAATTTGAGCGTCGCGGTCTCGCTATCCGAGAGCGCGACCTTGGCGGCCGAAACAGCGCGATAGAGCTCATAGCCGAGGTCGTATTCGATCACCGTCAGCAGGTCTTCGAGCTTGGCCGGCTCGACCGCCTCGCGGATCAGGGCGTTGAGCTCGGCCATGGTCTCGCGGCTCTTCATCAGCGAGAGCTTGTGCCATTGCGCGAAGGCGGCGTGGTAATGCGCCGGGACCGGCAGGAGCTTGCCGAAGGAGCGGTAATCCGTGCCCTTGCCGAGCGCCGGCGAGACGGCGTGCTCGATGATGCGGTAGTCGAAGGTATCGCCGGCGACGCCGACACCGGCATGGGAGAGCGGGACGGCGTCAAGCCGGCCATGCGCGCCGGGCTCGAAGCGCATCACCGAAAAGTCGCTGGTGCCGCCGCCGAAGTCGGCGACCAGCATGGTCTGCGGCTCCTTCAGGTCGCGCGCATACCAGTAGGCGGCGCCGAGCGGCTCATAGGCGAAGTCGACTTGGCTCATCCCGGCCTTGCCGTAGGAGGCCTTCAGGCGGCCAACCGCGAGCTCCTCGTCCGGCCGTTCGCCAGCGAAGACGACCGGGCGGCCGGAAACCAGCGGCAGTGCGTCATGGCCTGCAACACCGGTCGTGAGGTCCGTGAGGAAGACACCGATCAGATCCTCAAGCCCGAAGAGCTTGCCGAACAGCCGGGTCTCCTGGAAGGCGCGACTGGAGAGATGGGTCTTGAGCGACTGCAGGAAGCGGTGCTCGGTCGTCATGCCCAGCGCCATGTCGAGGGCGTCGGGACCGCTGACATGGGTGATGCGGGTCTCGGGCGGGCGCCCCTCGCGCCAGAACATCAGCGCCGAGCGATAGGCATCGACCGCACCCTGCTTGGTGGCGAAGGAGCGTGTCATGACCGAGCCATCCGCTCCCGCCAGCGCGACGACGCTGTTGGTGGTGCCGAAGTCGATGCCGATGGCGGCGGGGGTCATGGCGGGGCTCCTCATTGTTGTGGAAACGCCACCGTCATTCCGGGGCTTCGCGAAGCGAAGAGCCCGGAACCCATGGACACAGGTCGAGATGAGAAAGCGGCAACGCTGCCGCCTTCTCGACAAGCACGGAGTTCATGGGTTCCGGGCCCGCGGCTTCGCCGCGCCCCGGAATGACGGGGGATGGTTCGAAACAAAAGCCCGCGCGGATTTCTCCGCGCGGGCTGAATTCGAAGGCCGGCCGCTCGAAGCGGCCGAAGCCTCACTTCTTCTCGGTGTTGGCCTTCTTGAGGGCCGCACCCAGGATGTCGCCGAGCGAGGCGCCGGAGTCGGACGAACCGAACTGGGCGATCGCCTCCTTCTCCTCGGCCATCTCCAGGGCCTTGATCGAGACCTGGATCTTGCGGGCCTTCTTGTCGAAGAGCACGACGCGGGCGTCGATGCGCTCGCCGGCCGCGAAGCGCTCAGGGCGCTGCTCGGAGCGATCGCGAGCCAGCTCGGCGCGCTTGATGAAGGTCATCATGTCGGTGTCGGCGATCTTGACGTCGAGACCCGACTCCTTGACCTCGACCACCTCGCAGGTGACGATCTGGCCCTTCTTGAACTCGCCGGCATCCACGAAGGGATCGCCGCCGAGCTGCTTCAGGCCGAGCGAGATACGCTCCTTCTCGACGTCCACATCGAGAACGACAGCCTGCAGGATGTCGCCCTTCTTGTACTCCTCGATGACCTGCTCGCCCGGACGGTTCCAGTCGAGGTCCGAGAGGTGGATCATGCCGTCGATGTCGCCTTCCAGGCCCAGGAACAGACCGAACTCGGTCTTGTTCTTGACCTCGCCCTCGACCGTCGAACCAGCCGGGTGCTGCTCCGCGAACAGCTCCCACGGGTTGCGCAGGGTCTGCTTGAGGCCGAGCGAGATGCGACGCTTGACCGGATCGACCTCGAGGATCGCGACATCGACTTCCTGGGAGGTCGAGACGATCTTGCCGGGGTGAACGTTCTTCTTGGTCCAGGACATCTCGGAGACGTGGATCAGGCCTTCGATGCCCGGCTCCACTTCGACGAACGCGCCGTAGTCCGTGATGTTGGTCACGCGGCCCTTGAGACGGGTGCCGACCGGGTAACGCTCGGCGATGCCATCCCACGGATCGGCCAGCAGCTGCTTGATGCCGAGCGAGATGCGGTGCGTGTCCTGGTTGATCTTGATGATCTTGACCTTGACCGTCTGGCCGATGGTCACGACCTCGGACGGATGGTTCACGCGGCGCCACGCCATGTCGGTGACGTGCAGCAGGCCGTCGATGCCGCCGAGGTCAACGAACGCACCGTACTCGGTGATGTTCTTGACGACGCCGTCGATGACCTGACCCTCTTCGAGCGAGGCGACGAGCTCGGAACGAGCCTCGGCGCGAGTCTCTTCGAGGACGGTGCGGCGCGACACGACGATGTTGCCGCGGCGACGATCCATCTTGAGGATCTCGAAGGGCTGCGGCTGGCCCATCAGCGGGCCGACGTCGCGGATCGGACGGATGTCGACCTGCGAACGCGGCAGGAAGGCCACGGCGCCGTCGAGGTCGACCGTGTAGCCGCCCTTGACGGTGTTGAAGATCATGCCGGTGACCTTCTCGCGGGCCTCGAAGGCCTTCTCGAGCTTGACCCAGCTCTCTTCGCGGCGAGCCTTGTCGCGCGAGATGACGGCTTCGCCGAGCGCGTTCTCGATCCGGTCGAGATAGACCTCGACCTCATCGCCGACGCCGATCTCCTGGTCACGGCCGGGGCCGGTGAATTCCTTGAGCGCGACGCGCCCTTCCGTCTTCAGGCCGACGTCGATGATCGCCATATCCTTCTCGATGGCGACGACCTTGCCCTTGATGACGGTACCTTCCATCGCCTCGTTGCGGGCGAAGGACTCTTCGAGAAGGGCGGCGAAATCCTCGCGACCCGCGCTGTAGCTCTCAACTGCAGACATGTAATCTCCTAGGAGCCGGCCGCGTATCCCGCGGATGTCCGGCATAGGCGCCGTGGTTGGTGTTGCGGTCCGGGTCGCTGCCGTCGACTTCTCCTCTCGGAGGAATCCCGCCCCGGTGCATCGGGGCCGGAGGCGCCATGCCGCCGGTTCGATCCGTATCCAAAGAGCCCGTTTCCAGCACGAAACGGGAGCAGGTCTCGAAGACCGCCCCCGGCGCATGATCGATCACGGCCCTTCGGACAAGGGCGATGTAATCCACTCCGGCCGTCAGAGCAAGCTTTCTGGCGCTTTCCCGAGGTCCCCGGCCGTGCCAGTGTGCGGGCTCAAATCACGCTGCGATTGGATGAAATCATCCAATCGCAGGAAGCGTGATCGATTCTAGAAGTTTAGAGCATGCTTTAGGCGAAAAGCCGTTGCCACTTTTTCGCAGCACACTCTACGGCCGGCACAAGGGGAGCTTTGCATGGGCTGGGTCATTCTGGGGCTGATCGTGGCCCTCGTCGTCTATGTGATCATGACCTATAACGGCCTCGTCACGATGCGGCAGCGCGTCAACCAGGCCTTCGCCGACATCGACGTCCAGCTCAAGCAGCGGCATGACCTGATCCCGAATCTCGTCGAGACGGTGAAGGGCTACGCGACGCACGAGAAATCGACGCTCGACGCGGTGATCGCCGCCCGAAACGCGGCGCAGGGCGCGAGCGGCGTGCACGACAAGGCAGCCGCCGAGCAGCAGCTTTCCGGCGCCGTTGGGCGATTGCTGGCGTTGGGCGAGGCCTATCCCGACCTCAAGGCTAGCGCGAATTTCCAGCAGCTTCAGGTCGATCTCGGCAATGTCGAGGACAAGCTGGCAGCGGCGCGGCGCTTCTTCAATAATGCTGTGAGCGAGTTCAACGCCGCGATCCAGGCCTTTCCGGCCGTGCTGTTCGCACCGCAGATGGGCTTCACCCAGCGCGAGTTCTTCGATGTCGGCGAACAGACGCGCGCCCAGATCGAGGTCGCGCCCAGCGTGAAGTTCTAGAACATGCTGCACTTTCACGGAAAAGCACCGTCATTCCGGACAAGCGGCGAAGCCGCGCCGATCCGGAATCCATCGGAGGACTCCGGCACTCTACGATGGATTCCGGGTCAAGCCCGGAATGACGGCACGTTTCCGGTTAAACGTAGCAGGTTCCCGGAGTCTTCCTAAAGCAACCGGGAGAGGCTGCGATGGCTCAGGCCTTCGGGCTCTATACCCATCAGCGCAATAACCGGATCAGGTCCAACCTCCTGATCGCCGGGCTCTTCCTGCTGGTCTACCTCACCGCCTGGGGCCTGCTGCTGATCGCCTATGGCTATGGCGGCGTGCCGCGCGGACACACCGCCTTCGGCGAGGCGAACCGCATCTTCCGCTCCTGGTTCCCCTTGATCACCGCGGCAACGATGCTGTGGGTCTTCATCGGCTTCCGCATGAACGTCGCGCTGATCGGCGCCGTGACGGGCGCCAAGGGCATCACCCAGGCGGAAAATCCGAAGCTCTACCGGATGCTGGAGAATCTCTGCATCTCGCGGGGCCTGACGATGCCGAAGCTCGCGATCATCGAGAGCGACGCGCTCAACGCCTTCGCCAGCGGCGTCAACGACAAGCAGTTCACGGTCAGCGTCACCAGCGGGCTCCTGGCCCAGCTCAACGACGCGGAGGTCGAAGCCGTGCTGGCGCATGAGCTGACCCATATCCGCAATGGCGACGTCCGGCTGATGGTGGTCGCGGTGGTGATCGCCGGCGTGATCTCCTTCATCGGCGAGATCGTGTTCCGCGGCTTCGGCCGCAGCCGGATCAGGGTTTCGTCGGATGATTCCAAGAAAGGCAACGGGCTGGCGATCATCGTCGGCGTCGCGGTGATCGCGATCTCCTGGTTCCTGGCTGTGCTGATCCGGCTGTCGCTGTCGCGGTCGCGCGAATATCTGGCCGATGCCGGAGCGGTCGAGCTGACCAAGAACCCGGATGCAATGATCTCCGCCCTGCTTAAGATCTCCGGCCGGGCCGACATCGAGGGCATTCCCTCCGGCCTGATGGACATGTGCTTCGAGAACGACCCCGACGATTTCGCCGATCTGTTCTCGACCCACCCTTCCGTCACCAAGCGCGTGCAGGCGCTGATCGAGACCGCAGGCGGGCGCATGCCGGAGATGCCGCCACACCCGCCCAAGCTCGCCGAGCGTCAGGATCTGCCGACCATGGTCGAGGAGACGGTGGCGCGCGGTCCCTGGTCCCGGCCGCCGCAAGGGCCCGGTCAAGGCTGATCAGGCGACGACCAGTTTCGCGGGGTCGATCTCGAAAACGACGGGATAGAAGGTGCTCCAGCGGTTCCAGCGCTGCGTCCCCGCCTCGCTGACCGCCCAGAGCTTGCCGTCCGGCGCATGGCCGAGGTCTTCGATCCCGCCCGGAGCCGCGTAATGCGCCAGGAGGGCGCCGGTGCGGCTGTCGAGCCTCGACAGGAATGCGGGCCGATTGCCGGCGCTCTGCGATATCCAGATGCTCCCCTCATCGCCGAAGGTCGCGCCCTGCGCGAAGAGCGGCAATGGGATCGTCGTCTCCGCATCCGCCAGGCTGATCGTCGCCTCGCTCTCGGACAGCACCCGGGCGACCGGCACGGCATGGAGGCTGGGCGTGCCCTCGCGGCGGAAGGGACCGAACCAGAGCCTGTCGCCCGACGCGGCAAGGAAGGAAGGCCCCATGGCCTTGTCGACGCGCGCCTCCTTCAGCGGCACACATTCGCCGCTGCGGCAGGATTCCCTGAAATCGAGTGCGAGCAGACGTCCCGAATTGGTAACGAACAACGTGTCCTCGACCATGGCGAGGCCGCCCGGATGGCCGTAGGTCGCCGGCAAGGCGAAACTGCCGAGCAGGCGCCCATCGGTGCGGGACAGGCGAAAGAGCTGGGACGGGCCATTGTCCTGATCACGCTCGGTGCTGCGGTACGCCGCGATCAGGATCTCGTCCCGATAGACCGTCAGACCCTGCGGAATGTAGCCTTCGTTCAACCCCGGAGACCAGTAGCGGCGACCGATGGCAGGCTCGTTGGGCACGGCGCTGAGCTCGCGCATGTCGTAACCCGGCGCGTCGCCGGGCAAGGACGGACGCGCCAAAGCAGCGGGAGCCAGGCAGAAACCCGCGCCCGCCGCCAAGAGACCGCGGCGATCCACGATCACGATTTCAGCGCCCGTGCTCCGCCCATTCGAGCGCTTCCTCCAACCGATCATCGCCCCAGAACAACTCACCATCGCCAGCGACGAAGAAGGGCGCGCCGAAGATGCCGATCGACTTAGCATATTCGATCTCGGCGCGCAGGCGCCCCTTGATTTCCTCGCTGCGGGAAAGCGGCATGGCGACACCGGGCTCACCACCCGCCTCCTTCAGCGCCGCCGTCAGCACCGCCTCCTCGGAGATGTTCTTGCCCTCGCAGAACTGGGCCCGGAACAGAGCCCGCGAAAAGGCCGGCGTCCACCCCGCATCGCGGCCAGCCAGGGCCAACCGCGCAGCGGTCAGCGAATTCTGGGGAAAATTGTCGGGCTTGACGAAGCTGAGCCCCTGCCGCCGGGCGCGCCGGGCCGTGTCGCGCCACATATAGCGGCCTTTGCTGGGGTAGAGCGCGAAGGGTGAGCTGTTCCAGCCCTGCGCAGCAAAGATCGGCCCCAGCAGGAAAGGCCGCCAGCGCAAGGTGACGCCGGCCTCCTCGGCCAGCTTCTCGATTCTGAGGGCGCTCAGGCAGGAATAGGGCGACGCGAACTCATACCAGAAGTCCAGAACGGGACGATTCGGCATTCAGCCTCCGAACAGGTCGTCATCATCTCGTGTCGCGCACCGTCGAGCCTGAACTCTCCGGAGCACGACCGCAAGCGCCGCGAATGGACGCTCTCGGAAAGACGGGACGACGCCGTCGCCAACGCCGACCCATCACAGGACGACGCGGGATCGATCAGAAGGTTCCGATTGCTTCGCCCCGAACCCTGCGATAGTGCGCCATTGCGTCCGAAACGCGGCCCGCGGGCCGCCAGCAGGAAATTGATCAGATGGCTGACAGCAGCGTGAAGAAGGTCGTTCTCGCCTACTCCGGCGGACTCGACACCTCGATCATCCTCAAATGGCTGCAGACCACCTATCGATGCGAGGTGGTGACCTTCACCGCCGATCTCGGCCAGGGCGAGGAGCTCGGCCCGGCGCGTGACAAGGCGCTGCTGCTCGGCATCAAGCCCGAGAACATCTACATCGAGGACCTGCGCGAGGAATTCGTGCGCGACTACGTCTTCCCGATGTTCCGCGCCAATGCCGCCTATGAAGGCGTCTATCTGCTGGGAACCTCGATCGCGCGGCCGCTGATCGCGAAGAAGCTGATCGAGATCGCCGAGAAGACCGGCGCCGACGCCGTCTCCCACGGCGCCACCGGCAAGGGCAACGACCAGGTCCGCTTCGAGCTCACGGCTTACGCGCTCAAGCCCGACGTCGTGGTGATCGCGCCCTGGCGCGAATGGGACCTGCGCTCGCGCGAGCAGCTCATCGCCTTCGCCGAGCAGCACCAGATCCCGATCGCGAAGAACAAGCGCGGCGAAGCGCCCTTCTCCGTCGACGCCAACCTGCTGCACGCCTCCTCCGAAGGCCGCGTGCTGGAGGATCCGGCGCAGGAAGTGCCGGATTACGTCTATTCCCGCACCGTCTCGCCGGAGGATGCGCCGGACAAGCCGACCGTCATCACGATTTCCTTCGAGAAGGGCGATGCGGTCGCTATCGACGGCGTGAAGCTCTCGCCTGCGACGCTGCTCGCCAAGCTCAACGATCTCGGCCGCGACAACGGCATCGGCCGGCTCGACCTGGTCGAGAACCGCTTCGTCGGCATGAAGAGCCGCGGCATGTACGAGACGCCCGGCGGCACGATCCTGCATGCGGCCCATCGCGCGATCGAGTCGATCACGCTGGACCGCGGCGCGGCGCATCTCAAGGACGAGATCATGCCGAAATACGCCGAGCTCATCTACAACGGCTTCTGGTTCTCGCCCGAGCGCGAGATGCTGCAGGCGCTGATCGACAAGAGCCAGGAGTTCGTCACCGGCGACGTCCGCCTCAAGCTCTACAAGGGCGGCGTCCATGTCATCGGCCGCTCCAGCGACTACTCGCTCTACGATCAGGACCTCGTCACCTTCGAGGAAGGCGCGGTGGCCTACGATCACCGCGACGCGGCGGGCTTCATCAAGCTCAACGCGCTGCGCCTGCGCACGCTGGGCCAGCGCAAGAAGAAGCTCGGTCTCTGAGCCTATCGAAGGTGTCATCCCGTCGCGCTGCGGCACAAAGTGCCGCTGCGCGGACACGGGACCGCGCAACGAGAGAGACACGATCACCCGGCGAGGTCAGACCACGCCGGGTTTTCCTTTTCGATCGGCGCGATCTTCCACGCGCGGCGCCAGCTTAATCCGGTTGGCGGTCCCGTGTCTGCGCAGCGGCATTGCATGCCGCAGCGCGCACGGGATAACACCCTGCATGAACCGCCGCCGCGTTCGCGCGTTCAGCACTCACCGATCAATGTGAGTGCTCCTGCATGCTCCGCGTCCTCGTCCCTGCCCTGATCTCCGCCGTCCTCTCCATGCCTGCCCCGGCACAGGAAGTCCCGCCGAAGAGCGAAAAGCCAGCGACGCCCGAGGTCGCCACCTGCAAGACGGTAGCCTTGCAGGCGCTCCACGCCAGGGAGCCGGAGATCAAGGACATCTATATCGACGAGGACGGTGCCACCGTTGCGGTCTCGGAATTGAAGATCGAGGGGATCCCCGTGATGCGGATCGTCATGGCCGAGGCCTATCTGCGGACCGACCGCTCGGACAAACCGCGCCGCTTCCTCTGCCTGCTCGGCGAGAAGAACAAGGTCCTGCTGACCTTCTTTACCGCACGCTAGATCGCCGCGCATCCCTTCGGGAGCGAAGTGGCGATCTAACTCTTTGTTTGAGCGTCGGATTTCTCCGAAAAGTGGACTCCACTTTTCGCCCGATGCTCTAGAGGCTTTCCCGACCGGATCGGACTTGCATTGGGGACGGAGCAGGCAGCCCTCAGGGCTCGTCGATGACCTCGGTCGAGGGACGGTCATGGCCGTCGGCCAGTTCCTCGTGCCACTGGCCGTCCTTGTCCTGATAAACGATGCCATCGGTGTGGCCGGCGATCGTCTGACGGGCGGCCGCCCGCGTGGCGGCCTTCAGCGCCGCCTCATGCGAACGGAAGGTTTCCGACAGCACGTCGCCGACCTTATAGGCCCATCCGCCATCGTGCTCGACGATCTCGTACCTGACCAAGGCCATCGCATGTCCTCCTTCCGATCCGGGGAGAACGATGGTCCCGTCACAGGGTTCCGTCTACTCCCCGTTGCCGCTGTCGGCAGCACGCAGACTTTCGAGCGTCGGCATCGAAGTGATGTGATAGCCGGCGTCGATGTGGTGGACGTCACCTGTGACGCCACCAGACAGGTCAGAAAGATAGTATAGCGCCGAGCCGCCGATCTCATCGAGCGAGACCGATTTGCGCAGTGGCGAATTGGCCCGCTGCCAGGTCAGCATGGCGCGCGCATCGGAGATGCCGGCCCCAGCCAGCGTCCGCACCGGTCCGGGCGAGAGCGCGTTCACGCGGATGCCACGCGGGCCGTAGTCGCCGGCGAGATAACGCACGCTCGCCTCGAGCGCCGCCTTGGCCACGCCCATGACATTGTAGTTCGGCATGATCCGGGTCGAGCCACCATAGGTCAGCGTGATCATGCTGCCGCCCTTCGGCATCCGCTCGGCGGCGCGCTTGGCGATCTCGGTGAAGGAGAAGCAGGAGATCACCATGGTGCGCGAGAAGTTCTCGCGCGAGGTGTCGGCATAGAGGCCCTTGAGCTCGTTCTTGTCCGAGAAGCCGATGGCGTGGACGACGAAGTCGAGCGTGTTGCGCTCGGGATCACCGCCCCAGGCCTGGTCGAGCGCCGCGAAGGCCGCATCGACCGAAGCGATGTCCTCGACATCGCAGGGGATGACCAGCTTCGAGCCGAGGCCCTCCGCCAGCGGCCGGACGCGCTTGCCGAGCGCATCGCCCTGATAGGTAAAGGCGACTTCGGCGCCATGCGCATGAAGGGTGCGGGCGATGCCCCAGGCAATCGAGTTCTGGTTGGCGACACCCATGATGAGGCCGCGCTTGTTATGCATCAGCGGGAGCATGGCACACTCTGAAAGGGATCTTCAGGATCTGGTCGGATGGCGGGAGAAAAGGAAAACGCTTGGTAACTCTGGCTCGTCAAGCCTGAACGGCACCTGGTGATTGCACACCCGTTGCACGGGTAGCAAACGCAGCACAACTCTTTGTTTGATCGCATTTTCTTCACGCGAACCGGTATCCACTTCGCTCGAAAATGCTCTAGGATTTCAGCACCGCGGCAACCGTTGCCTTCGACGTCGCGACGGGCACGATCTCGAAGCGGGCAAGGTCGCTCCACCGCAGGACCCATTCCTGCAACAAGGCGACATCGTCGCATTCCATGATCTGGAAGCAGCGACCCAGATCGGCGGCGACCCAGCTTTCGACGAAGCGCAAGCCTTCCGGCGCCATGCGCCCGCGTTCCTGGAAGCGGGCATAGACATCCTTCACGCGGGCCTGATCGAAATGCTCGATCACCATGAAGAGCATGGCGGCCTCAGGCCTCCAGGCGCTTCATCACGATGGTGGCGTTGGTGCCACCGAAACCGAAGGAGTTGGAGAGGACGCAGCCGAGGCCGGCATTGTCGATGCGCTTGCGCACGATCGGCATGTCGGCAAAGGCCGGGTCAAGCTCCTCGATATGGGCGCTCTCGCAGATGAAATCGTTGTTGAGCATCAACAGCGAGTAGATCGCCTCCTGCACACCGGTCGCACCGAGCGAATGGCCGGTGAGCGACTTGGTCGCGGAGATCGGCGGGCTCTTCTCACCGGCGCCGAACACGGCACGGATCGCCTCGATCTCCTTGCCGTCGCCGACGGGCGTCGAGGTGCCGTGCGGATTGATGTAGTCGACCTTGGCCTTCACGCCCTGGAGCGCCATGCGCATGCAGCGCTCCGCGCCCTCGCCCGAGGGAGCGACCATGTCGTAGCCGTCGGAGGTCGCACCGTAGCCGACGATCTCGCCATAGATCTTGGCGCCGCGCGCCCTGGCATGCTCCAGCTCTTCCAGCACGACGACGCCGGCGCCACCGGCGATGACGAAGCCGTCGCGCCGGACGTCATAGGCACGGGAGGCGACCGCGGGGCGATCGTTGAAGTCGGAGGACATCGCGCCCATGGCGTCGAAGAGGACGGAGAGCGTCCAGTCCAGCTCCTCGCAGCCGCCGGCGAAGATCATGTCCTGCTTGCCCCACTGGATCAGCTCGTAGGCGTTGCCGATGCAATGGTTCGAAGTCGCGCAGGCCGAGGAGATCGAATAGTTGACGCCCTTGATCTTGAACCAGGTCGCAAGCGTGGCCGAGGCCGTCGAGGACATGCCCTTCGGCACGGCGAAGGGGCCGACCTTCTTCGAAGAGCCGCTCTCGCGGGCCTTGTCATAGGCGTCGATCAGCGCGCGGGTCGAGGGACCGCCCGAACCCATGACGATGCCGGTGCGCTCGTTGCTGACTTCGGCCGGCTCGAGCCCGGCGTCGACGATCGCCTGCTCCATCGCGACCTGATTCCAGGCGGAACCGCCGCCGTGGAAGCGCATGGCGCGCCGGTCGAGCACGGTCGCGGGATCAAGCGTGGGCACGCCGGCGACCTGGCTGCGGAAGCCGTGCGCGGCGAATTCGGCGACATGGGAAATGCCCGATTTCGCCTCGTGCAGCGAGGCCAGGACCTCCTGCGTGTTGTTGCCGATGGATGAGACGATGCCCATCCCGGTGACGACGACGCGTCTCATGCTCGCTTCACTCCAGCTGTCAGCACGCAGCGGGGCTGGCCCGCCACTCTGGATTCATACCGCGCAAATGGACCGAGCGGCAGTTGCGCGCAAGGTCGCGGTGCGTTTTTCCTCAGGCCGCTTCCGGCTTGAACAGGCCGACGCGCATGTCGCTGACCGTATAGATGCGCTTGCCGTCCGCCTCGAGCCAGCCATCGGCAATGCCGAGCACGAGCTTCGACTTGAAGACGCGCTTGAAATCCACGCCATAGACGACGCGCTTGACCGTCGGCAGCACCTGATCGGCGAACTTCACCTCGCCGACGCCGAGAGCGCGGCCGCGGCCCGGCAGGCCGAGCCAGCCGAGGAAGAAGCCGGTGAGCTGCCAGAGCGCGTCGAGGCCGAGGCAGCCCGGCATCACCGGATCACCCTTGAAATGGCAGTCGAAGAACCAGAGATCGGGCTTGATGTCGAATTCGGCGCGGACGAGGCCCTTGCCGTGCTCGCCGCCCTCTTCGGCGATCTCGGTGATGCGGTCGAACATCAGCATCGGCGGCAGCGGCAGCTGCGCATTGCCCGGCCCGAACAGTTCCCCGCGACCACAGGCGAGGATCTCCTCGTAGCTGAAAGACGACTGACGCTGCATTCCCGTTCCGCTCCTTTGCGCCGGCTGGATTCGGCACGGCGTATTCTGCGCCGTGCCTAACACGGCGGGAACCGGAAACAAAAGGGCGCAGGCACGTCGACCCACACGCCAACGTCAAAAACAGCGATCGCCATGCGCCAGATCAAAGCCTTCATGGCCATCATAGGCTAGGAAGTCGGCGTCATGCTTGCGACGGCGAAGCCGAGGTCCTACATTTCCTAGAATGATTTCAATCAATCGGCGGAGCTATGGGCGCCCGTTGCGAAAGATGCGAGAACGAGAATTGGCATGAGCGATCTGACTTCGCAAAACCAGGGCGACGGGTCGGTTGTGCGGCAGGGCTGCCCCTTCCACGACGTCCGGCAAAAATTGAGGCGCGTCGGCCTGCGGCCGACCCGTCAGCGCGTCTCGCTCGGCTGGGTCCTTTTCGCCAAGGGCCAGCGCCATGTCAGCGCCGAGATGCTCTATGAAGAGGCGATGAAGGAGCGGATCCCGGTTTCGCTGGCGACGATCTACAACACACTGCGCCAGTTCACCGAGGCAGGCCTCCTGCGCGAGCTGACGCTCGACGGCGCCAAGGCCTATTTCGACACCGCCGATCATGAGCATCACCATTTCGTCGTGGAAGGCGAGAACCGGGTCATCGACATTCCGGCGCAGGAGATCGACGTCGCCAGCCTGCCGACGCCGCCCGAGGGTTACGAGATCGCCCGCGTCGACGTCGTCGTGCGGCTGCGCAAGATTGACGGCTGAACCGGCCTCCTTTCGCTCGAAAGGTCGATGACGATGCTTTCTCCCCGCGCCCCAATCTCGCGGCGGGCCTTCGCGGGGGTGGTTTTCGCTGCGGCTCTTCCGGCGATCCCTGCCGTTGCGGCGCCACGGACGCTGAGCGGGAGCGTGTCCTATCGCGAGCGCATGCTGCTGCCCCCCGGCGCGATCATCGAGGTCAAGCTCCTCGATATCTCCCTGGCCGATGCACCGGCGCGCACCATCGCCGAAACCCGTGTCTCCGGACAGCGCATCCCGGCGCCCTGGACGCTGCGTTTCGATTCGCGTCAGATCGAGCCGCGGCGCAGCTACGCGCTGCAGGCGCGCATCCTCGATCGCGGTCAGCTGCTCTTCACCACCACCGAACGACACAGCGTCTTCGCAGGCGGGCCGAACAATACCGAAATCTGGGTCCAGCGCGTGGCCGCGCAGGTTCAGCCTGCCACGCAGGCCTCATCCCCCATCGGGAGTTGGCGCCTCGCCAGCCTCGGCGGCGCCGAGACGCCGGATTCGATCATGACCGTCATCACCATCGCTGACGATGGCAAGGTGTCCGGCCGCGGCGGCTGCAACGGTTTCGGCGGCAACGCGACCGTCCGGGGGCGGACAATCCGGTTCTCGCGCATGATCTCGACGATGATGGCCTGCGCACCCGACGTGATGAATCAGGAGCAGCGCTTCCTCAAGACTCTCGAGCGGGTCCAGCGCTGGAGCATCGAGCGTCGCACGGGGCGGCTCGTCCTGCTCGACCCGGGAGCCCGGCCGCTGATGACGCTAGAGCACGCGCCGATCTGACTGCAACGCAGTCAGATCGGAGAACGCGTTCTCTCACTTAAGTTGAGAGACGGATTCACCGATCAGGTTGGTTCAACCTGATCGGATCCGGCTCTAGTCCAGCAGTAACACCGGCAGCCGGCCCGTCTCAGTCGACCTTCTCGTTCGGATAGACGCCCCAGAGGCGCTCCTGGCGGATAAAGCCGGTGATGTTGCCGACGCTGACGCGGCACCAGGCATTGGCGCAGGAGGCGACATTCGTGACGACCCCTGCCTGCAGCCGGGCGACCGGGTTCGCGTCCTCCGATGCACTGCTGCGCATCGGGAACACCTCGTCCTTGTTCCGGGACCACGGCGCCACGAGCGCGGTGCGGCGCCCGGACAGCAGGCTGTGCAGCACCCAGCCCTCGGTGCCGTCGGCATCGCGCACCCGGCGCCAGGTCTCGAATTCCGCCGTTACTTCGACCGGCAGCCCGGCGCGCTGATAGACCCAGCGGGTGCGATGCTCCTTCGACGGCCCCTCGCGCAAATTCACCCGGTCCGTCTTCAAGCTGACATAGCGCGGCACGGGCAGGCCGGTGACGGAGCCCGCCTGCATGTCCTGCGCGGCCGCAGTGAGCGACGAGCCGACGAAGAGAGCGCCGATCAGGGCGATTTGGCGCATCGTCGTAACCTTCATCCGCCGTTCTCCCTGCTCGGCACCTTGCCCCCGGCCGAAGGGTCAAGTTGTCTTCCGCTGCGCCGCCGCATAGACAACACATGCGGGGCCGCGCAACCGCTTCATTCCTGGGACAGCAGGGTTAATGGCTGGTTGAAGACCGCGGCGAATACGGGTGACGGAAGGGTGACCGGCATGTCGAAGAAGAAACCCCTGGTCGTGGTGACGCGCAAGTTGCCCGCCGTGGTCGAAACCCGGATGCGGGAGCTGTTCGATGCGAGGCTCAACATCGACGACAAGCCGATGTCGCAGGCTGCCCTCGTCGAAGCCGTGAAGACCGCCGACGTCCTCGTCCCGACCGTCACCGACAAGATCGACGCCGCCATCATCGCGCAGGCAGGCGATCAGCTCCGGCTCATCGCCAATTTCGGCAACGGCTTCGACAATATCGACGTCGCCACCGCGGCACAGCGTGGCATCACCGTCACCAACACGCCGGGCGTGCTGACGGACGACACCGCCGACATGACGATCGCACTCATCCTCGCCGTGGCGCGCAGGATCGCCGAGGGCGCCCGCGTCATTCCCGACGACGACTGGGCTGGCTGGTCGCCGACCTGGATGCTCGGCCGTCGCATCACCGGCAAGCGCCTCGGCATCGTCGGCATGGGCCACATCGGCCAGGCGGTGGCGAAGCGCGCCGCCGCCTTCGGCCTCTCGATCCACTACCATAACCGCCGCCGGGTCGATCCGCGCATCGAAGAGAAGCTCGAGGCAACCTATTGGGATTCGCTCGACCAGATGCTGGCGCGGATGGACATCGTCTCGGTCAACTGCCCGCATACGCCGGCAACCTATCACCTGCTCTCGGCCCGCCGTCTCAAGCTGATGAAGCCCGACGCGATCCTGGTGAACACGGCGCGTGGCGAGATCGTCGACGAAACGGCGCTCGCCCGCATGCTGGAAGCCGGCGAACTGGCCGGGGCAGGCCTCGACGTGTTCGAGAGCGAGCCTGCGGTCAATCCGCGTCTGCTCAAACTCGCCCGCCAGCACAAGGTCGTGGTGCTGCCGCATATGGGCTCGGCCACCCATGAGGGCCGCGCCGACATGGGCGAGAAGGTCATCGTCAACATCAAGACCTTCATGGACGGCCACAAACCGCCGGATCGCGTGCTGCCCAGCATGCTCTAAAAGCTGGCGCTTCAGGCGGCGTGGAGCTCCGCGAGCCGCGCCGCCTCGCCCGGCCAATCCCCATAGGTGTCGATCACGCCGGCGGCGCCTGTCGCCAGCAGGCGCTCGCGCATGTGCGCCTTGTCATGGGCCGTTCCGGTAAAGCCTACCACCTGCATGCCCGCCGCCCGGGCAGCCTGCACGCCCGGCACGGAATCTTCCAGGACGAGACAGCTTGCCGGCTCAACAACCATCTGCGCGGCGGCGAAGAAGAAGACGTCAGGCGCCGGCTTGCCGCGGGCGACCTGCGACGCCGAAAAGACATGCGGATCGAAGAACTCGAGGAGGCCGGCCAGGCCGAGATTGCGCCGCAGCGGCGCCGGGCTCGTCGAGGAGGCGACGCAGCGGCGCCCCGCGAGCAGGGGCAACGCCTCCCTTACCCCCGGCAGTGCCCGCAGCTCGCTTTCGAGTCGGGCGGCCACACCGTCCTCGATCCGGCTCTCGAAATCCGCCGGCAGCGGACGCCCGAGCGCCGCTTCGATCACCTTGAAGCCGTCGGCGAGTGGAATGCCGACGAGATTCGCGTTGTAGTCCTCGATCGTCCACTGCGTCAGGCCGATCTCGTGGCAAAGCACGAGGCTGACCTCGCTGTAGAGCGTCTCGCTATCGATCAGCGTGCCGTCGCAATCGTAGATGACGAGATCGAACGGCATCCTCGCCCCGGCGTTGCCGCTCAGCTCGCGCGGGCGGCGTCGAACTGGCCGGTCTTGCGGAAGCGCCAGAGATAGGAGGAGATGACCGCCTCGACCGAAGTCGGCGCGAGACCGATCCCGGCGAAGTCCCGGCCTTCCTTGGCCGCGGCCGAGGAAACGACGTTGTCGCGTTCGAGCAGCCTCACCTGATCACGGGTCAGGACCAGCTCGTCCGGAAGCAGACCGAGCGTCAGCCTGTCCACCACCTGCAGGACGCTGCCCATGATCCGCGCCAGCGGGAAAGGCAGCGGCGCCAGCAGGCGCTTGCGGCCGGTCACGCGGCAGACCTCCTCGAAGACCTGGCGCAGGCTCATGACCTCCGGGCCGCCGAGCTCGTAGACGCGCCCGCCCTGTACCGTGCCGTCGACCGCACGCGCCGCCACCTCGGCGACATCGCCGACGAAGGCCGGCTGGAACTTCGTCACGCCATCGCCGACCAGCGGCAGCACCGGCAGCATCCGTGCCATCGAGGCGAAGCGGTTGAAGAAGGTATCCTCCGGCCCGAACATCACGGACGGCCGCAGCACGATCGCGCCCGGCACGGCGGCGAACACCGCAGCCTCGCCCTCGGCCTTGGTGCGGGCATAGGCCGAGGCCGATTCGGCATCGGCGCCGAGTGCCGAGACATGGACCAACCGGTCGATGCCTGCGGCGGCGCAGGCCTGGGCTACGGCGCGTGCCCCGTTCGCCTGCACCGCCGAGAAGCTCTGGCGCCCCTGCTCCTGCATGATGCCGACGAGGTTGATGACGGCGTCAGCGCCCTTCACGGCCGCAGCCACCGAGGCCGGATAGCGCAGATTGGCCTGCACGGCATGGATCTGGCCGACAGTGCCGATCGGCTGCAGGAAGCCTGCGAGGTCCGGGCGGCGCACCGCGACCCGCACCCGATAGCCGCGCTTGACGAGCGCCCGCACGATATGGCGGCCGACGAATCCGGAACCGCCGAAAACCGTGACGAGTTGCTGAGCCGGGGCTTGAAGGGCCATCGCGAGAGCTCCGTTTAGAATGCTTCTGCCCTCCTAGATCATGTTCCGCGAAAGTGGAAATCCCTTTTGCGCCGAACGCGCAGCTGCCCTGAGCATGCGGCCTTTCGCCCTAGGCTGCCTCGGTTATTCGGGCGTTCCCCTCCCTTTCCGCAAGGCTTCCCGACGACTCCGACATTCAGGGCCGGAGCGCTTTCCACAGGCTGCGAACAGCCGAATGCATTTCGTTGATGCAAGCCCGTTGACAGGGCGACTCGGCCCCCGTAAACGAACCGCCGTTGCCCAGGTGGCGGAATTGGTAGACGCGCTGGTTTCAGGTACCAGTGGTGAAAGCCGTGGAGGTTCGAGTCCTCTCCTGGGCACCACATTTCTCTTCGTCGGCATTCGCTGACTGTCGAAAAGGCCCTTGGAACCGAGCGTTTCAGGGGCCTTTCGCTTTATCGGCCTTCGCTCGCCTTCGTTGACAGCCGCCGAAATAGTTGGCCTCCTGGCCTGCATGGGCCAACAGGCCGGAATTTCAGGCCAACATCATGCCGCTGAGCCCATCATCTGTTGGGGCTGGGACTATGAGAGCGAAGATTGCCATCGCTTTGCTGGGGTCTGTTTGCGCTGGTTGCGTCACAGAGCCCGCAACCTACGTCAATTCACTGAGCAGCTCCGACCGAAAGTGGCAAAGCTCAGCCTGCAAGGATGTGCGGCAAAGAGCGGCCGGTTATGATGCCGAGGAGAAGGAGCGGCTGAAGTCGTCGGTTATGATGGGCTTCCTCAGTCCTTCGAGCGCACTTGCCACCGTCAACGTGACCAATCAGCAAAACGTTCGCCGCAAACAATTCAATCGCGATATGCACCTGGCGTGTTCGAACGCCCCTTTGCCTGAAGATTTGAAGAACATTCCAGAGATCCAGCCGCCCCCTATGCTCGACACCACTCGGGGAAACTGATCTTCGGAACCGCTTCTACCCCGTTGCAAATGCGGCATCCGCCGATGCCTGCCTGCTCCCTGCTTGGATACGTCCCGCCCTTGAGCCGATGAACGGCGCGTTCACAGGGCGTTCAAGCACCTCGGGGCCTCCTCAGGGGACGAAAGGAGGCAAGGACATGAAGCAATATCGCCTTGGCATTGCCGCGCTGGCAGCATTCGGGGCTGCAGGATTCGCTATGGAGGCGGCGACGGCTGCGCCCATCACCGTTGATCTGCGTGCGAGGCACGCCGATTCCGCCGTGGTTCAGGTCCAGTACGACCCGTATTGGCGCGAGGAGCGCTTACGCAATCGCGACGCTTGGCGCGAGGAACGGTTGCGCAACCGCGATGCCTGGCGTGAGGAACGCTTCCGCGAGCGCGACGCTTGGCGGGCGGATCGCTGGCGCGAGCGCAACGCGTGGCGGGAATGGCGCGAGGAGCGTTCGCGTTCCTACGGATGGTGGTGAGCGCCGGCGCCGCGGCTGGCAGTCAGAAAGGCCTGGGTCGCGGCGGCGGCCTTTCGGCACCCTTGATCAGAGACTGTCGAAGGATCGGATGGGTGGTCTCAAAAGGCCACCCAAAAAGACCAACGAAACCGCTTCCCTATCAGGCCGCAGGAACGACGGCATACGCCTGAAACACCGCCCCATAGAAGCAGCCAGAAGCCACGAGGACGAAGGCATGCCAAATCGCGTTCTGGAATGGAAGGCTCTGCCACAGGTGGAAGACCACACCCACCGTGTAAAGAAGCCCGCCGGCTAGCATCAGCCACAACGCGATGCTCGGCAATTGCGCGATGCTCTCCCACATCACGATGCCGCTCCAGCCGATAATGAGATAGAGCGCGATCGAAAGGCGGTCGAACCGACCAGGGAGAGCAATCTTGAGCACAACTCCCACAGCCGACGCGGTCCAAACGACGACCAGAAGGCTTTGTGCCACGATGCTTTCGCCCAGCCTCATCAAAAACGGGGTGTAGGTTCCCGCAATCAGCACATAGATGGCTGAATGGTCGAAACGCCGGATCAGCCACTTCATCGGGGATACCGGCCACATGTTGTAGACGGCCGAGACGATGAGGACCGCAAGCAAAGCGACGCTGTAAATCAAGACCGGTATCAGGTCAGCCAACTGCGCCGCCATCAGGACGTGCGCGATAAGCGCTGTGACAGCGCCCAGGCCAAGCGCGATGCCGAGCATATGCACGACACCGTCCGCCCATAGCTCGGCGCGGTTGAAGTCGAAGCGTCCATGAGTTGGTTCGTGCAAGGTTCCCCCTCGTGCGGCCCGCGCCAGGATGCTCGAATTCGTCTTAGAGCACAAAGCGCCACTTTGGCACAGGCCAGGGTCCCGCCCGCGCGTACTTGTCGCAAAGCTCGGCGCACGCCTATTGCGCAGTTGATTTCCATTGATTGTTTTTCAACCACCGCAATATGCCAACGGCCAATTGGTTTTCGGCAGGCGCGTCATACGCGGACGGAACCGCCCAGGCGAAGCGGGATGGCGTTCGCCTTGCTCGCCATCTGATAGCGGCGGGCACCAAGGCGTCTGCGCAACTTCAGCGCTTGGCCTGGTTTGCCACAGCCGGCCCAACCGGCTGCCTCCTCGGGCGTTTCCTCCCCAAAACTTGGCCCGGTCTCCGAAAGGAGGCAGGGCTTTTTTGGGCTTTGCCACCGCCTATTGCGCGCCTCGAAAGACGCTAGGTGTTCAGGTGACGTTCATGGGTGAGGCAAAACGCTGGGGCGTCGCAACAGGAGGACTCCGCGATGCTGAAATCCCAATCGACACGGCGCGCGATGATCATTGCTGGCCTGACCGCGCTCACCATGGCTGCAGCGCCTAACGCAATGGCCGCTGGCGGCGGAGGAGGCGGGGGCGGAGGCGGGGGCGGCGGGGGAGGCAATGGCGGCGGCGGAAACGGCGGCGGGGGTAATGGTGGCGGTGCCGGAGGTGGCAATGGCGGGGGCCACGGTGGCGGTCACGGCGGCGGGGCGTCGAGCGGCCCTGGTGGCGGCCTCGGCGGAACAGCCGGCAGAGGAGCGTCCTCTTACTCGCCCGGACAAGAGATGCGATCGAAAGGCAGCGTAGCCGGTTATCGCGGGGCTTCCGGTTATGCTCCCGGTCACAAGATGCAGGCGAACGGCAGCATAAAGGGCCGCCCTGGAGCGTCCGGCTATGCGCCGGGACAACGTGCCAAGTCCCCCTGATCGCCGATAATCACGCAGGCGCGCGCCGTCTGCGCTGTGGCACTGGCCCCATCAGCTTCGGTTGGCGGGGCCTTTTTCGTTTAATCGATGTTCTACCGCGAGCGTCATCCGACATCGATAGTAGGCGGGCTCCGGCGGGGGCACAGCAAGGTCGGCAAGGGTCGAAAGTGGACGCCTTAAGCACAGCGACATATGGTTATGGAGTACCTGGCATCGGTCTGGGGGCGTTATGCGCGAGCACAGGATCGAGGGCGGCGGTGGTCTAAAGCTCCATGTGCGGGAATGGGGGCCCGGAGATGCCCCCGCGATCCTGCTCATCCATGGCTGGTCGCAACACCACCTGTGTTGGTCGAAACAGTTCAGCAGCGCGCTGTCCGACGAATTCCGGATCATCGCCCCCGATCTTCGAGGCCACGGCCAGTCGGAAGCGCCGCAAGGACCCGAGAACTACAAAAACGGATCGCTGTGGGCTGACGATGTCGCTGCCCTGATCATCGAGCTCGAGCTTGCCACGCCAGTCCTTGTCGGCTGGTCTTACGGCGGCTTCGTCATCGGCGATTATCTGCGCCGGTATGGCGACAACGCGATTGCCGGCATCAATTTGGTTGGCGGCGCGATTGGTATCGGTCCCGACTGGTTCGGAACGCTGATCGGCCCCGACTTTGTTCAATATGCTCCGCTCGCCTGCTCACCGGACCAGCCGGTGGCGTTGTCGGCAATCCAGTCGCTGGTGCATCGATTCTTTGCCCGGTCGGTTGCTGCAGCGGACATCGAAGCCGCGATCGGTTGGAGCATGCTGACGCATCCAGCCGTCCGCGCCGCCATGATCGACCGGCAGGAAGACTTTCGGCCCGAATTTTCAAGGCTGATGAAGCCCTTGCTCGTGTCCTACGGCGCTGCCGACACGATCCTGTTGCCTGCGATGGTCCGGGCGATCAGCGAGAGTTGTCCGACCTGTCGTCTCTCCGAATACGCCGCCACGGGCCACGGGCCATTCCTGGAGGACCCGGAGCGATTCAATGACGAACTGGCAGCGTTTTCCAGAGAAGCCGCAGGCCGAATGGCGCTGGCATAAATGCCCTTCACGACTTGCCGGACAAGATCGTAAAGCCGATAGAGGGCCATTGGCGTCGGTCAGTGCATCCGGTGGAGCTTCGCCTGTTCCAGATTCGCTCGGGCGATGAAAGACTCCAGCTTCGCCAGCGCTTCTGCCGATAGGTAGATATCGATCAGGCGACCTCCGGCGCCGCGGCAGGACAGCACGCCGGGTCCGCCCGGCTCAGCTGTGACTTGCATCTCCTGGATCTCGTCGACTTCGATTTTGAGGGCTTTGCTGTGCATTGTAGACCTCATGAAGCGTCAGTCTTCGCACCTATCCCGGAGGGAGCTCGAAAGCCGGTCCCATAATGGAACGTTTCGAAGCACCGCCCGTTTGCGACTCGCTCGTCGCAAGGGTTGTGCCCATGTGCGCGCGTCGGGTTCTGAGGGCCGGGCAGAGCGGGGATACGCTAAAGGGACCGCCGACGAGTCTCTCGATACCGTGGCCCGCGGCGTGAAGAAGGGCGGGGGCGAGCCAGATGCTGATCGGCCGGTGCAGGCTACGCTGCATTGAGCGTTGAGCACAGTGAGCTCAATTCACCACTATGCCTGGAACGTGACTTGAGTTCTTCGGCGAAAAGGCGCGCAATACCCCTGAGTTGTCTCCATACCGCTTCTGGAAATGACCGTTGCGGCGCTTTTGACGCCGACAAGCGGAGACACACATCATGCTCAACGGAACCGGCTCGATCGCTCTACGGAGTGGTCGGAGACTGTCTGCCAAATACCAGTTTGGCACTCATCAGGAACATCATTGGGTCGGCTATTTGATCTGTGACACGGGGAATACCGACCCAAGCGAGTTCACCTACAAAATCCTCCTTCATTGTGACGGCGGAATTGCGGTCGAGCTTGCCGTCACCGACTGGACAAATCAGTACATGGCAGTCGTCGGACGCCCGTTACCGGAGTTCGACCAGGTCGCGTGAAAACCTTCCTTGTACTGAAGAACAGTGCCCGAGGGGTAGCTTCACCGCCAAGCCCCGCTCAGCCATCCGTACACAGCGACGAAGACGAGCGCCATTCCAGTACGATGGCCGGATGAGGGCGCATGGGGTCATGTTTGAGCTGTTCGCAAGTAAAAAATGACACTTTCCCGAGAGGCTGGATTCCCGATAAACGGGAAATGATGGGATCGAACCACTCGCAGAAGGTGGCCGCATCGGGGGGGCATTTTGACCGATCTGGCTGACCGCTATGGCAATCCTCGGGAACCGGCCGGGATTCCGGATGCTATTGCCGGGGGTGCCGTCAGCAAGGTCGATCAGCGCAATTTCTATCTGCACTATCTGAGAGGCCTCGCCGCGCTCTTCGTGGTCCTCTACCACTGCTCCGAATACCTTTCGGTCTACCGGGGCGACCATCGCTTTCTCTCGATCTTCGGCGGCTTCCTTGGTGCCTACGGCGTCGCAATCTTCTTCGCGATTTCGGGATACCTAATCGCCGAGGTCCTGCGGCGGGACGACCCGGCGCGCTTCGTCATGAGCCGCGTCGCACGAATCTATCCGCTGATGCTGATCATGGTCGGGCTCTTCGCCCTGGCCCTGCTGTTGGTCGGCGCGCCGCGCGGTATCAACCTGATCTCCCTCTCGCTCGTGCCTTCCGGGCCACGCGGCTATTTCCTCGCCGTTGAATGGACGCTGCTTTACGAGATGTCCTATTACATAGGGCTCGGTCTGCTCGGCTTCGTCGGGCTCGCCGCGTTCCGGACGCGTATCGTCATCGCCTGGCTCGGTCTTCTCTGCTTTGCCTATAGCCTGGGTGGGCGGGAGCACGTCGAGGGCTTGCCAATCCTGAGCGACATTCCGCTCAGCATCGTAACGTTGCCATTCCTGCTCGGGTACCTGGCCTCCGAGGCGCAGAGCCGCGGGTGGCTGCATCCGCTGCTCGCCTGCCTCGCCCTGCCGCTCGCGATTGCGAGCATCCTCCCGCAGGAGGCGCATTTCCGGCTGTTCATCGGGCTTTCTGCCAGCTTCCTCGTCGCCGGGCTGATCTGTGCGCCGGCGGTCGGAAGCCGGGGCTGGCTCAGTCGTGCGGGCGCGCGGCTGGGCGATGCGAGCTACGCGCTCTATCTCTGCCATGTGCCGATGATCACGATCCTCGGCGCGCTGCTCGGCGCTGCCGCTCCGGCGCCTCTGGTCTGGGTCTCGTGGCTGATCGGCTCGATCGGCGTCGCCCTGCTGCTTGGCCCGCTCGACGTCGCCCTGTATCGCCGGCTGAAGCGTGCGATCGATGCCGCGCGCCCGGCGCGGCTGCGGGCGGCTGCTCTCGCATTCACTGCCGCCTTCCTGGTGATTGCCTTCGTCACCGGACGCGAGGCGCGCCAGGCCGAGGCCCAGCTGGAACAAGCGCGCCGCATCCTGATGACGCCGACGCTGTCGGAGGGGGAGGCCGTCCGCGCGGATGTCGATCAGGTCGAGCGTCTGCCCAAGGGCACCTGGGTGATCCGCGGCTATGCCATCGACCTCGCCGCGCCGGATCTCGTCGCGCATTTTGCGATCCGCCAGAACGGCAGCATCCTCGGAATCGTCGGCATGCGGAGAGTACGGCCGGACATGGTGACGATGTTCGAAAGGCCCGATCTGAAAGGCAAGCGCTTCGGCTTCATGCTGCTGCTCGACGGCGTCGACTGTGCGAAGGGGCCACTGGAAGGCTTCATCGCCATCGAGGACGGGCGCGCCGTCCAGCTTCCCGCCGATCGCTTGTCGACGCTCTGCCTGCAATAGAGCACTCGCCCATCCCCAGACCTAGGGCAGGATCGAGCGCGGTCACCATGAAGGCCGCTGCAAGGGTGAGGCCGTTGGCGCGGGGGCGCCGGCTCCCAAGCGCATGCTGCTGTCCAGCGCTGGCGGCCTAGAGTAAAATCCGACAAGACCGCACAGTGATCCGGGCAGGGAGAGCGCAAATGCATGCTCACGCCAAGGTCGGACTGGGAATGCTCGTCAGCTTTGGGCTCGGCGCCATGGCCGCACAAGGGCTGTACGCACAACCGAAGCCGGTGGCCTACGTGATCTCGGAGATCGAGGTTACCAACGCCGACGCTTACGCGAAGGAATACGTCCCGCTTGCGAACAAGGCGCTCGCTGACAGTGGCCAGAAGCGGCTTGCATCAGGGGGCAAGACCGTCGCGCTCGCTGGTGCCCCACCAGCTTCGCGCATCGTGGTGTCCGCGTTTGAGAGTCTCGAAAGAGCACAAGCGGCATACAGCTCGCCCGCGTATCTAGAGGCCCGAAAGATCGGCGACCAATACGGGAAGCTGCGCATCTTCGCCGTGGAGGGGATATCTCAATAGGCGAACCTTATCCGCGGTCCCGGAAGCTGACCTCCGAGAATGCCGTTTCGAAACTCGCTTTCAGATTCGCGGGGCTGAGTATCTCCAGCCAGGGAAGCCGGCCGAGGATTGGGACCTCGCCCATCTCGCCAATGACGCGCTCCGTCTCGGGTTGAGCATGCCCGATGAAGACGACCCCGAGCACCGGCACCGAGCGCCGGCGCAGGGCCTCCAGCGACAACAAGGTGTGATTGATCGTGCCGAGCTGCGTCCGCGCGCAGAGGACGACCGGCTGGCGCCAGCGCGCGAAAACATCGAGAAAGGTCCGGCACTCGGTGAGCGGGACCATCAGGCCGCCAGCCCCCTCGATGATTAGCGGCGCTGCGAGCCGCGGCACCGACAGCCGGTCCACATCGATCTCAATGCCGTCGATCTTCGCAGCATGGTGCGGCGATGCCGGGGTGCGCAATCGATAGATTTCGGGAACGAGACGACCGGCTGGCGCGCCGCCGAGCCGAATAATCGCCTCGCTGTCCGTCTCGCTATTGAGCCCCGATTGGACCGGCTTCCAATAATATGCGCCGAGATGGCTGGAGAGCGCCGCTGCAAATACGGTCTTGCCGATGCCCGTGTCCGTTCCGGCAACCACGATCACCTGGCTCATGGTGCAGAGGTGAAGGGAGCGCCGGGATGATCGCCGCAGCTAGCGCGAGGCGAAGCTGGGACAGAGGCTTCCGCTTCGCCGGGCGGACATGAACGCTTGGTCCGCATGCCGAGCTTATCGAGAAGCGCTGCGTCCTTGTCGCGACCAGGGTTGTTTGTCGTCAGCAGAACATCGCCCGAGAAGATCGAGCTCGCCCCCGCCGTGAAGCACAGCGCCTGCATCTCATCGCTCATGGCGTGCCGCCCTGCGGACAAGCGCAGGGTACTTCGCGGCATCAGGATTCGCGCCAGCGCGACGAGGCGAACGAAGGCGATGGGATCGACGGGTCGGGCCCTGTCCATCACCGGCGTGCCTGAGATCGGCATCCACATATTGAGCGGTACGCTCTCCGGATGCCGCTCCAACGCGGCGAGGGTCGCCAGCATCGCGATGCGGTCTTCGACCGTCTCGCCCATGCCGATGATGCCGCCGCAGCAAACCTTTATTCCCCCGGCGCGAACACGCGCCAGGGTTTCGAGCCGGTCGTCGATCGACCGCGTGGTGATGATCTGCGGATAGAATTGCCGCGAGGTATCGATGTTGTGGCTGTAGAAGTCGAGACCGGCATCTGCGAGGCGCTCGACCTGCTTCTCGCTCAGCATGCCGAGCGTGACGCAGGTTTCCATCCCGAGTGCCTTCACACCCCTGATCATGGCGCAAATGGCTGCCATGTCGCGATCTTTCGGGCTGCGCCAGGCGGCCCCCATGCAGAAGCGTGTGGCTCCCCCGGCCTTGGCCCGGCGCGCTTCGGCCAGGACATCCGCGAGCTCCATCAACTTGGTCGCCTTGACGCCCGTCTTGTAGCGAGCGCTCTGGGAGCAGTAGCCGCAGTCCTCCGGACAGCCCCCGGTTTTGACGGACAAGAGTGCGGCTGCCTCGACCTCGACCGGGTCGAAATGCTGCCGGTGCACGCTCTGCGCCCTGAAAAGCAGCTCAGGGAAAGGCAGGTCGTAGATTGCCCTGGCCTGCGCTTCCATATCGTCCGCCGACGGCATCTCGAACCGCTGGCCGGGTGCATCGAGGGAATGGGCTCCGCTTTTCATCGGCCAATCTGTCCGATCAGCCGGGACGGAATGAAGAGCGCGCCGATGGCGACCATGGCGATGTTGATCAAATCGCCGAGAATGAACGGCGCAAAGCCGAGCGGAATGACCTGATCCGCCGGCACGAAGAATGCGAGCCACGGAAGCCCCAGCGCATAGGTGACACCCAGGCCGGCGAGCATTGCGAGCGCCCGCCCGATCGTGCCGCGCCCTAAAGCCAGAGAGCCGGTCACCCAGCTCGCAGCGAGATAGCCGAGCAGATAGCCGCCGGTCGGACCGGCCATATAGACCAGGCCGATGCCTCGTTCCGGCGTTCCCGAAAAGACCGGCAGGCCGGCGGCTCCAACGAAGAGATAGGCGAAGAAGGTTGCGGTCGCGAGGCGCGGTCCTGCGGCGACGGCGAGCGCCATGACGGCCAGCGTATGCAAGGTCATCGGCACCGGCCAGGACGGCACCTTGATCTTGGCGCAGAGCGTGATCAGGGCAACTCCGACAATGATGACGCCCACATTCCTGGCAATCGACCGGGGCGAGGCTTCCGTGAGGTGAGAGGACGCGTGCATAGGGTCTCCATTTAATAGATAATTTTTGATTCGATCTATTAATAATCTCCGATCCTGCTCTGATTGCAATATGAAAATAGATAGATTTTCTGTTACCCGGTGAAACGACCCTCCGGGAAAGTGTTGAATCCGAACACCTTGACTCGCTCGCTCAAGGTTTTTGCGATTTTTATAGATAATTTTGAAACGCACAGGATCTGCCAATGCCATGGGGCTGTGGCGTCGGCCTCTGCGCTGCCGCTCACCCACAGGGCGCTTCGACGGCGCATTCCTGCGGGCGTCTTGGACAAGGGTGCAGTCGTTGGGACGGGAGCGTCGCGAACTCCCGTTTGCCCCGGTATCATGTTCCTAGCTCGACGAGTTGCTCGACCGGGCGGCGTCACCAAGCGCCAAATCGGCACGGAAAGCCGGCAAATCTGCCGCTGACAAGCAAGCTGCCGCGTGGTCCGTTTAACCCTTCGCGGATCGCGTTGAAGCAGGAGAAGCTTCATCGGCATAGACGAGCACTGCCGACCTTACCTGTTCTGCGAAATCCAGCGCCACGGCGGAACGGAAGCGGCCAGCGCCCCAGATGATCGCCATCTCGAAGACGACTGGCGGCCTGAGCGGGCGAATCTCGATCCCCTTGCCTCGATATTCGGCCGCCGTGAACGGATCGACGACTGCGAGCCCCGCGCCGGAAGCAACCAGACCGCAGGCGATCATCGACAGCGGGGTCTCGATCTGCGTCGAGCGCGAGATGCCATGGGCCGAGAACAGCGCGTCGACGCGGTAGCGCAGTTGCGTCGACTGCTCGAGCGAGACGAACGGCTCGTCGGCGAAATCTTCCGGCACGAGCTCGGCCTTCTCCGCCAGCCGATGCCCGGCGGGCAGTACGGCGACCTGCGCCATGGGCGGCAGCATCTCGACGTCGATGCCGGGGAAATCGAGAGGCATCTGCGCGAAGCCGAGCTCGCAGAAGCCCGACGTGACCCAATCGACGACCTGAGAGGAAATGCTGCCGTAGAGCGCGATCTCAAGGTCGGGCCGCTGCTTGAGATATCCACCGACGAGCCGCGGCAGAAAGCCGACGTTGAAAGCCGGCAGGGCCGCCACGCGCAGCGAGCCGGCTCGCCCTTCGCGCAGATTGCGGGCAGCATTCTCGATGCGCTCCAACCCGACGAACTGACGCTCGACCTCACGATAGAGCGAGAGCGCCTCATTGGTGGGCACAAGCCGAGCTCCGCGCTTCACGAACAGCGTCAGGCCCAGCGCATATTGCAGGTCCCGGATCAGCCGCGTCACCGCCGGCTGGGTGATATTCAGCGCCCGGGCCGCCGCAGTGATGCCGCCGGTCACGATCACCGTCCGGAAAGCCTCGATCTGGCGCGGATTGAGCATGGCGTTTCCTCGTTTGGGCCAATCCATAACATTTCGGCATGTCTCGCGCGAAACATTCGATTTGACCAGTTCAAGATCAGCCCCGAACGTGAGGCATCACTCGAAAACGAGGAGGGGAACCCGTGAAACTTGCCATCACATTCATTCTTGCCACTGGCACCGCGCTCGCCGGCTCAGCCGCCTTCGCCCAGCAGAAGACGCTCTATGTCGCCGGCTATGGCGGCTCCTACGAGCAGACCATGCGCAAGGAGGTCATCCCGGCCTTCGAGAAGCAGGCCAACGTCAAGATCGAATATGTCGCCGGCAATTCGACCGATACGCTGGCCAAGCTGCAGGCGCAGAAGGGCAACCAGCAGATCGACGTCGCAATCGTCGATGACGGCCCGGCCTATCAGGCGGTGGCGCTCGGCTTCTGCGGCGCGCTGACCGATGCGCCCGTCTACAAGGACGTGGCGCCGGTGATGAAGTTCAAGTCGAACAAGGGCGTCGGCCTCGGCCTCGTCGGCACCGGGCTGTTCTACAACAAGAAGGTCTTCGACGAGAACAAGTGGCCGGCTCCGACCTCGTGGAACGACCTGAAGTCGAAGACCTATGGCAAGAAGATTGTCGTGCCGCCGATCAACAACACCTATGGCCTGCATGCGCTGATTGCCTTCGCACAGCTCGGTGGCGGCGGCGAGAACAACATCGAACCGGGCTTCCAGGCCTTCAAAGGCGAGATCAACCCCAACATCGTCGCCTACGAGCCCTCGCCGGCGAAGATGACGGAGCTGTTCCAGAACGGCCAGGCCGTGCTCGGCGTCTGGGGCTCAGGCCGCGTCAAGGCCTTCGCCGATACAGGCTTCCCGGTCGCATTCGTCTACCCGAAGGAGGGCGGCTATGCGCTGGGTGTCGCCGCCTGCCCGATCGAGGGCTCGAAGAACGCGGCCGAGGCCAACGCTTTCATCCAGTTCATGCTGTCGCCGCCGATCCAGAAGGTCATGGCGACCGGCGCCGGCTTCGGCCCGGCCAACATCACCGTGACGCTGACGCCGGACGAGCAGAAGGGCCTGCCCTATGGCGAGGAGATCAAGAAGCTCAAGGCAGTCGACTGGGACATCGTCAACGCCAAACGTGAGGAGTGGACCAAGCGCTGGAACCGCGAGATCGAGCGGTAAGCAGGCATCTCCCGCAAGAACCTCATCGTCATCCCGGCCGTAGCGAAGCGGAGCGCCGGGATCCATCGTAGGGCTCCGGCGCTCTACGATGGATCCCGGGGCAAGCCCGGATGACGGAGGAGTTTCCGCGCCCTCAATCACGAGGCAGCAACCAACCCATGTCCCATCTCGTTCTCGAAGGCCTCGGCAAATCCTACGGCAGTGCCGTGGCGGTCGAGGGGCTCGACCTCTCGGTCGCACGCGGTGAGTTCGTCTCGCTGCTCGGCCCTTCCGGCTGCGGCAAGACGACGACGCTGCAGATGATTGCCGGCTTCGCCTCGGTCGATCGCGGCCGCATCCTGCTCGACGGCCGCGACCTCGGCGCGGTCGCGCCCAACAAGCGCGGCCTCGGCATCGTCTTCCAGAGCTATGCGCTCTTTCCCCATATGACCGTGGCGCAGAACATCGCGTTCGGCCTCGAAATGCGCGGCGTCGAGAAGGCGGAACGCGAGAAGCGGACGCTGGAAGCGATGGCGCTGGTCGGGCTGAAGGGCTTCGAGGATCGCTATCCGCGCCGCATGTCGGGCGGGCAGCAGCAGCGCGTCGCGCTCGCCAGGGCACTGGTCATCAAGCCCTCGCTGCTGCTGCTCGACGAGCCGCTCTCCAATCTCGACGCCAAGCTGCGCGAGGAGATGCAAGGAGAGTTGCGCCAGATCCAGCGCTCGATCGGCACGACCACCATCCTCGTCACCCACGACCAGCACGAGGCCATGGCGCTGTCGGACCGCATCGTCGTGATGAACCGCGGCCGCGTCGAGCAGATCGGCGCGCCCGATACCGTCTATGGCTCTCCAGCGAGCGCCTTCGTCGCGAATTTCCTCGGCAAAACCAATGTTCTGGCGGCCGTCGGCGACGGCCGCGGCCATGTTGCGATCGAGGCCCTCTCGGTGCCGCTCGCCGGCGCACGCTCCGGCCCCGCGCGTATCGCCGTGCGTCCCGAACGCCTTGGTTTCGCGGCCGAGGGCGCCCCCGGCTTCGCTGCCCGCATCACCTCGCGCGTCTTTCAGGGCACGCATTGGCTGCTCACGGCCGAGAGCTCCGCCGGGCCGGTCACGCTGATCCGGCATAATGACGGTAGCCCCATGCCCGTCGAGGGCGAGACGGTGAAGCTGAGCTTCGGCGCCACCGACGCCGCGCTGATCCCGGAAGGCGCGGACGCATGAGCCAGGCCATCTCCGCACGTGCGACGCCGTATTGGATGACCGGGCCGGCGCTCGCCGTCTTCCTCGGCCTCGTCATCATCCCGCTGGGCATGACGGTGCTGCTCTCCTTCTATGACTGGGGCCAGTACAAGGGCATCGTCGCCGAGTTCACGCTGAAGAACTTCCATGAGATCTTCAGCGACAGCTATTTCCTCGAAGTCTTCCTGCGCACCCTGCGCATCGCCGTGCTGGTGACGCTGTTTGCGATCCTGATCGGCGTGCCCGAGGCCTATATCCTGAACCGGATGTCGCCGACCTGGCGCGGCATCTGCCTGCTCGCGATCATCGGGCCGCTCTTGGTCTCGGTCGTGGCGCGTACGCTCGGCTGGGCGCTGTTGCTCGGCTCGACTGGCCTCGTCAACCGCGGGCTGATGGCGCTCGGCCTGATCGGCGAGCCGCTCGAATTCATGTTCACCGAGACGGGCGTGGTGATCGCGCTCGTCCATGTGCTGATCCCCTTCATGATCCTCGCGGTCTGGGCCTCGCTGCAGCGGCTCGATCCCCAGATCGAGAACGCGGCGCTCTCGCTCGGCGCCGGCCGCCTGACGATCTGGCGGCGCGTGATCCTGCCGCAGATCGCGCCGGGCATCCTCTCGGGCTCGATCATCGTCTTCGCGCTGGCGGCCAGCGCCTTCGCCTCGCCGGCGATCATCGGCGGCCGGCGGCTCAAGGTCGCGGCGACGCTCGCCTATGACGAGTTCCTCAACACGCTGAACTGGCCGCTCGGCGCTGCGGTCGCCGTGCTCCTGCTCGTTGCGCTCGTCATCCTCACCGTCGGCGCCAACCGCTTCGTCGAGCGCCGCTACGCACAGGTGTTCGAATGAGCCGCAACGGTCCCTTCGCGATCCTGTTCCACGCGCTCTTCATCGGCTTCATGCTGGCGCCGCTGGCGATCGTCTGCCTCGTCGCCTTCACGCCGGAGGGCTATCTCTCGCTGCCCGGCCGGGTCTGGAGCCTGCGCTGGTTCAGGGCGATCCTCGACTATCCCGAGTTCCTGCGCGCCTTCCGGGATTCGCTCTGGCTCGCGGCGCTGTCCTCGACATGCGCGATCCTGCTTGCTATGCCCGCCGCGCTCGCCATCGCGCGCCATCGCTTCCCCGGCCGCGACGCGATGACGGCACTGTTCATGTCGCCGCTGATGGTGCCGCATGTCGTGCTCGGCATCGCCTTCCTGCGCTTCTTCACGCAGATCGGCCTCTCCGGAACCTTCCTCGGGCTGGTTCTGAGCCATATCATCGTCATCCTGCCTTTCGCGCTCAGGCTCGTGCTCGCCGCCTCCTACGGCATGGACCGGCGCATCGAGGACGCCGCGGTCTCGCTCGGAGCGAGCCACGCCACCGTCTTCCGCCGGGTGACGCTGCCGCTCATCCTGCCGGGCGTCGTCTCGGGCTGGCTGCTCGCCGCAATCAACTCCTTCGACGAGGTGACGATGACCGTCTTCATCGCCTCGCCCGCCACCACCACCCTGCCCGTCCGGATGTTCCTCTACATCCAGGACAATATCGACCCGCTCATCGCAGCCGTTTCCGCCTGCCTGATCGCCCTGACCGCCGTTCTTCTGATCGCGCTGGACAGGCTGTTCGGCCTAGACCGGCTGTTCGTCGGAACCGGAAGAGGCTGATCCCATGCCCAGCATATCCACAGAACCCGATGTCGCCGTGATCGGCGGCGGGGTGGTCGGCGGCGCGATCGCGCTCGGGCTGGCCCGCAGCGGCGCCCGCGTCGCCATCCTCGACGAGGGCGATACGGCCTTCCGGGCCTCGCGCGGCAATTTCGCGCTGGTCTGGGTGCAGTCCAAGGGCTTCGGCATGCCGGACTACGCGCTCTGGTCGCGCCGCTCGGCCGATAGCTGGCATGAGCTTGCCGGCATTCTGCGCGACGAGGCCGGCATCGATGTCGCCCACAGCCAACCCGGCGGCTTCATGCTCTGCCTGTCCGAAGGCGAGCTCGACAAGCGCGTCGAGGCGATGCGGCGCCTGCACAACAGCCGGCCGCTCAGCGACTTCCCCTATGAGGTGCTCGACCATGACGAGACGAAGCGACGCCTGCCCGCCATCGGCCCGGACGTCGTCGGAGCGATCTATTCGCCGCTCGACGGCCATGTGAACTCGCTCAAGCTCTTTCGCGCCCTGCGGGAGGCGACGGTGCGGCGCGGCGTCGATTATCGACCGAACAGCCCGGTCGAACGCATCGTGGCCAAGGATGGCGGCTTCGCGATCTCGGGCCCCTGGGGCGAGATGCGAGCCGGGAAGGTCGTGCTCTGCGCCGGGCTCGGTAATGCGCGGCTCGCCCCGATGGTCGGGCTCGACGCGCCGGTGAAGCCGAGCAAGGGGCAGATCATCGTCACCGAGAAGACCGAGCCCTTCCTGCACAATCCGATGGTCACGGTGCGCCAGACCGACGAGGGCGGCGTCATGATCGGCGACAGCCATGAGGATCGCGGCTTCGACACGGTCGTCGGCCAACCGATCCTCTCCGCAATGGCCGAACGCGCGGTCCGGATGTTCCCGCGGCTCGCGAGCTTGAACGTGGTGCGGACATGGTCTGCGCTGCGGGTGATGAGCCCCGACGGCTTCCCGATCTACGACCAATCCGAAACCTGCCCCGGCGCCTTCGTCGTCACCTGCCATTCCGGCGTGACGCTGGCCGCCAATCACGCCTTGACCCTCGCCCCCGCGATCCTCTCCGGCACGCTGCCGGATGCGGTGGCGTCCTTTACCGCGCGGAGGTTCCATGTTCCGGCCCATAGCTGAGGCGAGAGAAGGCGCCGCCGGCACGGCGAGGCTCAGCTTCACCTTCGACGGCAAGCCGCTCACCGGCCGCTCCGGCGACACCGTCGCCGCCGCCCTGCTCGCCAACGGCATCGTCGCCTGCCGCGAGACGCCGGTCTCCGATACGCCGCGCGCGCCCTATTGCCTGATGGGCGTTTGCTTCGACTGCCTCGTCGTCATCGACGGGATCGGCAACCGGCAGGGCTGCCTCGTGCCGCTGGCCGAGGGCATGCGAATCGAGACCCAGCACGGGCGCCGCCATCTCGCGGAGGTCGGACAATGACCCCGGTCGCAGGCATCGAACAGCTCGCCGAAAGCTATGATCTCGTCGTGGTCGGCGCAGGTCCCGCCGGGCTCTCCGCGGCGGCGCGCGCAGCCGGGCTCGGCCTCACCGTCCTGCTCGCCGACGAGAATCCGGCGCCCGGCGGCCAGATCTACCGCGCCATCACCACGACGCCGGTGAAGGACCGTGCCATCCTCGGCGAGGATTACTGGCGTGGCGCGGAGATCGTTGCGCGGTTTGAGCGCTCCCAGGCGTCCTATGCGGCGCGCTGCACCGTCTGGTCGCTTGGCCCGGATGAGGCATCGCCCGGCTCCTTCGAGCTCGGTCTCTCGGTCGACGGTAAGGCGCGCATGATCGGCGCCAGGCAGGTCATCCTCGCCACCGGCGCGCAGGAACGCCCCTTCCCGATTCCGGGTTGGACGCTGCCCGGCGTGATGACGGCGGGCGCCGCGCAGATCGCCTTGAAGGGCGCCGGCATCGTGCCGGCGGGACGCACGGTCATCGCCGGCTGCGGCCCCCTGCTCTACCTGCTGGCGAGCCAGCTCGCGGCAGCCCGTTGCGAGATCGTCGCCGTGCTCGACACGACGCCGCGCGCCAACTGGCCGAAGGCGCTTGCCGCGCTGCCCGACTTCCTGCGCTCGCCCTATCTCGCCAAGGGCTTGAAGCTGATGGCGGCGACCCGCCGCAAGCTGCGCTTCGTCTCCAATGTGACCAGCCTGTCGGCGAAAGGCGAAGGCACGCTCCGGCAGGTCGGTTTCGAGCAGGGCGAGCGCCAGGGCGCGATCGCCTGCGACACGCTGCTGCTGCATCAGGGCGTCATCCCGAGCGTCAACTTCTCCAATGCCGCCGGCTGCGCCCATGCGTTCGACGAGGAGCAGCATGCCTGGGTTCCGCGCGTCGACGCCTGGCTCGCCTCCAGCGTGCCGGGCATCGCCATCGCGGGCGACGGGGCCGGCATCGGCGGGGCGGAGAGTGCGGCTCTGCGCGGCGAGATCGCCGCCTTCGGCGCGGCGTCGCGGCTTGGCAAGCTGAGCGAGGCCGAGCGCGACCGGCAGGCTGCACCGATCCGCGCCGCGCTCATGCGCCTGCTGCACGGCCGCCGTTTCCTCGACCTGCTCTACAGGCCAGCCCCGCAATTCCTGGCGCCGCCGCAGGACGAGACGATCATCTGCCGCTGCGAGGAGGTCACGGCCGGGCAAGTGCGCGATGCGGCCGCCCGCCTCGGCGTTACCGGGCCGAACCAGATGAAAGCCTTCCTGCGCTGCGGCATGGGTCCGTGCCAGGGCCGGCTCTGCGGGCCGACGGTGGTCGAATTGATCGCGCAGACGCGTGGCACCACGCCGGCCGAGGTCGGCTACTACCGGCTACGCCCGCCGGTGAAGCCGGTGACGCTGGCCGAGCTGGCAGCGCTGCCGCAGACCGAGGCCGCCGTGAAGGCGGTCGTGCGGTGAGCGGCTCCCGGCGCAGCGCCGATGTCATCGTCATCGGCGGCGGCATCCATGGCTGCTCGACGGCGCTGCACTGCGCCCTGCGCGGACTCTCGGTCATCCTGATCGAGAAGGACCATGCCGGGCGCCATGCCTCGGGCGTCAATGCCGGCGGTGTGCGCCAGCTCGCGCGGCATGTCGCGGAAATCCCGTTGTCCAACGCCTCGATGGCGATCTGGCACCGCATCGCGGAGCTCGTTGACGACGATTGCGGCTTCACCTGCGACGGGCAGGTTCTGGTCGCGGAAAACGAGGACGATCTCGCCAACTGCCGCGCCCGCGTCGACGACCTCAACCTGCGCGGCTTCCACCACGAGGAGATGATCGACGCCAAGGAGCTGCGCGAGATCGTGCCCGCCGTTTCCGAGAATTGCCCCGGCGGCGTGATCTCGCGCCGCGACGGTGCGGCCATCCCCTTGCGCGCGACGCAGGCCTTCAAGCGCAAGGCCGCAAGCCTCGGCGCCGATATCCGCGAGGGCGTCCGCGTGACGAAGGTCGAGAGGGACGGGTCGAACTGGCGCGTCGTCACCGATGCCGGCGAGTTCTTGAGCCCGCGGATCGTCAACGCCGCGGGCGCCTGGGCCGATCGTCTCGCCGCCGACCTCGACGAGCCCGTGCCGCTCGAAGTGATTGCGCCGATGCTGATGATCACCGCGCCGCTGCCGGCCTTCATCAAGCCCGTGGTGATCCTGCGCGGGCGCAAGCTGTCCTTCAAGCAATTCGGCAACGGGACCGTGCTGATCGGCGGCGGCCATCTCGGAACGCCGCTGCGCGACGAGAACGTCACGCTGCTCGACTGGAAGAAGCTCGCGATCAGCGCCGGAACCGTGTGGGACCTGTTCCCGATCATGCGCGGCGCGCCAGTCGTGCGGGCCTGGGCCGGCATCGAGGCGCGCATGCCGGACGACCTGCCCGTCTTCGGCAAGAGCGCCAGGCACGAGGGCGTATATCACCAGTTCGGCTTCTCGGCCCATGGCTTCCAGCTCGGCCCCGGCGCCGGTGCGGTGATGGCCGAGATCATCGCGACCGGCCGCTCCAACGTGCCGATCGACGGCCTCGATATCGCCCGCTTCACCACCACGCACTGAGCTTCAACCCAGGAGAAGACCGATGACCATCAAGCGCTCCATCCGCACGCCGATCCAGAACCGCATCGTCGAAGTCGGCAATCTCGCCTTCGTCGGCGGCGTCATCGCCGACGACACCACGCAATCCATGGGCCCGCAGACGCAGAACATCCTCGGCAAGATCGAGGGTTATCTCGGCGAAGTCGGGCTCAACCGCAAGGCGATCGTCGCGGCGCAGATCTTCGTCACCGACCTCTCCCAGAAGAAGGAGATGGATGCCGCCTGGACCGGCTTCTTCGGCGAGGACATGCCAACCCGGGCCACGGTTGGCGTGGCCGATCTCGGCGGCGGCGCCATGATCGAGGTCGTGGTCACGGCCGCCCGTTCCTGAGATCAGAGAGCCCGATACCGTATCGGGCTCCGGTCCCTTTAGAGCGCGCTGCCATTATTTGGAAACGCGCCGTCATTCCGGGCTTGACCCGGAATCCATCATGGAGCGCCGAGCTTGATGATGGATTCCGGATCGGCGCCGCTATCGCGGCTTGTCCGGAATGACGCGCGTTTCCATGCAAAATCAGCATGATCGAGAGACAGGCAGAATCAGACCGCCGGCCTATCAGGCCGCGTCATGGTCGCGTATCGCCAGATCCTCGACATAGCGGCGGCGGTTCTCGGCCGTGTTCGGCAGGCGCCGTGCTTCGAGCCAAGCCACGAAAGGCCCCGGCCGGATCGTGACGATCTGCAAGGCCCGCCCTCTGGCGAGCCAGGCATTCATCACGACCTCCGCATTGCGCCGCCAGTCCTCGTAGCACGGCGGCATCTCGGAGCGATCGTGCGCAAGCTCCCAAAGGCGCGGAAAATCCTCGGGTTCGTACCACGGCATCGCCACCGTGTACTCTTCGACTGTTGGTTTCACGTCAAAGCCACTCATCCGCGCGCGGCGCGGAAACTGAGGGTGCTGACCGCCCAATCGGGAATAGTCGGCCGGCCGGGATGAGGCGCTTCGGTATGGCAGATGTCAAGCAACGCAGATTGCGTTGCCGAGCGCGCCGTCAAGGCTTCAAGATGGCTTCTGCGGCGTCGATTCCGCTGCGCGTCTACTATGGCCGGCTCGGGTCGAAGTGTTTCGTGAGCTTGTGGCCGTAGCCGCCGTAGTCTTTCTGAAAGGCATTGGAGCCGGCGGCGAAGGCCGTGACCTGCTGCGGAAACCGCGTCTCGAACATGAAGGCGAGCGTTCCCTCCAGCTTGTGCGGCTTCAGCTCGACATTGCTGGCGCGCTCGAAGGCGTCGACGTCGGGGCCGTGCGGCAGCATCATGTTGTGCAGCGAGATTCCTCCGGGCACGAAGCCGCCGCCTGTCTTCGCGTCGTAGACGCCGTAGACCAACCCCATGAACTCGCTCATCACGTTCATGTGGTACCAGGGCGGGCGGAAGGTGTTCTCCGCTACCAGCCAGCGATCCGAGAAGATGACGAAGTCGATATTGGCGGTGCCGGGCGTTTCCGACGGCGAGGTCAGCACCGTGAAGATCGACGGATCGGCGTGGTCGTAGAGAACCGGCCCGACCGGCGAGTATTTGCGCAGGTCGTATTTGTAGGGCGCGTAATTGCCATGCCAAGCGACGACGTCGAGGGGCGAATGCTCGATGTCGGCGACCCAGAGATTGCCGCCCCACTTCACGAACATCTGCGAAGGCACATCGCGGTCCTCATAGGCCGCAACGGGCGTCAGGAAATCGCGCGGGTTGGCGAGGCAATTGGCGCCGATCGGCCCGCGCTCCGGCAAGCTGAAGGCACCGCCATAGTTCTCGCAGATATAGCCGCGCGCCGGGCCGTCCTTGAGCTCGACGCGGATCTTCACCCCGCGCGGGATCACCGCGATCTCGCCCGGCTCGATGTCGATGATGCCGAACTCGGTCCAGAGCCTCAGACTCCCCTGCTGCGGCACGAACAGCATCTCGCCATCGGCATTGTAGAAATACTCGTCCACCATCGAGCGCGTGACCAGATAGACATGCGCGCCCATGCCACCCTGGCTGCCGGCATCGCCGGCCGTGGTCATGCTGTGGATGCCCTCGATGAAGGAGAGCGGCTGCGACGGGATCGGCAGCGGGCTCCAGCGCATCGGGGCGAGCGGCAGATCGACCTCGCGGGCCGGTGCGGTGCGCCATAGCCCGATATCGGCCTTTCGGAACTGGTTCCAATGCGCCACCGTCGGCCGGATGCGATAGAGCCAGGAGCGCTCATTGGTGGTGCGTGGCGCGGTGAAGGGCGAGCCCGAGAGCTGCTCGGCATAGAGGCCATAAGCGCATTTCTGCGGCGAGTTGCGGCCAAGCGGCAAGGCGCCCGGCAGCGCTTCGGTCTCGAAGCCGTTGCCGAAGCCGGACATGTAGCCCGACTGGATGGCGCTTTCGATCTTGCGTTCCCCGGCAGACGGCGTGGCGGACTTCTGGATGTTCATGATTGCGACCTCCCGGTGACGGTTCGCGACAAGGCAGCCGACGGCAACCTGCGTCCCCTATCTCGCGCGCAGCCAGCAGGCTGTGGCAGCGCCTGCGGCAAAAACAGTTGCTTTCGTAACTGTTGATTTTGTAACCAACAAGGCATGACGACGCTCGCGCTCGAACGCTTCCTGCCCTACCGGTTCAACCGGCTCAGCACGGCGCTATCGCTGAGATTCCGCGCGGTCTACGGGCCGCATCACGATCTGACTGTGCCGGAGTGGCGGGTGCTGGCGACACTCGGCCAATTCGGCGCTATGACTGCGAAAGCGATCGGCGCTCATTCGACGATGCACAAGACCAAGGTCAGCCGCGCCGTGCGCGCGCTCGAGGAGCGTCGTTGGCTGACGCGGCGCGAGAACGAGGCGGACCGACGCGAGGAGAGCCTCACGCTGACGGCAGCGGGCCTGCGCGCCTATGGCGAGATCGTACCGCGCGCGCTCGCCTTCGAGGCGGAGATCCTGGCGGCGCTCGGCCCGGACGCGGCCCTGCTGCTGCAGGGGCTGGACCGGCTGGAAGCGCGTCTGTCGCCTCCGGACACCGCCGCTCGGCAAACAAGCGCGATGAGGACCGTCAGAACCGCGGAGCGCGCTTCTCGAAAAAGGCCTGAATTCCTTCCCTGAAGTCGTCTGTCCCGGCATTGGCCATGAAGGCCTGTTTCTCCAGATCGAGCTGCTCGTCGAAGGAGCCTTCCATCGCGGCCTGAACGAGAGCCTTGCTCGCCCTGCTGGCGCCGAAGCTGCACTGGCTCAGGCGCTCGGCCATCGCCCGCGCCGTCTCCGCCAGTTCACCATCCGGTACCACCCGGTTGACGAGGCCGAGGCGCAGCGCGGTCCCGGCATCCATCGCCTCGTTCAGCAGCACGAATTCGAGTGCGCGCCGCGGGCCAAGCAGCCGCGGGAGCGACCATGTGGTCCCGCCATCCGGATTGGTTCCGAGCCTGGTGTAGGCCGACAGGAAGCTCGCGCCCTGAGCGGCAATGACGATGTCGCAAGCCAGCGCCAGGCCGACACCACCGCCCGCGACCGGGCCTTGCACCGCGGCTACCACCGGCTGCGGCAGGGCCTTGATCAGGCGCATCAGGGCGTGGAAGCGGCCAATGAGCTGGCCGGCCGTCGCGGGTGCTCCCGCAAGATCGGCATGAAAGCGCGAAAGGTCGCCGCCCGCCATGAAGGAGCGGCCGGCACCGGCGAGCACAACCGCCCGGACGCTCGAATCCGCCGCGATCGGCTCAAACACCGCGAGCAAGGCATCCGCTAGCGCCTCGTCGAGAACATTCAGCACCTTGGGTCGGTTCATGGTCACCGTCAGCACGGTGCCCTGTCTGTCGACGACGACCACGTCACCGGAGGAATCCTGCATTGTCCCGTCACTTTCCGTGCGATGCGCCATCTCACTCTGCCTCGCCGAAACCATGAATTCCAGCAGATGGGGTCTGTCTCAGGCGCATCGATCAGGTGCCGATTTCGCTTGCGATCCGTCATGGACCGACAGATGACGGATTGTCGTTCCCAGCTAACATTCCAAGGATCGCGGCGATGACGAGCCCTGCCGGCCAGGCACCCGAGGCTTTGAACGAAAACGAAGCCTTTCGTCCGCATACCTCGCATTGGGGCGTGTTCTCGGCGCGGATGAAGGACGGCCAGCTCGAGGTGCGGCCGCATCCCGGCGATCCCGACCCCAACGACATCATCCAGAACTTCCCGGGCGCGCTGCGCCACCGCGCTCGCATCGCCCAGCCTATGGTGCGCCGCGGCTGGCTGGAAAACGGGCCGGGCCCCGACGACCGCCGCGGCCGCGACGAATATGTGCCGATGTCCTGGTCGGCAGTGCTCGACAAGCTCGCCGGGGAATTGCGCCGCGTGCGCGACGACCATGGCCCCGGCGCGATCTTCGGCGGCTCCTATGGCTGGGCCAGCGCCGGACGCTTCCATCATGCTCAGAGCCAGATCCACCGCTTCCTCAACACCTCGACCGGCGGCTATGTGAAGTCGGTCAACAGCTACTCCTCGGGAGCGTCCTCCGTCCTCGTGCCGCACATCATTGGCGACTACGAGGATCTGGTGAAACGCAACGTCTCCTGGGAGCAGATCGCCGAGCACAGCGAGATCGTGCTCGCCTTTGGCGGCATGGCGCTCAAGAACAGCATGGTCGCCGGCGGCAGCATCAGCCGGCATGTCGAGCGCGGCGCGATGGAGCGCGCCCAGGCGCGCGGCTGCGAATTCGTGCTGGTCAGCCCGCTGCGTGCCGACCTGCCGGCCGAGGCCGGCGCCGAATGGATCGCGAATATCCCCGGCAGCGATGCCGCGCTGATGCTGGCGCTCGTCCACACGCTCGTCGTCAACGGCTTGCACGACCGCAGCTTCCTCGACCGCTACACGGTCGGCTGGCCGGTCTTCCAGCGCTATCTGCTCGGCGAGAGCGACGGCCAACCCAAGGATGCCGCCTGGGCCGCTGCCATCACCGGCATGCCGGCCGAGGATATCGTGGCGCTCGCGAAGCGCCTGCACGGCAAGCGCGCGCTGATCGTCGTAGCGCATGCCCTGCAGCGCGCGGAGCATGGCGAGCAGCCGGTCTGGATGGGCATGGTGCTCGCGGCGGCGCTTGGCCAGATCGGCCTGCCCGGCGGCGGCTACGGCTACGCGCTCGGCGCCATCGCCTATTACGGCCGGCGCTACAATGCCGTGCCGATGCCGACGCTCTCGCAGGGCAGGAATCCGGTCAGCGATTTCATCCCGGTCGCGCGCATCGCCGACATGCTGCTCAATCCGGGCACGACCTATCGCTACAATGGCCAGACCCGGACCTATCCCGAGATCAAGCTGGTCTACTGGGCCGGCGGCAACCCCTTCCACCACCATCAGGACCTCAACCGGCTGCGGCAGGCCTTCGCCCGCCTCGACACGCTTGTCGTCCATGAACTGGCCTGGACGGCGACGGCGCGCCATGCCGACATCGTGCTGCCCTGCACGATGACGCTGGAGCGCGAGGATATCGGCGGCAACGCCAACGACCCGCTCTTGGTGCCCATGCACCCGGTCGTCGCGCCCTATGGCGAGGCGCGCGATGACTATGCGATTTTCGCCGACCTCGCCGAGCGGCTGGGCACGGCCGAGGCCTTCACCGAAGGCCGCAGCGTGCGACAATGGCTCGAATATCTCTACGAACCGACCCGCATCGGCCTCGCGGAGAAAGGCTTGCCGGCGCCCACCTTCGCCGAGTTCTGGGCGAGCGAGGGCTACGAGCTGCCGCAACAGCCCGACGATGGCGGCAAGCTGCGCGCCTTCCGGCAGGATCCGGCCGCTTCGCCGCTGCCGACCCCGAGTGGCAAGCTCGAGATCTTCTCGGAGACCATCGCGAGCTTCGGCGAGGCGGATTGCCTCGGGCACCCGGCCTGGCTCGGTGCGCGCTACGTTCCCGACGACGCCAACCCCTACGTCCTTGTCGCCAACCAGCCGCGAACCCGGCTGCACAGCCAGTTCGACTTCGGGGGTCATAGCGGCGAGGGCAAGCTTCGCGGCCGCGAGGTCGCGCGCATGCATCCGGAGGATGCTGCCGCACGCGACATCGTCGATGGCGATATCATCCGCATCTCGAACGAGCGCGGCGCCTGCCTCGCCGGCGTCATCGTCACCGACGGCATCCGCAAGGGCGTCGTCCAGTTGCCGACGGGCGCCTGGTATGATCCGGTCGACCCGAGCGAGGACAAGCCGCTCTGCGTCCATGGCAACCCGAATGTCCTGACACGCGACATCGGGACATCGGCGCTGGCGCAGGGCTGCACCGGGCAGTTGACCACGGTGCAGGTCGAGCGCTTCGACGGCAATCTGCCGCCGATCCAGGCCTATGACCCGCCGGACTCGGCGGCGGCGGAGTAAGGGCCATCGCCAGGACCGGTTGAGCCGCCGCGCCGTAACGCGGCGGCAAATCGCGCGATCGTTCCCCGGTCGAACCCGCTACCCGCCTGCCACGAGGCCGTATGTCTCCGTCCTATATCGACACGTACTACCGCCGCACTCTCGCTTCAGCTGACGGTTACCCGCTGGCCGAGGGGCAGATCAAAGCAGAGATCTGCATTGTCGGCGGCGGGCTTGCAGGCCTGACGGCCGCATTTGAGCTGGTGCGAGCCGGCCGCTCGGTCGTGCTGCTGGAAGCCGAGCGCGTCGCCTGGGGCGCCTCGGGACGCAATGGCGGCTTCGTCAGCGCCGGCTATGCGACGTCGCTGTCCGCCATCGAGCGCCAGGCGGGGCGCCAGCAGGCCGAGGAACTCTATCGCCTGACCCTCGAAGGCGTCGGCATCGTCCGGCGCAACATCGAGAGCCTCGGCATCGCCGATGCGGCTCCCTCGCCCGGCATCATGCGGGTCGTGCGCTATGATGGCGGCGCGGCACTGCAGAAGGAGCGTGACGCGCAGGAGAAGCGCTTCGGCCGGAATCTGCGCTATCTCGGGCGGGAGGAGACGCGCGGGCTGCTGCGCTCGCCGAAATACCACGCAGCGCTCGCCGATGACGACGCCTTCCACTTCCACCCTCTGAACTATGCCCGCGGCCTCGCCCGCGAGATCGTACGGCTCGGCGGCGCCATCCATGAAGGCTCGCCGGTCCTGTCCTGCGAGCTGGAAGGGTCGGTGAAGCGTCTGCGCACGGCGCAGGCCACCATCGAGGCCGAGCAGGTGCTGTTCACCACGGGCGGCTATACGGACGGCCTGTTCGCGCCGCTGAAGCGCGCCTTTCTGCCGATCGCTACCTATGTGCTGCTGACCGAAGCGGCGCCGGAGCTGATCCGCGAGGCCATCCGCACCAGTGCAGGCGTCGGCGACGATCGGCGGGCCGGCGACTATTACCGGCTGGTCGAAGGCGGCTCCCGCATCCTCTGGGGCGGCCGGATCACCACACGCACGACCGAGCCGCACAATGTCGCCGCGCTCCTGCGGCGCGAGATGGTCACGACTTATCCGCAGCTTTCGGAACTCAAGGTCGAGCTCGCATGGTCGGGGCTGATGTCCTATGCGCGCCACCTGATGCCGCAAATCGGGCAATACCGCCCTGGCGTCTGGTACTGTACCGCCTTCGGCGGCCACGGCATGAATACAACAGCTGTCGGCGGCACCGTCATCGCGGAGGCGATCCGGGGCGCCAGCGATCGCTTCAAGCTGTTCGCCCCGTTCGGCCTCGCCTGGAATGGCGGCCCGTTCGGCACCGCTGCGGTCCAGCTGACCTACTGGCGCTACCAGGCGGCCGATTTCCTCCGGGAACGCCGACAATAGAGCATCGGACCGAGAAGTGGACTCCACTTCGCGTCCAATAGGACGCTCGGCGATCTAGCGGCCGGATCGACGCCAAGGCGGTTCTTCGAATCGTAACGGCGCTCTTCAACAGTCGGGAAATAACTCCGCGCTAACGATGATTCGGAGCGTTCCGTCCGCGTGCCTGCGCAACCGCGATCGGGGAGCCCGAACCGCACCTCGGTGAGAGATTAAACCATGAAGAGCCTGACGATACGCCGCCGTATCCTGCTCAGCTTCGCTGCCGTGATGGCGGTGATGTCTGCGATCGCGGCGCTCTGCTATCTCTGGTTCCTGCAAACCGAACGCGAAGCGCTGGCCGTCGAGACCAAGACGGTGCCCGCCCTCTACTACAGCGCGCAGCTGACCACGGCCTGGACCGAGGCCCGCGGCCTCGTCCGCGAATTCCAGCTTTCGGACACGGCGGCGGAAAGGAACCGTGCGAGCGATGCCATCCTCGCGAGCAGGGAGCGGATGCGTTCCCTGCTGAAGTCATATGAACCCACCATCGACTCCGAGGGGGATCGCAAGAACCACGCCGAGGCGCAGCGGTTGTTCGAGCAATTGGTCCTGATCGAGGATGCGATGGTCGCGGCCGCAAAGCTCGCGGCCACCAATGGGCAGGCCATTGATCAGAGCGCGATGGTGAAGAACCAGATCGAGCCGCTCGCGGCCCGGCTCAGCAATGCCCTTCAGACCATGATGGAGTTCAACAAGGCCGAGGCCGACGACTCGACACGCAACATCGTCGCCATCGTCCGAGCCGCCGAATTCGGGCTGATCACCGCCTTCGTCGTCGCGCTCGGCCTCGCGATCCTCTGCGGCTTCCTGCTGTTCAGGGCGATCACCGTGCCACTCGGCAAGCTGCTGGGCCTTGTCGACGTGATGCGGCGCGGCGATTTCAGCGAAAGGCTGGAGCTTGCCCGGCGCGACGAGTTCAGCACGCTGGCGGACGGCGTCAACGCCATGGCCGACGACCTCGCCGGGCTGATCGGCCAAGTCCAGAAATCGAGCATCCAGGTCAACACCTCGATTACCGAAGTCGCCGCGACGTCGAAGGAACAGCAGGCGACGGCCAGCGAGATTGCCGCAACCACGACGGAGATCGGCGCCACCGCCAAGGAGATCTCGGCGACCTCGAACGAGCTGGTGCGGACGATGGACGAGGTCTCGGCCGTGGCCGAGCAGACCGCGACGCTCGCCGGCGGCGGCCAGGCCGGCCTCGCGCGAATGGAAACCACGATGCAGCAGGTGATGGAGGCTGCCGGCGCGATCAATGCCAAGCTCGCGATCCTCAGCGAGAAGGCCGGCAACATCAATCAGGTCGTCACCACCATCACCAAGGTCGCCGACCAGACCAATCTGCTGTCGTTGAATGCCGCGATCGAGGCTGAGAAGGCGGGCCAGTACGGGCGCGGCTTCGCCGTCGTGGCGACAGAAATCCGCCGCCTCGCCGACCAGACCGCAGTCTCGACCTATGACATCGAGCAGATCGTCAAGGACATCCAATCGGCCGTCGCAGCCGGCGTGATGGGCATGGACAAGTTCTCCGAGGAGGTCCGGCGCGGCATGCAGGATGTCCAGCAGGTCGGCGGACAGCTGTCGGAGATCATCGAGCAGGTGCAGGGGCTGGTGCCGCGCTTCGAGGTGGCGAACGAGGGCATGCAGGCGCAGGCGACCGGCGCAGGCCAAATCAGCGAGGCGCTGGCGCAGCTCAGCGAAGCCGCGCAGCAGACCGTCGAATCCCTGCAGCAATCGACCCTCGCGATCGACGAGCTGAACCAGGTGTCGAGCGGGCTGCGCGGCAGCATCTCGCGCTTCAAGCTGCGTGCGTGACGGAGACGGTGCGGGAGCGAGCGATGCTGTTCCTCATGTTCCAGCTTGGGCAGGATCGCTACGTGCTCGACACCGCGCAGGTCGAGGCGGTGCTGCCGCTGCTCGCGGCAAAGCAGCTCCCGGCGGCTCCAGCCGGTGTCGCGGGCGCGATCAGCTACCGCGGCACGCCGGTGCCGCTGATCGACCTCTCCCTGCTTGCGCTTGGCCGCCCGGCTGCGCCGGTGCTGAGCACCCGGATCATCCTGCTGCGCTACCCGACGGAACAGGGAGAGCATAGGCTCCTCGGGCTGATCGCGGAGCGGGCCATCGAGACAATCGCACGCGATCCCGCCGATTTCGTCGCCTCCGGCGTCGAGGCCGGGACGCCGCCCTATCTCGGGCCGGTTGCGGCCGACGAAGGAGGCCTCATTCAGTGGATCAGGGCGGAGGCGCTGCTGCCGCCCGAGATCCGCGACATCCTGTTCCGGCAACTGGCGGCAGAGCCGTGATGGAGAAAGGCGCAGCCACCGGCGAGTTCGAGCGCATCCTCCGGGCGATGATCGGGCTGAGCAGCGAGACAGTCGGTCCCTCGGTCATCCGTCACGCTCTGACGCGGCGCATGGCGGCTTGCGGCCAGCCCGACCTCGACGCCTATCGGCGCTATTTCGCCGAGAACGCGGGCGAACGCCAGGGGCTGATCGACTGCGTCGTCGTGCCGGAGACCTGGTTCTTTCGTGACCGCGAGGCCTTTGTCGCAATGGCGCGCAAGGCACACGAACTGCGCCGCCGGGACCGCCCGCTCCGGCTGCTGAGCCTGCCCTGCTCGACGGGCGAAGAGCCGTATTCCATGGCGATGGCGCTGTTCGACGCCGGCTTCGAGCCGAAGGACTTCGCGATCGACGCCATCGATGTCAGCAGCCGCAACCTCCTGCTGGCCGAGCAGGCGAGCTATGGGCGGAACTCCTTCCGCGGCAGCGACCTCTCCTTCCGGGCGCGCTACTTCGAAGTACTCGACGGCGAGTTCCGGCCCCATGAGATCGTGCGGCGGCAGGTTCGGTTTTTGCTCGGCAATGTCCTCGATCCGGCGCGAGCACCCGGGCGCGAGGCCTACGACATCATCTTCTGCCGCAACCTGCTGATCTATTTCGATCGCGAGACGCAGGCCGCAGCCCTTGCGGTGCTCCGTCAAGCCCTGACCCCGGATGGGTTGCTGCTCGTCGGGCCTGGGGAATCCGGCCTGCCCTCCTTGCACGGCTTCACGGGCGCGCGCCTGCCGCGAGCTTTCGCCTTTACCAAGGCGGACGCTCCACCGACAATCCAGACCAAGCTGCGCCCCGAGCCGAAGCCGCAACCAAGTCGCAAACCGCCTGGCCCCGCAGTCTCCGGCGCAGCGTCCAAGCCGAGACATCGCCCCTTCGCGGCTCCGGCACCGACCGCGTCGAAGGTTCCAGCCGTGTCGCCCGACGGCGAAGCTGCAGGCCTTGCCGACATCGAGAACGCCGCCAATGCCGGGCGCCTCTCCGAAGCGCGCGTCGCAGCGGAACGCCATATCGCCGCGTTCGGCCCCTCGGCCCAGGTCTTCTATCTACTCGGCCTCGCCCAGGATGCCGACAATGCCGAGGAGGAAGCTGCCGGCAATTATCGCAAGGCTCTCTACCTCGCACCGGACCACCGCCAGGCGCTGGCGCATCTCAAGCTGCTGCTGCAGCGCCGCGGTGACGAGACGGGCGCCAGGGCGCTTGCCAACCGGCTCGATCGGCTGACGAAGAGGAGCGGAACCTGATGTCCGTCGCAGTCGACATGACGCCGGAGCCAGCGAGCGGCATCAGCGAATGCTGGCGACAGATCGGTGTCCGGGGCGACCAGTCCTGCCCCGAGCTCGCGGCGCATCTGCATTGCCGCAACTGCCCGACCCATGCGCAGATTGCCCGCCAGCTGCTCGATCGGGCGGTGCCGCAGGGCTACCGCGAGGAATGGACCCGGTTCTTTGCCAAGCCGGCCAGCGACGACGCGAAACGGGGCACGCTTGAGACCGTCCTGATCTTCCGACTTGGGCAGGAGTGGCTCGCCCTGCCGGCAGCCGCCTGTCAGGAAATCGCCGAGCCGCGCCCGATCCGTTCCCTGCCCCACCGCCGCAGCAGCGCCGTTCGCGGCATCGTCAACGTCCGCGGCGAGTTGCTCGTCTGCGTCGCCCTGTCCGAACTGCTTGGGATCGATGCCGGCGCGGCGCCGCAGGCAGGCGGGCGGATCACCGCTTTCCGCCGCCTCGTCGTGGCTGGGGAGGAAGGCCGGCGTTCGGCCTTCGAGGTCGATGAGGTCCATGGGCTCCACAGCTTTGACCGGAGTGACCTGGGCGCGGCTCCCGCCACCATCGGCAAAGCCACCGCCAGCATCGTCGCTGGCGTGATCGCCTGGAACGGCCGGGCGGTGGGCCGTCTCGACGACGGAAGGCTGTCCGGGCTGATCGACCGGAGCATCGCATGAGCGGCGAGGATTTCAGCGAACTCTCCCTGCTCGAGCTGTTCCGCGCCGAGCTTTCCACGCAGTCTCAGGCGCTGACGACCGGGCTTCTGGCGCTGGAGCGCGATCCGGTGGCCGCCACGCATCTGGAAGCCTGCATGCGGGCCGCGCATTCGCTCAAGGGCGCAGCGCGGATCATCGATCTGACCCCTGCCGTGCGGGTCGCCCATGAGATGGAGGAGTGCCTAGTCGCAGCGCAGCACGGAAAGCTGCGGCTGAATCACGCCCATATCGACACCCTGCTCAAGGGCATCGATCTTCTGGCAGCCCTGTCCTCCGACGAGGGCCCCGATGCGGCCGAGGCGGAGCGGCGGATCGACAGCTTCATTGCGGCGCTTCAGCAGGCTTCTGCAGGCGGCGTGCCGGAGGCTCCCAAGAGCGCCGAACCCGCGCCCGAACAGAATACCGCCCCGTTCACAGACAACAGCGCGCTGTCGGCTTCTGCCGAGGCCGGCTCGATATCTCTCCCGGGCGACGGTCATGGCGGCCGCATGGTCCGGGTCACGGCGGAGAGCCTCAATCGCCTGCTCGGTCTTGCCGGCGAGTCATTGATGGCATCCCGGCGCCTGCGGCCTTTCAACGATGGGCTTCTGAGGCTGCGGCGAGCGCAGGCCGAGCTCGTCCGGAGCGTCGACGCCCTCCAGACCGCGCTGCCGGCCGCGACGACCGACCCGCACGCGCTGCAGGCGCTGGAAGCCGTGCAGATCAGGCTGCAGGAAAGCCAGGCGATCCTGAGCGAGCGGCTCGATGAGTTCGACGCCGTCGACCGGCACGCCACCGATCTGGCCAGCCGGCTCTACGACGAGACGCTAGCAAGCCGCATGCGGCCTTTCGACGACGGCGTCCGGCACTTCTCCCGCACTGTCCGGGACATCGGGCGGGCGCTCGGCAAGACGGTACGCCTCGACATCGTCGGCGGCGCGACGAGCATCGATCGCGATATCCTCGAACAGCTCGACGCCCCGCTCGGCCATCTGCTGCGCAACGCCGTCGATCACGGGCTCGAAACGCCCGAGGAACGGCGCGCGGCCGGCAAGCCGGCCGAAGGCGTCATCCGGCTCGAAGCTCGGCACCATGCCGGGCTCCTGCAGATCATCGTCTCGGATGACGGTCGCGGCATCGATCTCGACGCGTTGCGGCAGGCGACGCTCGAACGCGGCTTCACCACGACTGAGACCGTGCATGATCTCAGCGAGGCGGAGCTGCTGGAATTTCTCTTCCTGCCCGGCTTCTCGATGAAACCGACGATCAGCGACATCTCCGGACGCGGCGTCGGCCTCGACGCCGTCCAGGCGATGGTGCGCCAGACACGCGGGCAGATCGAGATCACCTCGCGGCTCCGCCATGGCACCCGCTTTCAGCTGCAACTGCCGCTGACGCTGTCGGTCATCCGCGCCTTGCTCGTCGAGATCGCCGGGGAACCCTATGCCCTCCCCCTCGCCGCAATTACGCGGACCCTGCACCTGCCGCTGGAGTGGATAGCCTCGCTCGAAGGTCGACCGCATTTCCAGTTCGACGACCGGCAGGTCGGGCTCGTCACCGCGCATGAGGTTCTCGGTCGTGGCGAGCCCAGCTCGGCCGGGGCCGAACTCGCGGCCGTCGTCGTCGGCCAAGGCAACGACATCTATGCCCTGGTTGTCGATCGCTTCCTGGGCGAGCACGAACTCGTGGTGCGTCCGCTCGATCCGCGGCTGGCCAAGGTCAAGGATGTGAGCGCCGCCGCCCTGATGGAGGACGGCTCCCCCGTGCTGATTCTCGATGTCGAGGATCTGATCCGTTCGATGGAGAAGCTGGTTTCGAGCGGTCGCCTGAAGCCGCTGGAGCACCGGGCGGAACGCGCCGCGCAGAGGCAGCGCAAGCGCATCCTCGTCGTCGATGATTCGCTCACCGTGCGCGAGCTGGAGCGGAAGCTGCTCGCCCATCGCGGCTTCGAGGTCGAGGTCGCGGTCGACGGGATGGATGGCTGGAATGCCGTCCGGTCCGGCGCGTTCGACCTCGTCGTGACCGATATCGACATGCCCCGCATGGATGGGATCGAGCTCGTGACCCTGCTCAAGAAGGACAGCGGCCTGCGGAACATCCCGGTGATGATCGTTTCCTACAAGGATCGCAAGGAAGATCGGCGGCGTGGCCTCGATGCCGGCGCCGATTACTATTTGACCAAGAGCAGTTTCCACGACGAGACTTTGCTCCACGCTGTCGAAGATCTCATCGGCGAGCCGTGAGGTCGAAGCCCGATGAAGGACGTCCCATGAGAGTCGGTCTGGTCAACGATCTGCCGATGGCCGTCGAAGTCCTGCGGCGGATCGTGACCTCGACCGCTGAGCACAGGATCGCCTGGATTGCGATGGACGGCTCGGAAGCCGTGGAGGCCACCCGGCGCGACCGGCCCGATCTCATCCTGATGGACCTGAACATGCCGGTCATGGACGGCGTCGAGGCCACCCGGCGGATCATGGCCGAGACCCCCTGCCCGATCCTGCTCGTGACGGCCAGCGTGGATGCCAATGTCTCAGGCGTCTACGACGCGATGGGCTATGGCGCGCTCGACGCCGTCGATATCCCCGTCATCGGTGCAAATGGTGCCGCCTCCACCCAAGGCGGCGCGCTGCTGGCGCGCATGTCGGCCGTCGCCCGCCTCGCCAGCGACATGCCGCGAACGGTGCGCAAATCCCGTCCGCCGGCTCCCCGCAGCGCCTCGACGCAGGAGCTCGTCGCCATCGGAGCCTCTGCCGGCGGCCCCGCCGCCGTAGCCACCCTGCTCACGGGGCTGCCGCGGGGCTTTTCGGCGGCCATCGTCCTCGTCCAGCATCTCGACGCGCAGTTCGTGCCGGGATTCGCAAGTTGGCTCGAACAGCAAAGCGGGATCGCAGCGCGCCCGGCCCGAGAAGGCGACCGGCCCGTGTCGGGCAGCGTGCTGATCGCGGCAAGCGGCGACCATCTGGTCTTCACCTCGGCGGACGAGCTCGGCTACCGGGCGGAACCGCGCGACTATGCCTATCGCCCCTCGGTCGATGCCTTCTTCGAGAGCGTCGCCCGGCAATGGCGCGGCAACACGGTCGGGGTGCTGCTCACCGGCATGGGGCGGGACGGCGCGCGCGGATTGAAACTCCTGCGCGACAAGCACCATTTGACAATCGCGCAGGATCAGGCGACCAGCGCCGTCTACGGCATGCCCAAGGCAGCCGCGGCCATCGGCGCCGCCACCGAAATTCTGCCCCTGACCGCGATCGCGCCGCGCCTCGCCGAGGTCTGTGGCCAGCCGGCTCTCTAGAAGGCTCACCATGGCAGGCGAACCCACCACCTCCTCCCCCGATGCGCCGCTCCCCGCCGATAATTATCTGGCGATGGTGCTGCTCGTGGACGATCAGGTCATGGTCTGCGAGGCGGTCCGGCGGGCGCTGACGCATCATGGCGACGTGGACTTCCACTATTGCACCGACCCGCTCGAAGCGATCGAAGTCGCCCAGCGCGTCAAGCCGACCGTCATCCTGCAGGATCTGGTGATGCCCGGCGTGGACGGACTCGATCTGGTGCGGCGCTACCGCAAGCACCCTGCGCTGCACAACGTGCCGGTCATCGTGCTCTCGACCAAGGAAGATCCGGCAATCAAGAGCGAAGCCTTCCAGGCCGGTGCCAACGACTATCTGGTGAAGCTGCCGGACAAGATCGAGCTGATCGCGCGCGTCCGCTATCACACCCGGGCCTATCTCGATCACCTCCAGCGCGACGAGGCCTACCGAGCGCTGCGCGAGAGCCAGCGCGAACTCATGCGCGCCAATCTCGAGCTTGAGCGCCTGACACGAATCGACGGGCTGACCGGGCTCGGCAACCGCCGCTATTTCGACGAGTATCTCGCGGCGGAGTGGAAGCGCGGCGTTCGGACCGGCGGTCCGCTCTCGGTGCTGATGATCGATGTCGATCACTTCAAGCGCTACAACGACGCCTATGGCCATCTCGCCGGCGACGACGTGCTGAAGCAGGTGGCGGGCGTGATCCAGAACGGGGCCTTCCGCGCGACCGATCTCGCCGCCCGCTTCGGCGGCGAGGAGTTCGTCATGATCCTGACCGATGTGTCGCCCGAAGGCGCCGCCAATGTGGCGGAGCGTGTGGTCCAGGGCGTGCGCGACCTGAACATCCCCCATGGCGCAGGGCGCGTGACGATCAGCGTCGGCGTGGCGACCGCCTGGCCCAGCAGCGAAGCCGGCCCAGGCGGCCTCGTCAACGCGGCCGATCTCGCCCTGTTCCGCGCGAAGAACAGCGGGCGGGACCGCGCGGTGTTCCCGGAGGCGACGCCAGCGGAGGGCGGCTAGATCGCGTTAGTCCAGGTATCGGATTGGCGGAAACTTCGTCTCAGACAGACCGGGTGAGACCGCCGTCGACGCGGAGATTCTGGCCGGTGATGTAGGCTGCGTCCGGCGAGACCAGGAAGGCGATGGTGCCGGCGATCTCGGCGCTCGTCCCATAGCGCTTCATCGGCACGCCCTGGCGCCGCTCCTCCGTCGCCGGCAAGCTGTCGATCCAGCCCGGCAGCACGTTGTTCATGCGGATGTTGTCGGCCGCATAGGTGTCGACGAAGATCTTGGTGAAGGATGCGAGCCCCGCGCGGAACACGGCCGAGGTCGGGAACATCGCGCTCGGCTCGAAAGCCCAGGCCGTCGAGATGTTGACGATGGCGCCGGATTTCTGCGCCTGCATGATCGGCGCCACCAGGCGCACCGGGCGGATGACGTTCAGCAGATAGGTCTCCATGCCTCGGTGCCAATCCTCGTCGGTGATGTCGAGGATGGGCGCGCGCGGCCCGTGGCCGGCGCTGTTGACGAGCGCGTCGATGCGGCCCCAGCGCTCCATTGCGAGATCGACGAGCCGGCGCAGATCGTCGTTCGACTGGTTGGAGCCGGTCACGCCGATTCCGCCGAGTTCCTGCGCCAGCGCCTCGCCCTTGCCGGACGAGGAGAGGATGCCGACCCGGAAGCCATCCGCCGCCAGGCGTTTCGCCGCGGCAGCGCCCATGCCGCTGCCGCCTGCGGTGACGAGAGCTACTTTTTCTGTCGCCATGCTTGTCTCCATCGTCGTTGCGCAGCACTATCAAGCGGCGCATTCCAAGAGCTGGGCGACTTTCCTATCACTCCGACCCCGGCCTGACGAACCAGTTCCATTCGCGGCGGCCTGTAGAAAAACTATCGCATGACCGGCCGCATCCATCGCCTGCCCTCACTCAACGGCCTGCGCGTCTTCGAGGTCGCCTCGCGCCATCTCAACTTCCGCCTGGCTGCCGAGGAATTGGGCGTGACTCAAGGAGCGGTCGCCCAGCAGATCCGCCAACTCGAGGCGGAACTCGGCCTCAAGCTCTTCGAGCGGCTGCCGCGGGCGCTGGCACCGACAGAAGCAGGGCGCAGCTATGTCGTCTCCGTGCGGCGCGCGCTCGAACTGATCGCCGACGCGACCGAGGGCCTGAAGCCGGCGCCGCTGCATCTGACCATCAGCGTGACGCCAAGCTTCGCCTCGCGCTGGCTCATCCCGCGCCTGCCGGATTTCACCGCCGCCCATCCCGGCATCGACCTGCGCATCGTCGCGACCGACCGGCTCTCCGATTTCCGGACGGATGCGGTCGATCTGGCCATCCGGCTCGGGCGGCCGCCCTTCGGAGCGGGGCTTAACGCCGAACTGCTCTATGAGCAGAGGATCATTGCCGTCGGCAGCCCGCTCCTGCTGGAGAAGCTCGGCGATCCGGCAGAGCCGAGCATCTTCGCACGCTACCCGTTGCTGCATGACGGCCATGATTTCTGGCCGGCCTTTCTGGAGGCCATCTTTTCCGGCTCGGCACCGAAATCCGCCCAGAACATCCGCTTCAACCAGACGGCGCTCGCGCTGGACGCCGCCATCGCCGGCCAGGGCCTGGCGCTGACGAGCCGCTTCCTCGTCGATGACGATATCGCGCGCGGACGGCTGGTCCCTCTCTTCGGCGCCGAGCTGCCGATCGAGGCCGGCTTCTACATCCTGTCGCCGCGCCGGCGTCGGCACCCGGAGCCGGTCGCAGCCGTGCGCAGCTGGTTGATCGAGGCCGCCTGAGCGCGCTGACGGCAAGCGCAACAAACTTGCATCCCACATGCCGGATTGCAGCGCCTCTTTCGCGCAGCCTGCCCTAACCATATGGCCGATGGACCAGCGAGGCCGCGACCATGCCCGAACTCGATCTTGATGCACTCCAGTCCGAGATGACGTCATGGCGGCGGCATCTGCATGCCCATCCCGAATTCGGCTTCGAGGAGGTGGGGACGGCCTCCTTCGTCGCCGCGAAGCTCCGCGAGTTCGGGCTCGACGAGGTGGTGGAGGGCGTCGGCGGCTCCGGCGTCGTCGGCACATTGAAGCGCGGCAGCGGCAACCGCGCGATCGCGCTACGTGCCGACATGGATGCGCTGCGCATCACCGAGCAGGGCGAACGCCCCTATCGCTCACAAACACCCGGCGTGATGCATGCCTGCGGCCATGACGGGCACACGACAATGCTGCTCGGCGCAGCCAAGCTGCTCGCGACTGAGGGCGGCTTCGACGGCACGGTGCGTTTCCTGTTCCAACCGGCAGAGGAATGGGGCAAGGGCGCGCTCGCCATGCTCGCCGACGGCCTGATGGAACGCTTTCCCTTCGACGAGATCCACGGCCTGCACAACATGCCGGGCCTCGCCGTCGGACAGTTCCAGACCCGCGTCGGCCCGTTCATGTCGGCGGAGGACAATTTCGAGATCGTGCTGAAGGGCGTGGGCGGCCATGCTGCAAGGCCGCATTCCGGCAACGAGGTGCTGGTCGCGGCCTGCGCGCTGGTCACCAGCCTCCAGACCATCGTCTCGCGGCGTTTGAGCCCTGCGGACATCGCCGTGGTCTCGGTCACGGAACTGCTGACTGACGGCACCCGCAACGTCCTGCCCGGAACCGCGCGCATCCTCGGCGACGCCCGCAGTTTCCGCCCCGAGGTCAGTGCCGAGATCGAGCGGCAGATGGGGATCATCGCGCAGGGCACGGCGCAGAGCTACAATCTCAGCGCCGAGCTGCACTACACCCGCGAATTCGTGCCGCTGGTGAACGATGAGACCATGGTGCAGGAGGCCTTCGCCGCGGCGCGCACGGTGTTCGGCGATGGCAACGTCTCCATCGCGCGCGAGCCGATGACCGGATCGGAGGACTTCGCCCGCTTCCTCGATCAGGTGCCGGGCTGCTTCGCCTATGTCGGGAACGGCGAGGATTCCGCGCCGCTGCACAATCCCCGTTACGATTTCGACGATCGCGGGCTGATCCATGGGGCGCGCTATCATGCCGCCATCGCGCGCCGCAGGCTCGCTCCCGGCTAAGGAGGTCTCAGTTCCGCTTCGGCCGGCGGATGGCACGAACCGTGCCCTTCCCCGCAGCGCCACAGAAGAAGAGGTCTTTGCCGTTCGATTCCATGCCCGACACGCCCTCGCCCGCCGGCATGACGAGGCTGTCCAACACCTCGCCCGTCGCGGGGTCGATCCGGCGCAGCTCGCTCTCCTCGCCTTCCCAGGTTCCGTGCCAGAGCTCGCCATCGACCCAGGTCACGCCGGTGACGAAACGGTTGGATTCGATGGTGCGCAGTGTTTTGCCGGTCTCCGGGTCGATCTGGTGGATCTTGCGCTCCCGGTACTCACCGACCCAGAGCGCGCCCTCGGCCCAGGCCAGGCCGGAATCGCCGCCGCCGCCGGGCGCGGGGATGGTCGACAGCACGGCGCCTGTGCGAGGGTCGATCTTCTGGATGCGGTCCTCGGCGATCTGGAACAGGTGACGGCCATCGAAGGCCGTGCCGGCATGTGCGGGCACGTCGAGTGCGCGCTCCACCTTCCCGCTGTCCGGATCGAGGGCGTTCAACCGATCGCCCGATGCGAACCAGACGCGCTCGCCATCGAAGCTCACGCCATGGACCTTGTCGACGCCCGGAAACGGGCCGTATTCGCGGATGATCTCTGCCTTGGATGCCGTCATGGTTCTGCTCCGAGAGGATGGTGACGACGCCACCCTAGGCGTCGCGCCAGGGAGCCGTGAGTAACAAGCTCGTCGCGAAACCGGGGATCGTCGGCATCGTCCAGCGCCGCGCCCGGCCTTGCCCGTAAAATTGCACCTTGCCGGCCGTTGCCAGCTCTTCGAGCGCGCGCTGGACATTGCGCTGGCTGGCCCCGAGCGCAAGTGCGAGCGCCGAGCTCGACCAGCTCTCGCCATCGGCGAGAAAGGCAAGCACCGCCGCGTGCTTCTCCTCGACAGGGCGCGCCAACACGACCACTTCGGCAGCATGGCGCGGCACCATCGCGAAGCCGTCCCGCGTGGCAGAAAATCTTGCAACCGGACGCAATGCTGCGCGCAACCGCCCGATCTCGACGCGCAGGCGGGCGCGATGCGATTCATCGGTGAATTTCGACCCGAACGCCCGTGCGATCAGCACCTCCCGCGACGCATCGGCGGGCCAGGCCTGAGCGAGCGCTCGCGCCAGGGCAAAGAGCACCGGGCGGGTCGCCAGGGATACCGATGCCTGCAGGTCGCGCACGACGAAACGGCACGCATCGACGATCAGGGCGGGCGAGGATTGCAACGCTTCGACATTGCTGAGGAGCAGGCTGCGCTCCTCTCCATTTGCGATCAGCCGTGCCGCCGGCGCGTGCAGGGTAGAAAATGCCCCCTCCACCTCGGCCAGCAGTGCCGGGATGCCGCCTCTGCGTGCCGCTTCGCGCGCGGTAGCCAGGGCCTCTTGAGCTGCGCCAGCGCGCAGCCTGCGCAAGGCGATGCTTGCGGTCGCGAGCCCGTGTACGGCCTGGAGCGCCGATGGCAGCAGCGCGGGCTCCATCGCCGCCAACGCCTGCTCAGCCGCGTCGAGCCGGCCGATCAGCACCAGTCGGCGAATATCGAGATAGTGCGCATGCGCGGCATTGATCCGGTCGCCATGGGCTTCGAGCGTCGCAGCAGCAGCAGCGAGCCGGCGCGGCGGCCAGCCCAGATCGCGCGACGCCAGGGCGATCTCGGCTTCGGCGACCACACAGCGAGCCCGTGCGACGACCTCCTTCGTTCCAAAGCCGCGCGCCGCCCGGCGCAACAGGAGCTTGGCCCGCGGAAAATCGCCGAGCTGCGCCATCGCGATGCCGCGCAGGGCCAGCGCAGGCGGGTCTTCGCGCAGGGCGACGCGGTTCAGGGCGCCCAATGGATCGCCCGAGGCGAGCGCTCGGCCGGCGGCAGTGATCAGCGAGTCCATGCGAATCCCGCCAAACTTGTCACTCCCTTCCCGCGTTGTCTCCGCAGTAGCACCGATCAGCGCGCCGCAGCGAGCGGCGCGAGACATCCGGCAACAGGAGCGAAGCACGATGACGACACATCGTATCGGAACGCGCGCGGAATGGCTGGCGGCACGGATCGCGCTGCTTGAGGCCGAGAAGGAATATACGCGTCAGGGCGACGCGCTGGCGCAGCGGCGCCAGTCCTTGCCCTGGGTGCGCATCGACGAGGATTACCGCTTCGACACCGAGGACGGCGCGGCGTCGCTAGCCGACCTCTTCCGTGGGCGCTCGCAGCTTCTCGTCTACCACTTCATGTTCGGCCCGGACTATGAGGCGGGCTGCCCGTCCTGCTCGGCGATCGCGGACGGGTTCAACGGCTGCGCCACCCATCTCGCCCATCACGACGTGATGCTCTGGGCGGTGTCGCGGGCGCCGCTCGCCAAGCTCCTCGCCTTCCGCGAGCGGATGGGCTGGAGCTTCCCCTGGGCCTCATCGAGCGACAGCGACTTCAATTTCGACTTCAATGTCTCCTTCACGGAGGAGCAGGAGCGCACCACGGGAATCGACTACAACTTCCGGCACAAGCCGAAATTCGAATGGCGCTCCGGCGGAAACGCGGTCGAGCGTGCCTTCGCGGAGATGGCCGGCACCGATGTCCCGACCTATCACCGCGAACGCCCCGGTATGAGCGCCTTCATCCGCGAGGATGGCGCGATCTATCACACCTATTCCACCTATTCGCGCGGCGTGGACGGCATCTGGGCGATGTATGCCTGGCTCGACCGCGCCCCGAAGGGGCGCCACGAGGCCGGCGGCCCCTGGTGGCGCCATCACGACCGCTACGAGAGCGGACGGAACGCATCGTAGACGTGGATCGACGCCTTTCGATCAATCCTCATCGTCACGCGGCGGGCGGGCGCCATCGACGAGGATCTCGCGCTTGCCTGCGTGGTTGGCGGGTCCGACGATGCCCTCGTTCTCCATGCGCTCCATGATCGAGGCGGCGCGGTTGTAGCCGATCTGGAGGCGGCGCTGGATGTAGGAGGTCGAGGCCTTCTTGTCGCGCAGGACGACGGCGACGGCCTGCTCATAGGGGTCGTCGCTCTCGGCCGAACCCATGCCGGTCTTGTCGAAGACGGCGCCGTCCTCGTCCTCGCCGGCTTCCTCCTCCTCGGAGGTGACGGCGTCGAGGTACTGCGGCCGGCCCTGCGTCTTGAGATGCGCGACGACCTTCTCGACCTCGGCATCCGAGACGAAGGGGCCGTGCACGCGGGTGATGCGCCCGCCACCGGCCATGTAGAGCATGTCGCCCTGGCCGAGCAATTGCTCGGCGCCCATCTCGCCGAGGATCGTGCGACTATCGATCTTGCTGGTGACCTGGAAGGAGATCCGGGTCGGGAAATTCGCTTTGATCGTGCCGGTGATAACGTCGACCGACGGGCGCTGCGTCGCCAGGACGACATGGATGCCGGCGGCGCGGGCCATCTGGGCGAGGCGCTGGATCGTGCCCTCGATCTCCTTGCCGGCGACCATCATCAGGTCGGCCATCTCGTCGACGATGACGACGATATAGGGCAGAGGCTCGAGGTCCATGACCTCCTCCTCATAGATCGCCTCGCCGGAATGCTTGTCGAAGCCGGTCTGGACCGTGCGGGTGATGATCTCGCCGGCGGCCTTGGCCTCGCCGACCCGGGCGTTGAAGCCGTCGATGTTGCGCACCGAGAGCTTCGACATCTTCTTGTAGCGCTCCTCCATCTCGCGCACCGCCCATTTCAGGGCGACGACCGCCTTCTTCGGGTCGGTGACGACGGGGGTGAGCAGATGCGGGATGCCGTCATAGACCGAGAGCTCGAGCATCTTGGGGTCGACCATGATCAGGCGGCATTCCTCCGGTTTCAGCCGGTAGAGGATCGACAGGATCATGGTGTTGATGGCGACCGACTTGCCCGAGCCGGTGGTGCCGGCGACGAGCAGATGCGGCATGCGGGCGAGATCGGCGATCACCGGCTCGCCGCCGATGGTCTTGCCGAGGCACAAAGCGAGCTTGTGCTTGGTCGCCTCGAAATCCTGGCTGGCGAGCAATTCGCGCAGGAAGACGGTCTCGCGCTTGCTGTTGGGCAGTTCGATGCCGATGGCGTTCTTGCCCTGCACCACCGCCACACGGGCCGAGACCGCGCTCATCGAGCGCGCGATGTCGTCGGCAAGAGAAATCACGCGAGAGCTTTTGATGCCGGGGGCGGGTTCGAGTTCATAGAGCGTTACGACGGGACCAGGGCAGGCCTGGACGATCTCGCCCCTGATATTGAAGTCTTCCAGAACACCTTCGAGGAGGCCCGCATTCTGCTGCAACACCTCGATCGGCATCGCCTCGCTCTGCGTCAGCGGCGGCTCGGCCAGGAACTCGATCGGCGGAAGCTGGAAGCCGGCATCGTGCACCACCACCGGAGATGGGTCGATGAGACGAAGCTTGGCCTTGAAGGGGGCGGCCTTGGCGGGTTGGACCGCAACAGGCTCTGACGCAACAGGCTCTGACTCGGGTTCGACCGCAGGCCGCGTGCTGCGCGCCACCGGTACGCCGGGTTTCGTGGCGGTCGCGGGTTCGACCGGGGCCGGAACTTCGTTCTCGACCGGGCGCACTTCAGCCGCCGGCGCGTTCCAGGACGGCGCCGAGATCTGGAAGCTCACCTGATAGCTTTGACCCCAGCCCAGACCCGACCAGGCAGGCACACTGACCGGAACCGAAACCGCGAGCGGCGTAGCCTCAGGCCGCTTGGCCTCGGGTTGTGCGTGCGCCTTCTCGGCCTGTGGCGGCTCTTCGAAAATAGTGGCGGCTGGAGCTGCTGTGGTGTCAGCGGTCCAGGTTGCAGGCGGCGCAACAGTCTCGAACGAGAACTCCGCATCGTCCCGCTCGGCTTCGGGGACGCATTCCCAGAAGGCGTGATCGGAAATGAAGGCGAGCGGTGTCGTGGCCTCCTCGGCTTCGCTCGGCGACTCCGGCCAGACGACCTCGTCCACGACCTCGAAAGGCTCGTCGATGATCGGAGACACGGCTTCGTCCAGCTCGGCATCGCGCGCAGCGGGCGGCTCCGCGAGCGCGGTCTCTTCGCTCTCCGGAGCGCCCCAGACCTTCTTGATGAGATGGTCCGGCGTGCGCCAGAAGCGGACGCGGTTGGCGCTTGCGGCCGGCTCGGCCGGAGGCGCGGCAACGGCGACGGCCTTGGTTTCCACAGCGGCGGGGACCGCCTGTTCGCGTTCCGCCTGCGCCGCCTTGCGCAGCTTGTCGGGCGTGCGGCTGAAACGGACGTTCTCGGGCCAGACGAAAGGCTTCTCCTGCGGCTCCGCCGCAGGGCGACGGACGGCCCGCTGCGGCACCGGAGCCTGAAAGGATTCGTCGGTTTGATCGGGACGATGAGCCTCGGAAACGATGACGTTCGCGCGGCGATGACGGTCAAGTTTATGCATGGGCTTGGGCGAACACGATAACTCGTTAACCAGTCACCCAGTGCTAGCCCGGCAGGGTTAAGGCCCCATGAATCGCAGCGGTTGTTAACAGGCGAGACAGAGCTCAGTCGCGCGTGTCGTCATCCTGCAGGACACGCCAGGCCGCCCCCTCCAGATCGGCGAATTGCCCGCTGCGCATGCACCAGAAAAAGGCGCCGAGCCCGATCAGCCCGAGCCCCAGAGCGAGAGGAAACAGGATCACGATAATGTTCATGCCTCTAACTCCGCGGCCCTGCGGCTGCGTACGCGCAGGGCGTTGAGCGTCACCCCCAGCGACGAGCCCGACATGGCGGCAGCAGCCACCAGCGGTGTCGCCAGCCCCGCAATCGCGATCGGCACCGCCACCGCGTTATAGAGCACGGCGAACCACAGGTTCTGCAGCATCAGCCCGCGCGCCTTGCGGGCGATCTCGATCGCTGCAGATACCGGGGCGAGGCTGTCGCCGAGGAAGACGACATCCGCCGCAGCTTGCGCGAGATGGGTGGCGCTGACCGGCGAAATCGAGACATGGGCGCCCGCCAGCGCCGGTGCATCGTTGAGGCCATCGCCGACCATCAGCACCTTGCGGCCATTCGCCGCCATGCTGTCGAGCAGGTTGAGCTTGTCGCTCGGCAGGAGGCCGGCACGAACATGCTCGATGCCGAGCGCAGCCGCAATCGGCGCGACCGCTTCCGGCCGGTCGCCGGAGAGAATCGCGATCTCCAGCCCCGCCGCGCGCAGGGCGTCGATCGTCTCGCGCGCTTCCGGACGCAGGCTCTGCCCGAACGCGAGCACGGTGCGATAAGTGCCGCGGCGATAGGCGATGAGCGAGGCGCCAGGATACTGCGCCTGCACCGGAGCGGCTTCTGCTTCCGCGCCGCAGAAGTCGATGCTGCCGAGCCGCTGCTCGCCGCCGCCCCCGCCGGCCGACAAGCCCTGCCCGCGCTCCTCGCGGACATCGGCTCTTGCGGACGGGCCACCGAGCGCACGCGCCAAGGCCTGCGCCAGCGGGTGGTTGCTCGCCGCCGCCAGCGCACCGATCTCGGCCCGGCGTTCCGATAGCAGCGCCTCGGGATTGAGGATGTCCGGCTCGGGCAGCGTCAGAGTCCCGGTCTTGTCGAAGACGGCGATATCGGCCTCGGCGAGACGCTCCAGCGCGTCGCCCTCCTTCAGCATGATCTTGCGCTTGAACAGGGCGGAGGCTGCGACGACCTGCACTGCAGGAATCGCGAGGCCAAGTGCGCAGGGGCAGGTGATGATCAGCACGGTGACGGCGATCATCAGCGCCTCCGGCCAGGCGAGCCCCCAGGCGAGCCAGCCGAGGAAGGTCGCGGCCGCCAGGGTGTGGACGACCGGCGCATAAAGCCGCGCGGCCCGATCTGACAGGCGGACATAGCGCGAGCGGCTGCCGACGGCCTGGCTCATCAGCCGATCGATCTCGTCGAGCAGCGTGCCTTGGCCTGCCGCCTCGACGCGCACCGTCAGCGCGCCGGTGAGGTTGAGCGTGCCGGCATGGACGCGCTCGCCATGACTAATCGCAACGGGAGCGGTCTCGCCGGTGACGAGGCTCTGGTCGAGTTCGGAACGGCCGGTCTCGACGATGCCGTCGACCGAGACGCGTTCGCCCGGCCGCACGAGGACGCGGTCGCCCGGCGCGATCGCCGCGATCGGCGTGATCGTCCAGCTTCCATCATCGGCAAGCCGCGTCGCGGTCTCGGCCTTGAGGGCTGCGAGGTTGCCGGCGAGGTCGCGGGTCCGCCGCCGCATCAGCTGATCGAGATAGCGCCCGATCAGCAGGAAGAAGAGCAGCATCACCACGCCGTCGAAATAAGCGTGGCGGCCATGGGTCCAGGTTTCGGCAACCGACATGGCGAGCGCCAGCACGACGCCGATGGTGATCGGCACGTCCATGTTGACGGCGCCGGCCCTCAGCGCTCGGAGCGCGCTCTCGAAGAAGGGGCGGCCGGCATAGGCCGCCGTCGGCAAGGCGATGAGTGCCGAGAGCCAGTGGAAGAAGTCCCGTGTCGTCGGGTCGATGTCGCCGCTGTTGCCGGACCAGACGGAAACCGAGAGCAGCATGATGTTCATAGAGGCGAAGCCGGCGACGCCGACGCGGCGCAGCAGGCTGCGCTCCTCGGCGACCGCGCCGTCCTCCTGACGCTCCGGCACAAAGGGATAGGCCTTGAAGCCGAGCGCCTCGAGCTTGTCGACGACCGCTTCCGGCCGCAGTAGCGCCTCGCGCCATTCGACCGAAACGCGCTTCAGCGCGAGGTTGACGCGGGCGCCGAGAATGCCGGGCTCGCGACCGAGCCCGCTTTCGATCGCCTGCATGCAACCGGCGCAACGGATGCCGTCGACCGCGAGCTCCATGCTGGCGACGCCACCATCGCGATGGCGCACGAACACCGAAAGATCCCGGACCGAGAGATCCTGCGCGGCCATCTCACTTCTCCGGCAGGGTGATGCGACTGCGCGAGACGAAGACGACCTCCTCGCCCCGCCGCGCCTGCAGTTCGAGGATCCAGGAACCGGCCTCGATGCGGTCGAAGCGCGCCTCGTAGCGTCCCGGCTGGTGCTCGCCCAGCGCGACGTCCCGGTCGCGCGCGGAGGTAGCGGGGTGGCGCAGCCGCGCCGTCGCCGTAAAGCCGGAGAGCGGCTGGCCGAGGCGGTCCGCCAGCGTCACGCCGAGTGCCGCCCCCTCGCCCTGCCTTGCGAGCGTGGCCGCGGCGCTCCAGCCGCGCGCATCGCGCTCGTGCTGGCGCGCGATCTCCTCGTTGAAGTGCTGGCTGTCCTCATAGGCGCTGCGGGTCTCGACCCCCGGCATGGTCCGCAGCGCCACCGTCATGATCGTCGCATTGACCGAGATGATGACGCCGAAGAACAGCACCAGCATCGCGGCAACCATGCGCCCGGTGAGTTGGAAAGGACGGCGCGGACGCGGGGCGGCGGGGGTGTCGCAGGACATCAGGAAAACTCCGCAGCAGCTCATGGTTTGCCTCCGCGCGCCATGAAGTGATCGGTCGCATGCACGGTTTCCCCGGCGAAGAGATCCGAGGCCGTGATGGTGATGGGCTGAGACGCCTCGAGCGGCACGCCGGCCGGCACGGTGACGAGGACACGCACCTCACGCGAGGAATCCGGGTCGACGGCCACGACCGGCCGCAGATCGGCAGTGGGAGCGACCCCGACCGCGTCGATGCGGATGCCCGGCAGACCGTCCACGGTGAGCGCGAAGGGGCGGACCTCCGGGCGCTTGTTGAGCAGGCGGACAGCATAGGCGTTGCGGATCGAGCCGTCGCTCAGCGTCACGAAGAGCGGCGCGCGCTCGTGCAGCACCGAGATATCGGCGGTGCGACGTGTCGCGAGCTGCCAGATCATGGCCCCGCCGACGACGAGGATCAGCGCCGCATAGATCAGCGTGCGCGTCCGCAGCGGGCGGTAGACGGGAGGCTTTCCGGCCATGCGCCGCTTGACGTTGATCTCGGTGTCATAGGCGATCAGCCGCTTGGGGCGGTCGATCTTGGTCATGACGGTGTCGCAGGCGTCGATGCACAGGCCGCACTGGATGCAGTCGAGCTGGGCGCCCTCGCGAATGTCGATGCCGACCGGGCAGACGGCGACGCATTGATGGCAGTCGATGCAGTCGCCGGCCGGCGCGCCCTGCGCCTTGAGCTTCTGCGCCTGCTTGACCGAGACGCGCGGCTCGCCGCGATCGTAGCGATAGGTGACGTTGAGCGCCTCATCGTCGGTCAGGGCCGCCTGGATGCGCGGCCAGGGGCACATGAACTTGCAGACCTGCTCGCGCATGATGCCGGCGAGCGAATAGGTGGTGAAGGTCAGGATCGCGATCCAGACATAGGCCGAGATCGGCGCGGTGAAAGTCGCAAGCTCACGCACCAGCGTGGGTGCATCGGCGAAATAGAGGACCCAGGCGCCACCGGTCCACCAGGCGATGACGAGCCAGACCGCGTGCTTGGCGCTCTTGCGCCAGAGCTTGTCGATAGTCCAGGGCGCCTCGTCGCGACGCATGCGCTCGCGCCGGTCGCCCTCGAAGAAGCGCTCGACGGCGAGAAAAAGGTCGGTCCAGACCGTCTGCGGGCAGAGATAGCCGCACCACACCCGGCCTGCGACGGCATTCATCAGGAACAGGGCGAAGGCCGCCATGATCAGCAGGCCGGTGAAGTAGTAGACCTCCTGCGGCCAGATCTCGATGAAGAAGAAGTAGAAGCGGTTATTGGCGAGATCGGCCAGCACCGCCTGGTTCGGCAGATGCGGGCCGCGATCCCAGCGCAGGAACGGCAGCAGGTAGTAGATGCCGAGGCAAAGGAACAGGATGAGCCACTTCGCGCGCCGGTACGGGCCGGAGACGCTCTGCGGATAGACCTTCCGCGACGCCGCGAAGAGCGGGATGTCGTCGGGATCGGCCTCGGCCGTACTCACGCTACTGCCCTCCCCCCAGCGAATGAACGTAGACGGTCAGCGCCTTCAGCGTCGTCTCGTCGAGGCGACCGCCCCAGGCCGGCATCACGCCGCCCCGGCTGTTGGTGATGGTCTCGGTCAGCGAGGCCACGTCCATGCCGTAGAGGCTGATCGCGTCGGTAAGGTTGGGCGCGCCCATCTCCTGGTTGCCCTTAGCCGCAGGGCCATGGCAGGCGGCGCAGTTGTCGGCGAAGAGCTTGCGCCCGAGCGCCAGGTTCGCCTTCGGCTCGGTCGACAGGCCGGCGAGCTCTCGGACATGGTTGGCGACGGCGTTGATCTCGTCGCGCTTGAGCATGCCGTCGCGGCCGAAGGCCGGCATCTGGCTGACCCGCGTTTCGTCATGGCCGGCGACGCGGACGCCATGGCGCAGCGTCTGCATGATCGCGTCGAGCGAACCGCCCCAGAGCCAGTCGTCATCGTTCAGATTGGGATAGCCCTTGCCCCCGGCACCGCCGACGCCGTGGCAGGCGGCGCAATTGTCGCCGAAGGCGGCCTTGCCCTGCGCCATCGCGATCTGGAACAGCGTCGGATCGGCCTTGATCTGGGCCGGCGTGGCGTCGGCCATGCCGGCGGCCAGCGCGGCGCGCTGGGCCTTGAGCTCGTTCATCTGCACGGTGATGTCCGAGCGGGTGGCATAGCCGAACACGCCCCTGGTGGCGTCGGTCAACAGCGGCCAGGCCGGGTAGACGATCCAGTAGCCGAAGGACCAGATGATGGTGGCGTAGAAAATGCCGAGCCACCAGCGCGGCAGAGGCGTGTTGAGCTCGCGGATGCCGTCCCATTCATGGCCGGTCGTGGCCTGGCCGGTGACGGCGTCGATATGGGCCGCGTGGATCTTGGGGACGTCGTGGTGCTGGTCCATCGTTCAGTCCTCGCGCAGCGGATTGAGCGCGGCTTCCTCGAAGCGGGCGCGGTTCTTCGGCCAGAAGGCGTAGAGGCAGACGCCGAGGAAGACGGCGACGAAGTAAAGGAGGCCGACGGACTGGGCGAAGCCGGCGAGCCAGTGATAGGTCGATTGCATCGTCGTCTCGCTCAGCGGATGTTGGCCTTGTCGTCGTAGAGCTTGAAGTCGACCAGCGTGCCGAGCGCCTGCAGATAGGCGATCAGGGCGTCGGCTTCGGTGATGCGCTGCGGGTCGCCGTCGAAATCGCGCGACTGCACCCGCGGATAGCGCTTCTCCAGGTCGGACTGGCCGGGATGCTCGGGCGTCGCCTGCGCCTTCAGGTCGCTCTGCGCCTGCGCGATCATGTCGTCGGTATAGGGTACGCCGCCGGCGCGGTTGGCGCGGAGCTCATCGGCGACGTCGCTAAAGGCGAGCTCGGTCTTCGCCAGGAAAGGATAACCCGGCATGATCGACTGAGGCACGACGGCGCGCGGCTCGGCGAGATGCGCCCGCTGCCATTCGTCGGAATACTTGCCGCCGACGCGGGCGAGGTCAGGCCCGGTGCGCTTGGAGCCCCACTGGAAGGGCTTGTCGTACATGCTCTCGGCCGCGAGCGAGTAATGCCCGTAGCGCTCGACCTCGTCGCGCAGCGGCCGTATCATCTGGCTGTGGCAGTTGTAGCAGCCCTCGCGGACATAGATCGCGCGGCCGGCGAGCTCGAGCGGGGTGTAGGGACGCATGCCCTGCACGGTCTCGATCGTGTTCTTCAGGTAGAAGAGCGGGGCGATCTCGACGAGACCGCCGACCGAGATCACCAGCAGCACGCCGATGACCAGGATGATCGAGTTGGTCTCGAAGATCTTGTGCTTGGCCCAGAGCGACCGGCGCGCGGGCTTGTGTTCGATGCTCGTCATTCCGGGAACTCCTCAGACGGCCATGGCCAGCGGCGCCGGCGCCTCGTCGGAGCGCGGCATCTCGGCCGCGCTTTCGGAGCGCACGGTCATCCAGAGGTTGAAGGCCATGATCAGCGCGCCGATCAGGAACAGGGCACCGCCCATCGCGCGGATCACATAGAAGGGGTGCATCGCCGCGACGGTCTCGATGAACGAGTATTCGAGGAAGCCGAGCGAGGTATAGGCGCGCCACATCAGGCCCTGGAGGATGCCGGAGACCCACATCGCCGAGATGTAGAAGACGATGCCGAGCGTCGAGATCCAGAAGTGCCAGCTCACCAGCTTGAGCGAATAGAGCCCCTTGCGGTTCCACAGCCAGGGCACGAGGCAGTAGATCGCGCCGAAGGAGATGTAGGCGACCCAGCCGAGCGCGCCGGAATGGACGTGGCCGATGGTCCAGTCGGTGTAGTGCGACAGGCCGTTGACTGCCTTGATCGACATCAGCGGCCCCTCGAAGGTCGACATGCCGTAGAAGGCGAGCGAGACCACCATCATCCGCAGCACGGGGTCGGTGCGCAGCCGGTCCCAGGCGCCCGAAAGGGTCATTATGCCGTTGATCATGCCACCCCAGGAGGGCATCCACAGCATGATCGAGAAGGTCATGCCCAGCGTCTGCGCCCAGTCGGGCAGCGCGGTGTAGTGGAGATGGTGGGGGCCCGCCCAGATGTAGATGAAGATCAGGGCCCAGAAATGGATGATCGAGAGCCGGTAGCTGTAGATCGGCCGCTCCGCGCGCTTCGGCACGAAGTAGTACACGATCGCGAGGAAGCCGGCGGTCAGGAAGAAGCCGACCGCGTTATGGCCGTACCACCACTGGAACATCGCATCCTGCACGCCCGACCAGAGGCCGTAGGACTTCGGCGACAGGATCGAGACCGGCACGGCGACGTTGTTGCCGATATGCAGGACGGCGATGGTCAGGATGAAGCCGAGATAGAACCAGTTCGCCACATAGATATGCGGCTCCTTGCGCTTCATCACCGTGCCGAGGAAGACCAGCAGGTAGACGACCCAGACGATGGTCAGCCAGAGGTCGGCATACCATTCCGGCTCGGCGTATTCCTTGCCCTGGGTGATGCCCAGCAGATAGCCGGTGCCGGCGATGACGATAAAGAGGTTGTAGCCGAGGACGACGAACCAGGGCGAAAGCGTGCCCGCCAGGCGCGCGCGACAGGTGCGCTGCACGACGTAGAAGGAGGTGCCGATCAGCACGTTGCCGCCGAAGGCGAAGATCACCGCCGAGGTGTGGAGCGGCCGCATCCGGCCGAAATTGATCCAGGGCAGATCGAAGTTGAGATCGGGGAAAGCCAGCTGGGAGGCGATGAGCAGCCCGACCGTGAAGCCGGCGATGCCCCAGACCATGGAGGCCACGGTCGCGAACTTGACCGGACCCATGTTGTAGTTCGGCTTGCCGTCGATCTCTTGCGGCTGGACCGCAGGCGAGTCGTCGAAGCAGCGGTTCGCGATCAGGATGACGCTGGCGGCAGCCGCCACGACGCCGATCATGGCGTGGAAGGCGTAGCCGGAATTCTCAGTCAGTGCCGCGATCAAGATCAGCGGCAGCACGCAGGCCGCTGCGATCAGCATGCCGATCATTTCGCCGACAGTCGCCTGCCTGACAGGGCTTGCCGTTGCCGTCACATTCGACTCCCGCTTCGTCGCCGGCGCATGAGCGCGCCATGAGAGGCAGGCTTAGCGAGCGGCCAGGAGCCGGGCGTTGATTCAGGTCAAGGGGAGCAGGCGGAAGGTTGCGGCGATAGGGCGCAGGCTCAGGCCGCGACCATGCTCATCCGCTCGGGGTTCATCACGCGCACGCCGCCCGGCACGATCAGAATCGTCTTATCCTTGGCGAGGCGGGTGAAGGTGCGGCTGACGGTCTCGATGGTCAGGCCAAGGAAGTCCGCGATGTCCTGCCGCGTCATCGGCAGCGGCACCGTGACCGAGGGCTTGCCGAGCCGCGCCCAGCGCTGCTGCATGCCGAGCAGGAAGCAGATCAGCTTCTCCTCAGCCGTGCGCCGGCCAAGCAGCATCATCTGCTCATGCGCCAGCGTGAGTTCATGCGTGGCGAACTCGTGGAGACGCTTCAGCAGATGCGGCTTGGCGTCGACCAGCGCCGTATAGGCGCCGCGCGAGAAGGCGCAGACCGCCACATCGCCAATCGCATCGGCCGAGAAGCCATAGGCATCGCGCATGGCAAGCCCGAGGAAATCCCCCGGCAGGGCGAAGCCGACGACCTGACGGCGACCGTCCGACAGCAGCTTGTAGAGGCGCACCACGCCAGCCGTGACATTGTAGACGGAGTGGGCCTCGCGCCCCTGCGTGAACAGCGTCTCACCGGAAGAGAAATGGGTGGGGTGCGCCAGGGATTCGAGCAGCGCCAGCTCATCGTCGGAGAGCGACGCACAGACGCTCACCAGGCGAACCATGCAGTTGCGGCAGTTGCCTTCGCCGCGGTTCGCAGCGCTACAGGCCGAAGGGTGACAGTTCACGATCGCATCTTCCCGCTTGTCGGAACGACCATAGCCGAGGCGAACAGGGCCACAAAGCACGCTTGCTACCGCAGCCGGCGAAATTGATCCAGATCAATGCGACAACATGGCCCCCGCAACCACCGTGCACCCCTGAAATTCGGGAGAGCCGCACGTGACCGGCGATGACATCTTCGAGGTCGCGCGCATCGCGCCGGCCGGAGCCGACGCCGTATACGGCCTCGTCGCCATGCTGCATCCGGAGGTGACGCCCGACGGCTGGGCCGCCTTCGTGCGCGAGCATTCGCGGGACGGGGCGCGGCCGCGCGGCGTCTTTGCGCTGCGCGATGCGCGCGGCATGCCGCATGCCCTGTTCACCTTCCGCGTCGCGCAGACGATCGAGGGGGGGACCGCGTTGGAAATCTCCGAACTTGCGATGCTGCGCCTGCCCGGGACGCATCTGGTCGATGCGATGCTGCGCTTCGCCAACCAGCTCGCTGTCGAGCTCGAGCTGCCGCGGATCGCGATCTCGCTGGAGCGTTCGGCCGCCTGGCCGCAGGACCGCGACGCGCTGCAGCGCTCGGGCTTCCAGGTCGACCGGGTGATGGTTCTGGGGCGGGCTCGCATGGAGCCCGCACGCTGGAATTGACCTGTCTCAATTCGGCGGAGCGCGGCTTCAGAGGGCGCTAAACCGGCCGGTCAGACCCGCTCCAGTGCGATGGCGATGCCCTGGCCGACGCCGATGCACATGGTGGCGAGCGCGCGCTGCTTGCCGGTCAGCGACAGTTCGAGCGCGGCCGTGCCGGCGATGCGGGCGCCGGACATGCCGAGTGGATGGCCGAGCGCGATCGCGCCGCCATTCGGGTTCACATGCGCCCCGTCCTCCGCGATGCCGAGCTCGCGCAGCACGGCGATGCCCTGGCTGGCGAAGGCCTCGTTGAGCTCGACCACGTCGAAATCGATCGGCTTCAGGCCCAGGCGCTCGCAGAGCCTGCGCGTCGCCGGGATCGGCCCCAGCCCCATCACCCGCGGCGCGACTCCACCCGCCGCACCACCGACGACGCGCACCAGCGGGGTCAGGCCATATTTGGCCGCGGCCTTCTCCGACGCGATGATCAGCGCCGCGGCACCGTCATTGACGCCGGATGCATTGCCGGCGGTAACGGTGCCGCCTTCCTTGCGGAAGGGTGTCGGCAGCTTGGCCAGCTTCTCCAGCGTGGTGTCGCCGCGCGGATGCTCGTCGATCTCGACACGGATCGGATCGCCCTTCCGCTGCGGGATCACGACCGGCACGATCTCCTTGCCAAGCCGGCCGTTCTGCTGCGCGGCGACAGCCTTCAGCTGCGAGCGCAGCGCGAAGGCGTCCTGATCGGCGCGGCTGACATTGCAATCGGCCGCGACGTTCTCGCCGGTCTCCGGCATGGAATCGACGCCGTACTGCGCCTTCATCAGCGGGTTGATGAAGCGCCAGCCGATGGTGGTGTCGTGGATCTCGGCATGGCGCGAGAAGGCGCTGTCGGCCTTCGGCAGCACGAAGGGCGCGCGCGACATGCTCTCGACGCCGCCGGCGATCATCAGTTCGGCCTCGCCCGCCCTGATCGCGCGCGCCGCCGTGATGACGGCGTCCATGCCCGATCCGCAAAGCCGGTTGATCGTCGTGCCCGGCACCTCCTTGGGCAGGCCTGCGAGCAGCAGCGACATGCGCGCGACGTTGCGGTTGTCCTCGCCCGCCTGATTGGCACAGCCGAAGATCACATCGTCGACCGCGCCGAAATCGACGCCTGAATGGCGCTCTACCAGGGCCTTTAGCGGCACGGCGCCGAGATCATCCGCGCGCACCGAGGACAGCGAGCCGCCGAAGCGGCCGATCGGCGTGCGGACATAGCCGCAGATGAAAGCTTCGCTCATCGTCGGGAACTTCCCCTGTGTCGCCGTGCACCAGGCCCGGCCGTCAGTCGGGTGTTCTCGCCGTCCCTCCCGGCTTTGTAAAGACGAAGCGGCGCGCGCCGGGCCCGCGCCGCCCGCCTCGTCTCACTTGCCCCAGCGCAGCGCCAACGGATCGAGCTCGCGAGCGAGCTCGATCAGCCCCTCGCGGGTCTTCGGATGCAGCGGGGTCAGCGGATGGCGGACGGCTTCCGACCTGATGACGCCGCCCTCCTTCATCACCGCCTTGGCCGAGCGCAGGCCGCATTGCCGGTTCTCGTAATTGATGATCGGCAGGACGCGGGCATAGAGCGCCGCCGCCTGCTTGCGGTCCCCAGCGGCATGCGCGGCCAGGATCGGCTTGATCAGGTCCGGGATCATCGCCGATGTCATCGTGCCGGTGGCGCCGGCGTCGAGATCGGCCATCAGTGTGATCGCCTCCTCGCCATCGAAGGGGCCGACGACGGCCGCGCCGCCCGCCTCGATCAGCGCGCGCAGCTTGTTGGCCGTGCCGGGAACCTCGATCTTGAAGTAGCGGACGAGCGGCACCTCCTTCGCCAGCCTGATCATGAAGGGCACGGTCATGGTGACGCCGGAGAGCGGCGCGTCCTGCAGGATGATTGGAATACCGCAGGCATCAGCGACGGCCTTGAAGTGCTCGATCATGCCCTGCTCGTCGGCCTTGAGCAGCGCGCCGTGATAGGGCGGCATCATCATCAGCATCTTGGCGCCGGCCTCGGCCGCAGCCTTGGCGCGGGCCGCGGCGATGCGCGTCGAAAAATGCGAGGTCGTGACGATGACCGGGACGCGGCCGGCGACCTGCTCGATCGAGAGCCGCATCACCTGATCTCGCTCCTCGTCGGTGAGCAGGAACTGCTCCGAGAAGTTGGCGAGGATGCAGATGCCGTCGACGCCCTGATCGACCATCAGGTCCATGACGCGCTTGTTGCCCTCGCTATCGAGGTCGCCATTGTCGTGGAAGATGGTCGGCGCGATCGGCAGAATGCCCTTGTAGGGTTCGGTCATAGCGTCATCTCGCATGGCGGACAGGGTGGGATTCGAACAGGTGGTACGGCCGTCAGACGGTGCTGGCGGCCCTGGTGCCGCGCAGGCGGCGGGCGACGCTGCCGACGAGCGGCAGCACCAGCAGTGCGAGCCCGATCGTCATCAAAGTCGAGACCAACGGGTTTGACCAGAAGATCGAGAGCGAGCCCTGGCTGAAGATCATCGACTGGCGGAAAGCGTCCTCGGCCTTGTCGCCGATGACCATGGCGAGCACCAGCGGCGCAATCGGATAGTCGAGCTTCTTGAAGACGTAGCCGACCAATCCGAAGATCAGCGCGAGCCAGATGTCGAATTCCTTGCTCGCGGCGGTGTAGGCGCCGATGAAGCAGATCACCACGATGATCGGCCCGATGATCGAGAAGGGGATGCGCAGGATCGAGGCGAAGAGCGGCACCGTCGCCAGCACGATCACCACTGCGACGACATTGCCGAGATACATCGAGGCGATCAGGCCCCAGACGAAATCCGGCCGGTCGGTGAAGAGCGTCGGGCCGGGATTGAGGCCCCAGATCATCAGGCCGCCCATCATCACCGCCGCCGTCGCCGAGCCGGGGATGCCGAGCGCCAGCATCGGCAGCATGGCGGAGGAGCCGGCGGCATGGTCGGCCGTCTCCGGCGCGATCACGCCCTCGGGCTCGCCCTTGCCGAACTTCGCGGGGTGGCGCGAGGAGCGCTTCGCCATGGCGTAGCTCATGAAGGAGGCCGCGGTCGGCCCGCCGGGCGTGATGCCCATCCAGATGCCGATCAGCGAGGAGCGCAGCAAAGCGAGCCAGTAGCGCGGCAGCTTCGCGGCGGTGCGCAGCACATCGCTGATGCGGACCTTGGCGGCGACACCCTCGAACCGCAGCCCCTCCTCCATGGTCAGCAGCAATTCGCCAATGCCGAAGAGGCCGATGACCGCGATCAGGAAGCTGACGCCGGCGAGCAGCACGTCGAACTCGAAGGTGAGGCGGACATTGCCCGAGACCGAGTCCATGCCGATGGTGGCGAGCGCGAAGCCGATCGCCATCGACACCACCGTCTTGAAGGGCGAGGCGCCGCCGAGCCCGATGAAGCTCGCGAAGGTCATGAAGTAGACGGCGAAATACTCGGGCGATGAGAAGCGCAGCGCGAATTTCGCGACCCAGCCGGAGAGCAGCGTGATCAGGATGACACCGGCCATGGCGCCGAAGCCGGCGGAGAGAAAGGCGAAGGAGAGCGCTTCGGTCGCCTTGCCCTGCTTGGCCATGGGGTGGCCGTCGAAGGTCGTGGCCACGGATGAGGGCTCGCCGGGGATGTTGAACAGGATCGAGGTGGTCGAGCCACCGAAGAGCGCGCCCCAATAGAGCGAGGTCAGCAGGATGATCGCCGAGACCGGGTCCATCGAGAAGGTCAACGGCAGCAGCAGCGAAACGCCGTTGGGAGCGCCGAGCCCCGGCAGCACGCCGACGAGCACGCCGAGGAGCACGCCCGCCATCATCAGCAGGATATGATGCGTGGTGAGCGCGACCGAGAAGCCGTGCATCAGGTTGGCGACGTTGTCCATGCGCGGTTCCCTGCCGGCTTAGAGGCTGTTAGTGACCATGAACAAGATCTGGGCGTCGGCGATTTTGCCCGAATGCCAGGAGCTTGGCGCGGCCAAGCCTTGCGGTTTGGCCGCGACGAGTGACACCGCAGTCGGGCAAAAGCGCCACGCCGCTTTGCGGTGAGGTGAAACCGTCCGACTGCTGCGTCGCATCGCTTGCCGATGCTGCAGTATGGGCTGCGCAATGCTCCTGGCATTCGGACGGTTTGACCTCACCCAGACCTTGTTCATGGTCACTAACAGCCTCTAAAGGCCGATGAGCGGCTCGATCGGGCCCTTGAGCAGGCCGATCTGGAAGAATTTTTCGAGAGCGAAGTAGAAGAACGCCGCCGTCGCGAAGGCCGTGACAAGGCTCGGCAGCCAGCCATATCGACCCTGGAAGCGCATCGCGAAGACGAGATAGAGGATCGTCGCGACATACATGCCGAGCGTGGCGCTCAGCACGACGAAGGCGGTGAGCGGCAACAGAAAGGCGAGCACGCGCTTGCCGCGCTCGGCGTCGAGGAAAGCTTCGGCGAGCGCCGCCTTGCCGGAGACGCGCTGGCCCACCGTCATCGCCAGCGTGCCCAGGCTCGCCAGCGCGATCAGCGCTCCTGCATAGAAAGGAAAGGCGCCGGGCTGCGGCCCAGACGAATCCCAGCCGATGCCGAATTCCAGCGAGCCCTTCACGATAACGAGCCCGAAGACGAGCGTCAGGATCGCCGTCGCGATTTCAGCCCAGAAGCGGGTGATCATGCGGTGGGTTCCTCTTGTCGGAGCGCTCGGAAAGCACCGCGTCATTCCGGACGCAGCGAAGCGGAGATCCGGAATCCATCATCGGGCGCAGCGGCCTTCGATGGATCCCGGGGCGGCCGAGGGCCGCCCGGGATGACGGACAGGTTCGGTATCCTATTCGACCGGGGGCCTTACTTGGCGACCCAGCCTTCGTTCTCGAAGACCTTCTTGTTCGCGGCCTCGTCCTTGGCGACGAAATCGGCGAGCTCCTTGCCCTTCATGAACTTGCCGGTCTGGGCGGTGCGCTGCACGAATTCCTGCCATTCCGGCGTCTTGGAGACCTTCTCCAGCAGGTCGGCGTAGTAGGAGACGGCATCGGCCGGTACGTCGGCCGGCAGCCAGACGGTGCGCGGCATCTGGAAGGTCTCGAGCGGCAGGCCGGCCTCCTTGCAGGTCGGGATGTCGCCCCAGCCCTTGCCCTCGAAGACCGGATCGCTCTTGGCGAGCCGGACCGGCGAGAAGACGCAGAGCGGCTTGACCTGCCCGGCCTTCCACTGGCCGATGTTCTCGTTCGGGTTGTTGGTATTGGAGTCGATGTGGCCGCCGGCGAGCTGGACCGCCGCGGCGCTGCCACCCTGGAACGGCACGTAGATCCACTTCGCGCCGGTTGCGTCCTGGATCATCGAGGTCAGGGTCTGGTCAGTGTCCTTGGACTGGCTGCCGCCCATCTTGAAGCCCATGGGCTTCGCCTTCACCGCCTCGATATAGCTCTTGGCATCGGCATAGGGCGCATCGCCCTTGACCCAGATCAGGAACTCGTCGAGCGCGAGAGCCGCAACCGGCGTCAGGTCCGAGAACTTGTAGCCGAGCTTGGCGACATAGGGCAGCAGATAGGCGTTGTTGGTGCCGAAGATGACGCGGTTAGGATCGCCCTTGGCGCCCTTGCCGTAGACATAGCCCTCGGCGCCGGAGCCGCCGCCCTTGTTCACCACCACGATCGGCTGCTCGGTGAATTTGTGCTTGGTGATGATCGACTGGATGACGCGGGCGAAATTGTCGGTGCCACCGCCCGCGCCCGAGGTCACGACGAACTCGATCGGCTTGGTCGGCTCCCAGGCCTGCGCCGCACCGATGCCGCCGAGCGCAAGCGCGCCGGCGAGCACGGCCGAGATGGCAATGGTCTTCATGGTGATATTTCTCCCTAGGATTTGGATTTTGTGATGCCGCTCTTATTGGCGGCTTCATTGAAACCGGCTGAAGTCAGGCCGCAGCGCGTGCCCTGGCCTTTCCGTCCTGAGCCATCTTGATGGCGAGCGAGAGCGCGGCGCGGGTAGCGCCGAGATTGGCGATGCCCTTGCCGGCGATCTCATAGGCGGTGCCATGGGCCGGCGTGCAGATCGGGAAAGGGAAGCCGCCGATCAGGGTAACGCCGCGATCAAAGCCGATCAGCTTCATCGCGATCTGGCCCTGGTCGTGATACATTGTGAGCACGGCGTCGAAATCGCCGTTCTTCGCCCTCAGGAAGACGGTATCGGACGGGAACGGCCCCTCGACGGTGAAGCCCTTGGCCTTGGCCGCGGCGACTGCCGGCTCGATCGTCTCGATCTCGTCACGGCCGAAATTGCCGCCGTCGCCGGCATGCGGGTTGATGCCCGCGACCGCGATGCGCGGCGGGTTGAAGCCGGCCGCCCGCAGATTGGCGTCCGCCAGCGTCAGCGCGCGCAGGATGCGCTCCTGGGTGATGTTCTTCGCTACCTCGGACAGCGGGATATGCGAGGTGACGCGGGCGTTCCAGAGCTTGTCCAGAATGTTGAACTCACTCGCCGCCCCGTCGAAGCCGATGGCGTCGCGCACGAAGCGGATCTCGTCGTCATAGCCCGGATAGGCGAAGCGCATCGCCGCCTTGTTGAAGGGCGTGAAGAACACCGCATCGGCCTTGCCGGAGGCGGCGAACTGCAGCGCACGACGGAAATTCTCGGTCGCAGCCTTGCCGCCGGCGAGCGTCGCCTTGCCGCGCTGGAGATCGGCCGGATCGTGGTTGGCGAGGTCGACGAAGACGGGCTTGTCGCCGAGCGGCAGTGCATCGCCATCCTTCACGACTTGAACCTGCGGATCGGCACCGCCGTCCTCGATGCCGAGATCGAGGAGCCGCTTGTCGCCGAACACGACATAACGCGCCGCCGCCCTGAGATCGGCCTCGGAGAGAATCCGCGCCGTCAGCTCCGGGCTGATGCCCGAAGGATCGCCCATCGCCACGGCGATTACCGGCAGGGCCTCATTCATCCGCTCGTTCATGGCCGCACTCCGCTGCCCAGCATGTCTTGTCGGCCTCTTCGCTAACACAGGCATTCCGCCGCCTCAAGTATGCTGTATGCAGCATAACGGGATTGCTGTAGTCATCGCCAAAAGCGCGGACCACGCCGTCATCGGCCGCGCCGGGAGGAGAGCGATGAATTTCCACGCGCATTACGCCGGGATCACCGAACCGGTCGAAACCTGCCTCGTTGGCAGCGGCAGCTTCGGCCGCAGCTATCTGGCGCAGTCGCGCCGCACGCGGCTGGTCAATGCGCGCATCGCCGTGGACATGACCGCGGAGGCCGCTGGGCGTGCGTTCACGGCCGCCGGCTTTGCGCCTACCGAGATCGCCCTTTGCGAGACGGCAGCCGAGGCGCGTATGGCGTGGGACAGCGGCAAATGCGTCGCGGCGGCCAGCCTCGACATCGTCCTCGGGCTGCCCTTCCAGCTCCTCGTCGAAGCGACCGGCAGCCCGGAAGCGGCGACCCACCACAGCCTCGCGGCGATCGATGCCAAGCATCATGTCGCGCTGGTCTCAAAGGAGGCCGACAGCGTCGTCGGGCCGGGGCTCGCGCGCCTTGCCCGCGAGAAGGGTGTGGTGGTGACGCCGGTCGACGGCGACCAGCCGAGCCTGCTGATTGCGCTGGCGAGCTGGGCCGAGGTGCTCGGCCTCGAAATCATCGCGGCCGGCAAGTCGAGCGAATACGACTTCGTCCTCGACGCAGCTGCAGGCAATGTCACCTGCAATGGCGTAACCCGCTCGCTGCCGGCGCTGCGCGAGCATTGGCTGCCCGGCTCGCGCTCGATCGTCGCCAACGCGGCGGAACGCGCGCGCGTTCTCGGCGAGGCCTTCCCGCTGCGAGCTGTGCCCGATCTCTGCGAGATGACGCTGGTCGCCAACGCGCTCGGCTTCTCGGCCGATACCGCCGGCTTCCACGCGCCGTCGGCGCGCATCCCGGAGCTCGCCGACCTCTTTGCAGAGCGCAGCGAAGGCGGGCTGATGAGCGGAACGCGCCGCATCGACGTCTTCCACCATCTGCGGCTCAAGGAAGAGGCAAGCTTTGCCGGCGGCGTCTTCATCGTCGTGCGCTGCGACAATGCCGAAACCTGGGAGATGCTCGCCGGCAAAGGCCATGTCGTCAGCCGCAGCGGCCGGACGGCGGCGCTCTATCTGCCGCGCCACCTGCTGGGCGTGGAAGTCGCCACCTCCATCCTCGACGCCGCCGGCCTCGGCCGCTCCGGCTATGGCGAGGATTATCGGCCGCGGCAGGATCTCGTCGCGGTGGCCCAGCGCGATCTCCCAGCCGGCACGGTGCTGAAAATGGGCGGGCATCATCACAGCATCGACGGCATCGGAGCCGAGGTGCGCCCCGCTGCCACCCTCGCGGACAACCGCCCTGCCCCGTTCTATCTCGTCGCCGACCGGCCGCTCGCGCGCGCCGTCAAGGCCGGCGAGGCGATCCGGCTCGGCGATGTCGAGATCGCCGAGGATTCCGGCCTGCTGGCGATGCGCCACCGCCAGGACGCGCTCTTCGCCGCCGTTTGACAGCGACGAAGCCGCATGCCGTAACGGAGTAGCCGAGAACAATGGAGCAGCGATGAGCGAGACCGCGGCCGATTTCCCCCGGATCACGCGGCGGACCTTGCATGACGAGGTCCTTGAGCGTGTGCGCGACATGATCATCGAGGGGCTGCTCGCCCCCGGTCAGCGCATCAACGAGGGGCTTGTCGGCGCGCAGCTCGGCGTCTCGCGGACGCCCCTGCGCGAAGCGATCAAGACGCTCGCTAGCGAGGGGCTCGTCGAGATTCTGCCGGCCAAGGGCGCCGTAGTCCGCAAGTTCTCGGCGCGCGACCTCGCCGATATCCTCGAAGTCATCAAGAGCCTGGAGCAGCTCGGCGGCCGCATCGCCTGTGCCCAGGCCAGCGACGCCACGATCGAAGCGATCCACAAGATGCACCGGGAGATGCTGGCGCTCTATGCGACGCGCGACCGGCTCGACTATTTCAAGCTGAACCAGGCCATTCACAGCGCCATCGTCGCGGCCTCCGGCAATGCGGTGCTGCTGGAGATGCACACCACGCTGCAGTCGCGCATCAAGCGGTTGCGCTTCGTCGGCAATGAAGGCCCCGAGAAATGGGCGGGCGCCGTCGCCGAGCACGAGGAGATGATGGCGGCGCTGCTCAAGCGCGACGCCGACGCTCTCTCCGAGGCGATCGGCCGCCATATGGATACCACCTTGGTGAGGGTGCGCGAGGTGCTCTAGCCACCCGGGGCCAAAGACCCGTCTCGCGCTCTGCAGCACCTCTTTTCCAAGGGATGCGGAGCGTATCGCGCAATCGTTTACCCTCCCCTCTGCGGCTCACGAAATGCCCGCGGAGACGACTATTCGCGCCCCTCGACTTTCAATAAGCTGTTGACAAGGCGGCTCGGGGAATTCCGCCCAGGAAGCTTCCGATACAACGGGGCCATCATCCGCCCGCAGCGGCGGAGAGAGGCGTTCAAGGAGACATCCATGAAGAAAATTCTGTTAGCGACGCTGTCGGCCTCGGCGCTGATGGCGGCGCAGCCCCTCATGGCGAAGACGCTGGTCTATTGCTCCGAGGGCAGCCCTGAGAACTTCGCGCCGAGCGTGAACACGACCGGCACCTCCTTCGACGCGAACACCCAGATCTACGACACCATCGTCCAGTTCGAGCGTGGCGGCACCAAGGTCCAGCCAGCGCTCGCCGAGAAATGGGACATCTCGCCGGACGGCCTGACCTACACCTTCCACCTGCGCAAGGGCGTGAAGTGGCATTCGAACAAGACCTTCAAGCCCTTGCGCGACTTCAACGCCGACGACGTCATGTTCATGATCGAGCGGCAGTGGAAGGAAGACCACCCGTTCTTCAAGGTGACGAGTTCGAACCACTCCTACTTCAACGACATGGGCATGCCCAAGCTCTTGAAGTCGGTCGAGAAGGTCGATGACTACACGGTGAAGTTCACGCTGAACCAGCCGGAGGCGCCGTTCCTCTCCGACCTCGCCATGCAGTACGCCAGCGTGCAGTCGAAGGAATATGCCGATGCGATGCTGAAGGCGGGGACGCCCGAGAAGCTCGATCAGGACCCGATCGGCACCGGCGCGTTCTATCTGGTGCAGTACCAGAAGGACGCGATCATCCGCTACAAGGCCTTCCCGGAGTACTGGGCCGGCAAGGCCAAGATCGACGACCTCGTCTTCGCGATCACGCCGGACGCCTCGGTGCGCTGGGCCAAGCTGCAGAAGGGCGAATGCCATGTCATGCCCTATCCGAACCCGGCCGATCTCGACGCGATGAAGAAGGACGCCAATGTCCAGATCCTAGAGCAACCGGGTCTGAACATCGGCTACCTCGCCTACAACACCACCAAGAGGCCCTTCGACGACGTCAAGGTGCGCCGCGCCGTCAACAAGGCGATCAACAAGAAGGCGATCATCGACGCGGTCTATCTCTCCAGCGGCATTGCTGCGGTGAACCCGATCCCCCCGTCGATGTGGTCCTACAACGAGACCATCAAGGACGACCCCTATGATCCGGAGGCGGCCAAAAAGGAGCTGGCCGAGGCCGGCTATCCGAACGGGCTCGAGATCGATCTCTGGGCGATGCCGGTGCAGCGCCCCTACAACCCGAATGCCAAGCGCATCGCCGAGCTGATGCAGGCGGACCTCGCCAAGGTCGGCGTCAAGGCCGAGATCAAGAGCTTCGAATGGGGCGAGTACCGCAAGCGTATGCAGGCGGGCGAGCACCAGACGGGCATGCTCGGCTGGACCGGCGACAACGGCGATCCGGACAACTTCCTGCACACGCTGCTGGGCTGCGACTCCGCCAAGACCAACGGCTCGAACGTGGCCAAGTTCTGCTACAAGCCGTTCGAGGATCTGGTCGTGAAGGCGAAGACCGTCACCGACCAGGCCGAGCGCGAGAAGCTCTACCGGCAGGCGCAGGTGGTGTTCAAGGAGCAGTCGCCCTGGTTCACCATCGCGCATGCGGTGCAGCTGAAGCCCGTCCGCAAGGAAGTGAAGGACTTCAAGCTCTCGCCGTTCAGCCGCCACGTCTTCTACGGCGTCGACATCGGCAACTGAGCTAAAGCGCCAGCCGCGCCCCGTCCTGGCGCGGCTGATGCTTGCCAATCGACGCGGCCCCACCGGGGCCGCGTTTCGGGAGGCGGAGACGATGGGGCACGACGCCCCGCGCCCGATCCGTCTCCCCGCCTGTCCCGAGAGAAACGCCCATGTCCGTTCGTGCCCGCTCCTTCGCTCTGACGCTGGGGCTGAGTGCCTTTTTGCTGCCTGCCGTCGCCAGCGCCCAGGCGCTCGTCGTCTGCTCCGAAGCCAGCCCCGATTTCCTGAACCCGCAATTCAGCAGCCAGAACACCGCTTATGACGTGGCGGCGCAGATCTATGAGCGGCTGACGGCGACGGAACGCGGTGGCTCGCAGATCATCCCGAGCCTCGCCGAGTCGTGGACGATCTCCGATGACGCGCTGACCTACACCTTCAAGCTGCGCAAGGGCGTGAAGTGGCACGCCAGCAAGACCTTCACGCCGACGCGCGAGTTCAACGCCGACGACGTGGTCTTCTCCTTCGAGCGGATGTTCGATGCGAACAGCCCATACAACAAGGTCGGCAGCGGCAATTACCAGTTCTTCAGCGAGATCGTGAAGCCGAGCCTGAAGTCGATCGAGAAGGTCGACGACTACACGGTCAAGCTGACGCTGACCAAGCCGAACGCGCCGCTGCTTTCCGCGCTCTCCGTCGAGCCGATGTCGATCCTCTCTGCGGAGTATGCGGCCGCGATGCTGAAGGCCGGCACGCCGGAGCAGATCGATTTCGCGCCGATCGGCACCGGTCCCTTCTCGCTGCTCTCCTACCAGAAGGACGCGATCATCCGCTTCAAGGCGGTGCCGGAGCACTGGACCAAGGCCGTCGGCAACCGCGACCGCATGGCGCTGGTCAACGACCTGATCTTCGTGATCACGCCCGATGCCGCCGTGCGCTTCGCCAAGGTGCGCTCGGGCGAATGCCAGATCGCGCGCTACCCCAATCCCGGTGACCTGCCGGCGATGAAGACCGAGCCCACCGTCAACCTGCTGCAGGGCAGCATCGCCGACCAGAGCTTCCTCGCCTTCAATCAGCAGAAAAAGCCGTTTGGCGACAAGCGGGTGCGCGAGGCGCTGGCCTATGCCACCAACATCGCCGCCATCATCGACGCGGTCTATCAGGGCACCGGCAACCCCGCGGCTGCTGCGGTTCCGCCCTCGCTCTGGTCGCATCACGCCGACCTCAAGCCGCGCCCCTATGATCCGGAGAAGGCCAAGGCGCTGCTGGCCGAAGCGGGATATCCGAACGGTTTCGAGACGGTGCTATGGGCGATTCCCGTCGTGCGCGCCTATATGCCGAACGGCCGGCGCGCAGCCGAGCTGATCCAGGCCGACTGGGCCAGGATCGGCGTCAAGGCGACGATCCAGACCTTCGAATGGGGCGAGTACCTCAAGCGCGGCCGGGCCGGCGAGCACGAGGTCGGCATGTTCGGCTACACCTGGGATTATCCCGACCCGAGCCAGATCCTGCTCTCGGGCTGGACCTGCGAGGGCGTGAAGACCGGCGCCAACCGAGCCCGCTGGTGCAACCAGGAAGCGTCCGACGCGCTGGCCAAGGCCAACACCATCACCGATCAGGGCGAACGCACCAAGCTCTACAAGCGTTTCCAGGAGCTGTTCCACGAGGATGTCGCGGGGTTGCTCTTCGCCAATGCGCAGGCTTTCACGCCGGTGCGCAAGGAAGTGAAGGACTACAAGATCCACTTCTTCGGCGGACAGCCGTTCTACGGTGTATCGATCGCCAAGTGATGGCAGACGATCAATAATTATAGATGCCGATGGAGCATTCATTGCTTCGTCGGCACTCAGGCTTTTCCTATTGTTGCGTTGATCGCTGCGGAAATTTCCGAGTCTTTCGCCCAGCAAAAGAGTCAGAACCGCCCACCACCGCCGTGATCCACGGTTTTTGTCATCGCGTTCTTGATCTTTCGTGGATTCTGGTGTTTCCGCTGCGCCGGAATTCAAACTCGACTAAAATGACAAGACAGGCCGCCGCGCAGGACGACATGCCCGGGCCGACAAGAATGGCAGAACCATGCTGCGCTTCATCTTCACCCGGCTGAGCCTGGTCATCCCGACCTTCATCGGCATCACGCTGCTGGCCTTCTTCCTGGTGCGGCTCGTGCCGGGCGACCCGATCGAGACCATGGCCGGCGAGCGCGGCATCGACGCGGCCCGCCATGCCCAGCTCCTCACGGAATACGGCCTCGACCGGCCGCTGCTCGTCCAATACGGCAAATATATCGAGCGTGTCGTGCAGGGCGATCTCGGCAAGTCGATCGTGACGCGCGAGAACGTACTGACCGAATTCAGCCAGCTCTTCCCGGCCACCATCGAGCTCGCGCTCTGCGCCATCCTGATCGCGCTCATCATCGGTCTGCCGGCCGGCATCATCGCGGCGGTGAAGCGGAATTCGATCTTCGACCATGGCGTGATGGGCATCTCGCTGACCGGCTATTCCATGCCGATCTTCTGGTGGGGCCTGCTGCTGATCCTGCTGTTCTCGGTGCAGCTTGGCATCACCCCGGTCTCGGGCCGCATCGCGGTGCAGTACTTCATCGAGCCGGTCACCGGCTTCCTCACCATCGACAGCCTGCTTGCCGGCGACATCGACGCCTTTTGGTCGGCGCTCTCCCACCTCATCCTGCCGGCGATCGTGCTCGGCACCGTGCCGCTCGCGGTCATCGCCCGCATGACGCGTTCGGCGATGCTCGAGGTGCTCGGCGAGGACTATATCCGCACGGCGCGGGCCAAGGGCATGGCGCCGATCCGCGTCGTCGCGCTGCATGCGCTGCGCAATGCGCTGATCCCGGTCGTCACCGTCATCGGCCTGCAGGTCGGCACGCTCTTCACCGGCGCGATCCTGACCGAGACGATCTTCTCCTGGCCCGGCGTCGGCAAATGGCTGATCGAGGCGATCAGCCGGCGCGACTACCCGGTCCTGCAAGGCGGAACCCTGCTGCTGGGAATGGTCGTGATGAGCGTCAACCTCTTCGTCGACCTGCTCTACGGCCTGATCAACCCGCGCATCAGGCATGCCAAATGATCCGTCCTTCACATTCCAGCTCCCATCGGAGCCCTCGTCCATGAGCGCAGAAACCCTCGAAGCCCCAGCAGTCGCCGCGCCGAGTGGCACGCCGCCCCATCCGGCGCGCGAGTTCTGGACCTATTTCAGCGCCAATCGCGGCGCCGTTGCGGGCCTGGTCGTCATCGTGCTGGTGCTGCTCTGCGCACTCTTCGCGCCGCTGATCGCACCGCATGAGCCGAACCTGACCAACAACGCGGTCTTCCTGAAGCCGCCGTTCTGGCAGGAGGGCGGCTCGCTCTCCTACCCGCTGGGCACCGATGCCATCGGCCGCGACATCCTCTCGCGCCTGCTCTACGGCGCGCGGCTCTCCCTGGTGATCGGCATCGCGGTCGTGGCGCTCGCCATCGTCGTCGGCATCGTGCTCGGGCTGATCGCCGGCTACTTCAAGGGCATCGCCGATATCGCGATCATGCGGCTGATGGACATCCTGATGACGATGCCGAGCCTGCTGCTCGCCATCGTCATCGTCGCCATCCTCGGCCCCGGCCTGATGAACGCCATGCTCGCCGTCGCCATCGTCGTGCTGCCGCATTATGTCCGCATCACGCGCGCCGCCGTCATCACCGAGGCCAGCAAGGACTATGTCATCGCCGCAAAGGTCAGCGGCGCGCAGACGGTCCGGCTGCTGTTCTCCGAGATCCTGCCGAACTGCGCCGCCCCGCTCATCGTCCAGGCGACGCTCGGTGTCTCGACCGCGATCCTCGACGCCGCCGCGCTCGGCTTCCTCGGCCTCGGCGCCCAGCCACCGACGCCCGAATGGGGCACGATGCTCGCCGACGCCCGCGAATTCGTGCTGCGCGCCTGGTGGGTCGTCACCTTCCCGGGCCTCGCCATCCTCATCACCGTCCTCGCCTTCAACCTTCTCGGTGACGGTCTGCGCGATGCGCTCGACCCCAAACTGAAGCGCTGATCCCATGCCCCTGCTCGAGATCGAAAACCTCAGCGTCGAGTTCCCCACCTCGCAGGGAACTCTGCGCGCCGTCGACCGCATCGACCTTACCCTCGACGAGGGCGAGGTGCTCGGCGTGGTCGGCGAATCCGGCTCCGGCAAGAGCGTCACCATGCTCGCGCTGATGGGCCTCGTCGGCTATCCCGGCCGCGTCCGCGCCGACAGGCTGCGCTTCGACGGCCGCGACCTCCTCACCATGTCCGCCCGCGAGCGCCGCCAGCTCACCGGCAAGGACGTGGCGATGATCTTCCAGGAGCCGAGCACCAGCCTCAATCCCTGCTTCACCATCGGCTTCCAGCTCGCCGAGACGCTGCGCAAGCACGAGCGGATGGACGGCAAGGCCGCCAAGCGCCGGGCGATCGAGCTGCTGGAGCAGGTCGGCATCCCCGCACCGGAAAGCCGCCTCAAGGCCTTTCCGCACCAGCTCTCGGGCGGCATGAACCAGCGCGTGATGATCGCGATGGCGATCGCCTGCAATCCGCGCCTGCTGATCGCCGACGAGCCGACGACGGCGCTCGACGTCACCATCCAGGCGCAGATCCTCGAATTGCTGATGACGCTGCAGCGCGAGCGCGGCATGGCACTCGTCCTGATCACTCACAATATGGGCGTCGTCGCCGAGACGGCGCAGCGCATCATGGTGATGTATGCCGGGCAGATCATGGAGGAGCGCAAGGTCGACGCGCTCTTCGCCGATCCGCAGCATCCCTATTCCGCCGCACTGCTCGCCGCCCTGCCGGAGCGCAGCGAGCATGCAAGCCGTCTCGCCACCATCCCCGGCATGGTGCCGGGTCTGAACGACCGGCCGAAGGGCTGCCTGTTCAGCCCACGTTGCGCCTATGCGACGGAGCACTCCCGCAACGTCCAGCCGGAGCTGCGGCCTTGGGCCGACGGGCGCGTGCGTTGCCATTATCCGCTCGGTGATCCGCAGCGCGACGCCGAACGGGCTCGCGATGAGAGCCGCCTGACGACGGAGGTGACACGATGAGCAACCTTGTCATCGAAGCCCGCGAGCTGACGCAGACCTACCCGGTCAAGCAGGGCTTTTTCCGCCCGCCGGCACAACTGCAGGCGGTGAACAAAGTGTCCTTCTCCGTCGAGGCCGGCCGCACCCTCGCTGTGGTCGGCGAATCCGGTTGCGGAAAGTCGACGCTGGCGCGCATGGCGACGCTGATCGAGACGCCGACCTCGGGCAATCTGACCCTCGACGGGCTCGACGCCGTCAACCCGCCAGCCAGCGAACGCAAGCGCCTGCGCCGCACGGTGCAGCTCGTGTTCCAGAACCCCTATGGCTCGCTCAACCCGCGCAAGAAGGTCGGCACGATCCTCGAGGAGCCGCTGCTGATCAACACCGACCTCTCCAAGGCCGAGCGCACCGAGAAGGCGCGCGCGATGATGGCCAAGGTCGGCCTGCGCCCCGAGCACTACAACCGCTATCCGCACATGTTCTCGGGCGGCCAGCGCCAGCGCATCGCGATCGCCCGCGCGCTGATCCTCTCGCCCAAGCTGCTGGTGGCGGACGAGCCGGTCTCGGCGCTCGACATCTCGATCCAGGCACAGGTGCTGAACCTGCTGGCCGATCTGCAGGAAGAGCTGAAGCTCGCCTATCTCTTCATCTCGCACGACCTCAGCGTCGTCCGGCACATCGCCCATGACGTGATGGTGATGTATCTCGGCAATGCCATCGAGCACGGCCCGAAGGAGCGCATCTACGCCCGCCCGCTGCATCCCTATACCCAGGCGCTGCTCGCCTCGACGCCGCGCGTCGGCGGCGGCAAGCGCGATCGCATCGTGCTGCGCGGCGAATTGCCCTCGCCGCTCAACCCGCCGAAAGGCTGCGTCTTCTCGACACGCTGCCCCTATGTCACCGACCGCTGCCGGACGGAGCGCCCGGAGAAGCGCGAGGTCGACGGCCGGCAGGTCGCTTGCCACTACGCCGAGGACTTCCTCGCCAAGGCGGCGTGATCGCCCCGCTTCGGCAGGCCTTGCCGAAGCGCTCGCCGGCGCGATAGCTCTCGCTGCGCCCGCCATCTCGCGCGGCGCAGCCTGACGAGCGAGGTCGAGATGTCCCTAGCAGCGAAACTGACGGAGCGCTTCCTGCGCTACGTCGCGATCGAGAGCCAAAGCGATGCGCAGGCCACGAGCCTGCCCACAACGCCCGGACAGCAGCGCCTCGCCGCTCTCCTCGCTGAGGAACTCCGCACCCTCGGCCTCGCCGACATCGTCATCGACGACCACGCCACCGTCACCGCGCGCAAGCCCGGCACACGGCCGGGCGCGCCGCGCATCGGCTTCATCGCCCATCTCGACACGGTCGATGTCGGGCTCTCGCCGGTGATCCGCCCGCAGATCCTGCGCTTCGAGGGGCAGGATCTCTGCCTCAATCGCGAGCAGGACATCTGGCTGCGCGTCGCGGAAAACCCGCAGATCAAGCCCTGGGTCGGCGCAGACGTCATCGTTGGAGACGGCACCAGCGTGCTCGGCGCCGACAACAAGGCCGCCATCGCCGCCATCGTGACGCTTCTGGCAGAACTCAGTCCCCAAGACGTCCATGGCGACATCCTCGTCGCCTTCGTCCCCGACGAAGAGATCGGCCTGCGCGGCGCCAAAGCGCTCGACCTCTCCCGCTTCGCTTGCGACTTCGCCTACACGATCGACGCCTGCGAGCTGGGTGAAGTCGTCATCGAGAACTTCAATGCCGCCCAGGGCGAGATCAGCTTCACCGGCGTCAGCGCCCATCCGATGTCGGCCAAGGGCGTGCTGGTCAATCCGCTGCTGATGGCGATGGATTTCATCGCCGCGTTCGACCGTGCCGAGACGCCGGAGAACACCGAAGGGCGCGAGGGCTATTTCTGGTTCAGCGACATCGCCGCGGGCCAGAGCGAGGCCAGGCTGAAAGTGATGATCCGTGAGTTCGACAAGGCCCGGTTCGAACAGCGCAAGCGTCGCATCGGCGAGGTCGCGGAGCTGATCGCGCAGCGCTACCCGAGGGGGCGGGTCTCGTCGCTGGTCACCGATACCTACGGCAACATCCACGACAGCCTGGGCGATGATCGCCGCTCCGTCGATCTGCTTTTCGCGGCGCTCGACGCGCTGAAGATCGAACCGAAGCTGATTCCGATGCGCGGCGGCACGGATGGCGCGGCGCTCTCCGCGCGCGGGCTGCCGACGCCGAACTTCTTCACCGGCGGCTGCAATTTTCATTCGCGCTTCGAATTTCTGCCCGTGCCGGCCTTCGTGAAATCCTACGAAACCGCTCGCATGATCTGCCGGCTCGCGGCGGAGCGTGACTGAAGACAGCGCCTCGCTTCGGAATCTGGCCGCCTGAAGCCGCGTTTAACCATAAGGCGCGAGGTTTCCTGCGATGTCTCGAATATTTAATAGCCTTGTGGCCTAAGGGTACCGTTTCACGCCGCAGGTGCTAGACGGAATGACCGATTTTATTAGCAAGATCCTCGACAAGATTTCGGCGACAAGCCTCTTGACGACGGGGTTGCTGCTGCTGACGGCGCTGGTCAGCGCGCTGGTCGCCTATTGGCGGACGGCCGAGCAGAAGAGCTTCCGGGAGTTCTTCGATTTCATCTTCCCCAATGAGATCATCACCCACCCCTCGGCGAAGGCCGATCTGCTCTTCTGGGTGACGCGCAAGGCGATCATGCCGTTCCTGATGCTGCCGGCGGGCGTCACCTTCATCGTCGCCGTCGGCTATGCGACCAACAAGGTTCTCGCGACGATCTTCCAGATCGACCCGCCACTCATTCCGGGGCCGGCCGGGCCGATGACCACCGTGATCTTCACGATCACGATGCTGCTGGCCTATGACATTTCCTATTACTTCTATCACGTCGCGCAGCACCGCTTTCCCATCCTCTGGGAGCTGCACAAGGTCCATCATTCGGCGGAGGTGATGGTGGGCATCACCAAGGACCGCGTCCACCCGCTCGACGAATTGATGAACCGGGCCTGGGACGGCGTGATCCCGGGGATCTGCTTCGGGATCTGGTCGCTGGTCTCGCTCAACCTCGTCGAACTCACCGTCTTCGGCGTGAACGTCTATGTCATGCGCAACATCCTGATGATGGACTTCGTCAGGCACACGCATTTCAAGATCTCGTTCGGCCCGCTCAACAACCTCATCCTGTGCCCGCACTGGCATCAGCTGCATCACAGCGTCGATCCGCGCCATTACGACAAGAACTTCGGCCTGCTGTTCTCGTTCTGGGATCGGCTGTTCGGGACGCTGTGCGTGCCCAAGCCCGACGAGGATTTCAAGTTCGGGCTGATGGAACGCGGCGTCCGCGACTACCAGTCGCTTTCGGGGCTCTATCTGCTGCCATTGAAGAGGATGTGGCAGCAGATCCGGCGCCGCCTCGGCTTGCGCTCCGCTGGCCGCACCGAAGCCGAGATCGAGGGAGCGCAGCAGTGAGCGCATCTGCCGAGTTCACCGCCGTCGATGGCCGAAAGCTGGAGATCGTGACCTCGGAAGCGCGGCTCACGGCGCTGGCTCCAGCCTGGGATACGCTGTGGCGGCAGGCCGACGGCCTCGTCTTCCAGAGCCATGGCTGGATCAACGCCTGGTGGCGGACCACACCGGGCCGCGACCAACGTGGGCTGCTGATCGGCCTGGTCTGGAATGGCGAGAACCTTGAAGCCGTGCTGCCTTTCGCCACGATCAAGCGTCGCGGCATCCGCATCCTCGAATGGGCGGCCAAGGAACACAGCGACTATGGCGACATCCTCGTGGCTCCCGGCTGGAGTCGCGAGGCCGCAGCCGCCTTGTGGCGGGCGATCGCCGCAGCCGGCCGTTTCGACATGGCCTATCTCAACCGGCTCGTGCCCGAGGCGGTGGCCCGCCAGATCCTGACGGGCGACAACGCAGCCCTCCGTCTGCGCCCGAACCATCGTAGCGAGATCAACTATCGTGTGAGCGGCTCCTGGAACCGCGGCGCGCTCTGGTTCGAACAGCAGTCGAAGAAGACGCGGCAGAACTACCGGCGCGGGCGCAAGTTCATGGAGGAATCCGGGGAAGTCCGCTTCCGGCTGATGTCTCCTGAGGAACCGCTAGAGCCCGTGCTGCTGCGCGTCGCTGCCCTCAAGCGCAAATGGCTCGAGCGCCACGGCCATGCGTCGGACCTGTTCGACGAAGGCTCACCGGCCCTCGCCGCGCTCGTCGGCGTGATGGCGAAGCTCGGCATCCTGCGGGTCTTCCTGCTCGAATGCGGCGATAGCGTCGTCGCGGTCTCGATCAATCTGGTGCAGCGCGACAGGATGATGGCCTTCGTCACCACCTATGACCCGGACCATGAGCGTGCCTCGCCGGGCATGGTGCTGATGATGGACTACATCCAGTGGTCGATCGACCAGGGCCTGTCGATGGTCGATTTCCTCTGCGGCGGCGAGGATTTCAAGCGGCGCTTCGCCACCCAGGCGGTGACGCTAGACTCGGTTTCGGGGGCTCGCACGCTGCTCGGGCGGCTCGCCGTCCTGGCCGATGGCGCCCAGCACGCCATCAGGAGCCGGCGAGCGCCGGCACAGGCCGCAGACGAGCCAGAAGCGGCCGGCGAGCCATTGCCGAGCCGTCGATGAATTCGTATCCGCCGGCCTGGTTGAGGCTATGGATGCGGCGGCCGGGCCAGAGGGCACCGGCCTGGATGATGGTCTCGATTTCCTGATCGAAACCCTCGGGGTCAAGCCGGGTGACGCGGGCAATGCCGAGCGCCTTGCCATAGCCGAACCGGCAGTCCTGCACCGGACGCAGCAAAACGCCATCGCGGACGGTCATATGCCCCGCCGGCCGGGCCGAGGCGATATCGATCAGCACGGGGTTACGGGGATGCGGTTTCCAGGGGCCGCGGAAATCCGGCGCCGACCAGAGATGCAGCGCATCCGAATGGGAGCCGCCGCCATCACGCACCGTGGCAAACAGCCACCATAGACCACCGTGCTCGATCAGCGTTGCATCGCTGGCAACCACGCCGTCGATCAGCGTCGCCTCCCTGACCCAGCCGCCGGGGAATGCCGTCGCGCGAAACAGATCGACCCTGGCGGCGCCGGAGCTTTCCGGGATCATCCAGACCTCTCCGTCCCGTTCGAAGACGAAGGGATAGGATAGATGGCCGGGCTGCTCCAGCACCGGCTCGGGGCGGCCCGTCGGGCCGTCCGGCCCGAACTCCACCGCCGAAATGATGCCCTTGCCGGTAGCATGGGGGAAATCCTCGACGAAGAGCGTGAGGCGCCCCCCATGCAGGATCGGAAACGGATCGGCATAGAAGCGGGTGCCGTCATCGGGCAGGTGGCGCCAGCCCGTGCGGGGATGGCGCCTCAGATCGAACAGATCCGGGCCGTCGAGCTTGCGCCAGCCCACCCGCCAGTGCGGGGCGTGGAAGCAGCGGCGATAGATGCGATCGACCGCATTCGATGTCACCGCCCGGACCATGGTCCGCGTGAGGCCGGTCCGGGGCGCAGGCGAGGGCTCGGCTTCGGCAGGCAATTGCGGCACACGCATGCGGCTGCCCGCGACCGCTGCCACGATGAATGTGATCACGCGGCTGAGGATATCGTCGAGCTTCGCGAGCAGAACGCGGCCATGCTCGCTGCCCGGTCGCCCTGCGGCGATGAGCGCGCCGTTCTCCGTCAGCTCGACCAAGGGAACGCCACCGGCGAGAAGACCGGAGACGAGCGCCGCTTCTCCCGCCTCCCCGTCGAAGCGGAGGACCCAGCGACGCGCTGGTCCAGACGGTTCGTCGCTGCCCAGATCGAGAAGCAAGTCGACTTCGTCCTGCCCCGCCACGGCCGCCACAGTAGCTGCCTCTGCCGCGGTAACCACAGTGAAGAGGCCGTCGGGCTGAAGGCCGTGCAGATAGCCTTCCACGCGGAAGAGGCCGTCGAGTCGATGTGGGTCGGCTGCCTTCGCGGCCGACGGAACGACCGAAAGCGTCAAGCCGGGAATGGCCCGGAGCCGCTCGATCAGGACCAGATGCCAGCGCCGCAGAGGCGAAGCACCCATGTTCAGTCTCAATCTCATATCCAAGCCCAGCCGCATTTCTTGCGGCAACTGCACCAAAGCAGCCGGCATTCTCCCATCTCCGCATTTCGATTTGGTTAGCCCTGCCTGATCCGCGTGCAAATCCGCGCATGCGAGCGGCTTCGACCGATCGGAGCACTTGTTAAGGAGTTCGTGGCAGTGTCGCGCCTGGAAGCTGCGGTTGGAAGATGCCGCGGCATCGCGTTGCGTTGTCCGAGTAGAGGAATGGCAAGTCTGGCTGCGACCGCTCATCGGCAGGAGGAAACGGTGCAGCCGCCTCCTCAGGAGACCTTTCGTCGCCGCCAGGATGGCGCCGTCGAGGTTTCCGAGCTCTGGCGCATCCTCTGGCATCGACGCCTGATGATCCTGGCCGTCGCGGGCCTGCTGGCGGGGCTGGCCCTCGCCTATGGGCTCGTCACGCCTTCGCTCTACACCGCCTCGACACAGATCCTGATCGACCCGCGTGACCGCAACGTCGTCAGCAACGACGTCAACCCCAATACGGTCTCGCCGGATGGCGGGCTGGCACAGGTCGAGAGCCAGGCCAGCGTCATCCAGTCCACGGGCGTGCTGGCGCGGGCGATCAGGGCGACGAAGCTCACCGAGGACACCGAATTCAACGGCGCCGGGCTGCTCAGCCGCCTTCTCGGCCGGATCGCGACGGATACTCCCGCCCCGGATGGCACCCTCACCCCCGCTGAGGCGCGGACGCTCGCCAATCTCCGGCGCAAGGTTTCCGTCAGGCGCGCGGACAAGGTCCTGGTGCTGGACGTGGTGGTGACGACACGCGACGCCGACAAGTCCGCCAAGCTCGCCAACGCCATCGCCGAAGCCTATCTCACCGACCAGGCCGATGCCCGCAGCCGCGCTGCGACGGAGGCGTCCGAGGCGCTGACCGCCAGGCTCGCGGAACAGCGCAAGCGGGTCGAGGCCGCTGAGAACGCCGTCGAGCGCTACCGTGCCGAGAACAATCTCGTGGCGGCGTCCGGGCGCCTGATCAGCGACCAGCAACTCAGCGAGATCAGCAATCAGCTGTCGACCGCCCAGGCACGCACCGCCACCTTACGGTCCCAGGTCGAGCTGGTCGCGCAGCAACGCCGGCGCGGGGCGCTCGCCGGCAGCTCCACGGAGGCAATCCAGTCTCCGGTCATCGGTAGGCTGCGGGAGCAGGAGGCCGCGCTGGTCCAGCGCGAAGCCGATCTGCAGAGCCAGTTCGGCCCGCGCCACCCGTCGATCGGCGCGGTGCAAAACCAGCTCGTCCACGTCCGCCGCCTCATCGCGACGGAGATCGAGCGGGTCGAGCAGTCCGTGCGCACCGAATATGAGCGCGCGCTCGGCAATGAGAAGCTGCTCGCCAGCAAGCTCGAGACTCTGACGCGCCAGACGCAAGGGGCGGACCAGGCTTCGGTGCGGCTGCGCGACCTCCAGCGCGATCTCGAAGCGGTCCGTGCCGTCTATGCGACGTTCCTGCTGCGCGCGCAGGAAACACGCGAGCAGGCGAATCTGGACACCACCAACGCCCGTATCATCAGCCGCGCTCAAGCGCCGCTGCAGGCGAGCTGGCCGCCGACGCTTCCGCTTGCAGCAGCAGCGGCCGTCCTCGGGCTGGGACTCGGTGCCGGCCTCGCATTGCTTCGCGAATATGCCGCGCCTCATCTGCTCTCCCGCTCGCAGGCCGAGGCTCTGATCGGCGCTCCGGTGATCGGTGTCCTGCGCCCCCGGACGGCGCCCGCGCGCGGCCTGGGCCGGTGGTTCCGACGATCGACGGGCCAGCAAGCGGAAGAGGAAGGCACGGCGCAACTCGCGCTGCTCCTGCTGTTCAAGGCCACGGATGCACCGGTCCCGGCCGCACGCAGCGCCCTGCTTATCTCGGCCGAGGCCGATGGCGATGAGCGGGAGCGCGTCGCCGACCTGCTCGCCGGCGCCGCGGTCCAGCATGGCGAGCGCGTCCTCCTGGTCGATACGGCGACCGAATCCGCCCAGGGCGGCCCTGCCGGGCTAATGGATATCCTGCGCGGCGAATGCAGCTTCGAGGACGCCATTCACTTCAGCGGCAGCAAGGATGTGGCGCTGATGTCCGCCGGTCGCCCGAAAGCCGCATCGCAGAAGGCGTTGGCGCGTAGCTATGCGATGCGCATGCTGGCGGATGCCAGCCGCCATTTCGACATCGTGGTCATCGACGGCGGCCCGCTGGAGCGCAATGTGAAGGTGGCTCCGCTGGTCGGCATCGTCGAGGAAATCGTGCTCGTCGCCCGTCTCTACACCACGCATCAGCGGGAGATCATGCGGGCGGTCGAATCCGCGCGCGTCATGGGTCGCGCGGTGACGGCAACGATCCTGATCGACGCCGACGGGCGGGGCTGATGCCTGCTGCCAGCCTCACGGCCGAGGCTTCGGCCCGTGGGGCACCGGGCTGGGCTCGGCTGGATGGGCTGACGCGCTACGGCCTTTTCGCCACGGTTCTGGTACTCTTCTGCGTGTCGGGCGGCATGCTCTGGCTCGTCGGCTACAATTATGACGGCCTCGCCGGCGCAGCCGCCACGAAGATTCATCCCTCGACCTATATGGTCGTGCTGCTGTTCGGCTGGAGCCTGATCGCCTGCGGCGATCCGGTCAGCCGCGCCATTCACCTTGCCAGCGCGCGACCGGCGACGCTGTTCATGCTGGTGGTGACGATCGGGATCATCATCGTCACGGTGCTGCGCGACGGGCCGGGCATCGGTGGAATGGTCGACACCTATGTCGCCGTCTGCCTGCTGGTCCTGTTGCTCGTCGATGCCGACGACGAGACCATGACGACGCTCACGACGATGCTGCATGTCGTCATGACCCTCAACGCCCTGCTGGCGCTCATCGAGTTCGTCACGCAGTTCCGGCTCTTTCCCTACCGCTTCGACGGCGCCGTCTTCGAAACCGATACCCGCTCCAGCGCGTTCCACGGCCATCCCCTGGCCAACGCCATGATCACCGCCTGCTATCTGATGGCTCTGATCAGCGGATCCCGCTCCCTGCCGCCGGCACTACGTGGCGTCCTCATCGCGCTGCAGAGCGCCGCCCTGGTGGTCTTCGGCGGCCGGACGGCGCTTCTGACGTCGCTGGCGTTCGGCCTCGGCTACGGCACGATACAGCTGTTCGCCTTGCTGCGGACCGGGCGGATCTCGCTGATCGCCGCCGCTCTCGGCTGCGTGCTCGTAGCCCTCCTGCCCGTCGCCATCGGCGGGTTGATGGCGCTTGGTTTCTTCGACGACGTGGCCACGCGCTTCGTCTCCGACGGCGGCAGCGCCAACGCCCGCAAGGAGATGTTCGAGCTGCTGCAGATGTTTTCGATCGGAGACCTCGTCTTCGGGCCGGATGTGCAGCTCGTCGACACGCTGCGCCGCGTCAACGGGCTCGAATGGGGCATCGAAAACCCGTTCATCCGCATGACCCTGTATCAAGGGGCGATCATCACCGCACTCGTGACGTTGGCCTTCGGCCTCTTCATGTATGAGCTGGGGCGCGGACGCTCCGGCGTCTGGCTCCCGATGATCGTCTGGATCATCCTGCTGAACGGCTCGGAGAGCATCGCGACGAAGACGACGATTCCGTCGAAATTCGTCGTCGTGCTTATGTGCCTATATCGACCGGAAAGGCGCGGTTCCGACCGGCTCAATCCGGCATTCTCAGGCCGAGAGCCGCGATCATCGCCGGGTCGAGCCGGCGGCTGACATCGTCCATCATCCCCATGCTGTCGAACAGGTTCCAAAAGGCCCAGGGAAAGCCGAGCGCTTCGGCGCCGAGCCTGACGTCGCGCACATAGCGGGCGCGATCGTCCGGAGCGGAGGCGACCGTGCCGCCCCCGGAGCGCAGGGCTCCGAACTCGCCCATCAGGATCCGGCCGGGCTGGACGCCCTCACGCTCCGACCAGGCGCGGACCCGGCGCAGATAGCCGTCGATGAAGGGGCGGTCCGGCTGGGCATCGAAATACTCCTTCAGGACGCGCACGGTCTCGCGATAGGCGGCCGCCCCACTGCCCTGTGCCGGCTCACCCAGCGCGGCCATTCTGGCGCGGACCGCAGCGAGGGTGGCGTCGAGGTTTCCCCGCGCCGCAGGCCAGGGCACGGAGTTGAGCGCCCGATAGACCGGTTCGCTCATCCAGCGCGCGCCCTGATGCGAGAAGAGGTAGGGCTCATAGAAGTGAAAGGTGAAGAGCAGCGGCTCATAGAGCGAGAGCTCGCGGACCCGGAGGGGTTCGAGGCCGGTGATCATGCTGCCGCAAGCCCCGGTCGCGAGCAATGTCAGCCCTGGTGCGGCCAGTCGGGCCGTGGCCAGAAGCCGTTTCTGCATCTCTCCCCAATCAGCGGAGCCGCAGGCCTGGAGCGGCTCGTTGACGGGCTCGAATCCGGTCCACTCCAGATCGCTCCGCCCCAACCGCGCCGCCAGCTCCGTCACCAGATCGCGATAGGCTGGAAACGCGGGAGCCTCCAAGCTGCCGAACAATCGCGACGGCGTCCAATGATGCGTCGCAGCATTGGCGTGCAAGTTGACGATCACGGCGAGCCCCTCGCCTTGCGCCAGCGCGACGGCGGCCATCACCTGATCAAGCAATGACCTCTTGGCGGCAGGAGCGGCGGCAAGGAACGGGCCGGGGTCCACGGGCAGCCGGACGAAGTCGAGGCCCGCACCACGCAGCCGCGCGAGATCCGCCCGTGTCGGAACCGGCCGGTCGAGCTGGAATGGCGGCCAAGCATAGTCGGTTCGCGGCGCCGGGTGCTCCCGCGTCAGGGAGAACCACGGCCAGAGGTTGACGCCGCGCCGGAGGCCGAGCGGCCGCGCCGCATGAGCGCGACCGCCGCCGATGGCCGCCGCGCCGATCGCACCCGCCAGCAGAGACCGGCGGCTGACCGTCATCCCCGGCGGCTGCCGGTCATTTCGACAGGAGCAAAAGTGGCTTCCGGCTCGAGGCCGAGCAGGGCAAGCGCCTCGCGTTCGTAGTGTTCGAGGACCGCCTGCCATTCAAAGCCGGACCGGGCGCGCCCGAGCGCGGCCTGCTTCAGGCGCGCCGCCAGCTCGTCATCGGCCAAGAGCCTCTCGATCGCCGCGGAACAGGTCGCCTCGTCGCCAAAGAACAAGCCCGCCTCGCCCGCCGTCCAGCGATTATAGGGATTGTCGTGGGCGATGACCGGGTTCCCTGCCCACAGCGCCTCGACCAGCGAGGGATTGGTCCCGCCGACCGTATGTCCGTGCAGATAGCCCCTTGTGTGGAAGCGCAGGGCCCTCACGGTCTCGGTATCGTAGATCGCACCCGGCAGGATCACCTCCGGCCCCGCCGCCGCCTTGACCTGGCGATGATAGGCGTTCTCATCAGAGAAATTGCCGAGGACGACGAGGGGCATGCCGCGCCGCTTGCGCGAGAACGCCTCGACGAGAGTGAGGATCGAATTGTCGGGCTCGATCCGGGCGATCGAGATCAGATAGCGGCCGCTCTCCAGCCCGAACCTGGCGAGCGGCTTTGCCGGCGCCATCCTGATGGGCATGCCACCATAAGGAATCATCGCCGTGGCACTGCGCGGACGCCGCGTCGCAAGGTGATCGGCAATGACCGGGTGATCGGCCACGAGACGATGCGAGGACCAGGCGGCGATCCACTCATTGACCCAGAACCAGCTGCGGACCGGCCATGACCATTTCGGCCTGCGCCACTCGATCCCGTCCATATTCGTCATGATCTTCCGCCCGGCCAGGCGCAGATAGGGCAGGAAGATCGCGCCATTATATCCCAGGACGAGGCTGAGCGCCGGACGCCGCGCCGCGTGCCGGACACAATGCCAGTCGAAATCGAGGGTCGCGCGCGGACCGGATGACGACACCTGCGTATGGATAAGCTCTATGCCCCGCCAGCTTTCGCTGCGAAACCGGCGCGTGACAGCCGGAACATCGTCCTGGCAGTACACGCCGACCTGCCAGCCCCGCTCGACCAAGAACAAGGCGAGCTTCTCGGCGAAGGTCTCAAAGCCTCCATGCGCAGCCGGAATACCCCTCGTTCCGAGGATCAGCAACGAGGGAGCGGTATTAGCCATGATTTCATCCGGAGGCACGCAAAGCTGCGTGAAGATAGCGCATACCTCCAAGAATACCTTGAACTTCCGGGGCTTATTCTCTTTTTATCGAAGATGGTTAGGACGCGCTTTCCGGCCCTGCGGAATCGGTGGAAGCGCGATGGCGGCGTCCTCGCATGGAAATGGATCGTGACGCTGCGTATCGCCTGCATTCATCAGGGCTATGAGCTCTACGGCTCGGATCGCGCTTTTGCCGAGAGCGTGGCCGCCTTGCGGCAGGCCTATCCGGCCGCCGATATCGAGGTCGTGCTCCCGCGCGATGGCCCGATTCTCAGCCTGCTGCAGCCGATTGCCAGCCGGATCGTCATCGAGCCGCTATGGGTCCTGCGCCGCAGGAACCTGCCCAGATTGATGGCCACGGCCCCGATCGAACTGCCTCGCGCCGTATTGCGCGCAACCCGGCGAATGCGCCGCTGCGACCTCGTCTACATCAATACCTCGGTCATCGTCGACCATGTGCTCGCCGCGCGCTTCTTCGTCGGCAAAGTAATTCAACATATCCACGAGATCCCGGAAGGGATGACCCGCACGCTCCTGCGCCGGCTGATCCTCTGGGGCCGGGCGCGGCTGATCTTCAACTCTCAGGCGACGCGCGCTGCCTTCCCGCTCCCGGCCGGCCATGAAGCGGATGTGGTCTATAACGGCGTAGCCGGACCGGTCGATTGGGCTCCCACGGATTATGACGCGAAGCGTCCGCTGCGCGTCCTCATGCTCGGCCGGATCAACCGCATCAAGGGCCAGGAAATCCTGCTCGCAGCGGTGAGCGCCCTGCCCCCGGATCTGCGCGAGCGGCTGGAGGTCAGGATCGTCGGCAGCGCTTTTGAGGATCCCGCCCTCGAACAGACCTTGCGCGAAGCCGTGACGAGCGCGGGGCTCGACGAGCGGATCAAGGTCGAGCCTTTCCGCGACGATCCCACGCCGCTTTATCGGTGGGCCGACATCGTCGTGGTGCCGTCCCGTCGCCCGGAATCGCTCGGCCGCGTTGCGATCGAAGCGATGGCATTCGGCCGGCCTCCGCTCGCCTCGGCGATCGGAGGCCTGCAGGAGGTGGTGGTCGACGGTGTGACCGGCCGGCTGCTGCCGCCGGGCGATCCCAACGCTCTCGCCGAAGCGCTGAAGCAGGTGATTCTCGCGCCGGAGATGCTCGCCCCCTTGGCGCATGCGGGCCGCGAACGCTTCTCCGCGCTGTTCAGCAATCAGGCCGTCGCCCGTGCCATCGGCGCGGTTGTCGAGGACGTGCTCGCACGCGGCCGGCAGGCGCAGCGATGAATTTCGAAGCCCTGCGCCGTCTGATCCTGAAGCTCGTCGTCATGGTCGGCGGCGAGGCGATGCAAAGCGCGTTTCACCTCGCCCTCAACCTCGCCCTGCTGCACTCCGTCTCCGTGTGGGACTATGGCGTCTTCGCGCTGGTCATGGTGGTCGGCGGCATCGGCCTCACCTATATCCGCGCCCTCACGGCTCTCCCGGCGAGCATCTTCATCGCCCGCAGTCACAGCGTCGCCGCGGCCGGGGCCTATGAGATCACCTTCGGCTCCGCGGCCGCGCTGCTGTCGGCGCTGCTGGGCGTGGGCGTCGCCTGCGCCCTGAGCGGCTGGCTTGCTGAAGGGGCTGTGATCGGCGGCGCCTTCGTCTCCCTGTGGACCGCACGCGCGCATATCCGCACGGTCTTCTTCGCCCGCAACCGGCAGATGCTGGTCACCGCCAGCGATCTGGTGTTCACGATCAGCGGCACCGTCGGCGCCGCATGGGTCGTGTGGAACGGCACACATATCCTGCAACACACCTTTCTCGTCATGACGACGGCAAATGCGCTCGGCATCGCCGTGATGCTCGCGCTCGGTCGGCGACCCATACGGTTGAGCTTCGGCAGACATGTCTGGCGGCGCTACCGCAAACTCTGGCGAGACTTGAAATGGTCGCTGGTGAGCGTGACCATCACGAACCTCCAGGGCCAGGGCATGGCACTGCTGGTCGCCACGATCGCGGGGCCAGCAGCCTATGCGCCGATCGCGGCGGCGCTGGTCAATTTCGTGCCGCTGCGCATCGTCTCCACCGCCTTCGCCAACATGATGCATCCGGAAATGACGGCGCTCAGGGCACATCGCGACTTCCCGAAGATCGGGCGGTTGCTGCGCTACTGGCCGATACCGCTGGCAGGCCTCGGCATCGTCTACGGGATCGTCATTCTGCTCGCGCTCCCGCTCATCCTGCCGGATAGCCTCGAAGACACCCGCTTCTTCAAGATATCGGTGATGGCCTGGGTCATGAGCGGCATGCCGATGCTCTATGTCATGCCCCGCATCTGGCTCGAGATCGCCCAGGATTTCCGCTCGATCGCGATCCTCTCGGCGATAGCTGCCGCCATCGGCATGCTGCTGGTGCTGATCTTGCTGCTGACGGCCGCTCCTTCCTGGGCGCTTCTCGGCGGAGCATTGTCGGAGGTCATCGTCCTCGTCGGCAGCTGGGCCGTTGTCTGGCCCAGGCAGCGCGCGGCCGAGAAGGGGGCGTTGACCGCGCGCTGATCCGACCGACGCGGCCGTGGTCGGCGCCCTTACGACCAGATGATTTCCGCCGTCATGCAGAGCGTGCCGTTCTGCTTGGCGGTCCAGAGCTTGAGCCCCGCCCCTCCTCTATCGCGTGCAACGCGAAGGCAGCATCATCGAAAAGCGGCGACAGCCGACGGAAGCTGAAGCGTCGCGGCGGCGCGTCGCTCGGTGGCGTCGTTGCAGAGCAGGGCGCCTGAACAGGACCATGAACGATGAGACCGTGGCAGCCCTCCACAGACCGATGAGGAAGGACTTCCGCGAAGAGCGAGACCTGCGTCACCGCCTGAAGACAGCGGGCGTCAACGCGAGCGGGCTTCATTCTCAACGGCCGACGGCCTTCCCCCCCTCGAACGGGGCGGCGACAGCATCGCCCGTCGCTTGGCCGGCATCGGATACCGATCGACCGACATGCTCCATCGTGTCGTTGAAATTCCGGCGCGTATGAGGATCGACCACGGCGATCGGCGCCGAGATTGCGAGGCCCGCAGCCGTACCGACAGCCGCTGCGGTGCCAGCGGTCACCTCCATCAGGCGCTCGCCGAGGCCGACCCGCGAATCCGTGATCGGCTGGCCTTCGACCAGGCGTGTGCCGATCAACTGCACGACCTCCGGGCTTTCGGCGAACTTGCCGTGATTGAGGCTGTCGCCGGAGCGCAGCTTGGTCAGGTTCAGCACGGTGATGCCGGTCTTCGCGAGCTCCGACCGATAGGGCTCGACATCGGGATCGATCGCGCCCAGCCTCGCCGTGCTGCCCCAGACGCGCCGCGAGACGGCAAGTGCGCGGTCGTCCTGCGAGACGAACACGGTAAAGCGCGGCAACTTGCCGTGGATGTCGGTGATCTGGCTGCGGAAGACATCAACGTCGACATCCGGTGCTGCAAGCATGACATTGGCGATCTTCGGCGGGATGCTTCCGTTCCGGATCGCCATCTGGCGCAGCGCCTCCATCGTCACCCAGTTCCCCATCGAATGGGCGAGGATCGAGACCTCCCCGACCGCCGGGTCGCGGGCTAGGTCCTGCAGCAGATTTTCCAATGCGGTGCGGGAATAATTGCCGCTCTCGCGATCATAGCCATAGGCGAAGATCGAGCCGCGCGACGGCCAGGTGAAGAGGATCGGCACGACGTTCGCGTCCGAGTCCTTCACGATCTGGGCGAAGCGGTAGACCGCGTCCTCGAAGCGGTTGTTGAAGCCATGGATGAAGACCATCACCCTGCGCTTGGGCACCTTCATCACAGCCTTGTGGAAACGCGACACCGCCTGCGCCCGGTCGAGCTTGTCCACCTTGAGCGTGACGAAATCCGTCTCGGGATTGCCCGGCAGCTGGCTCGGCCACTGCACCTCGCCGACCTTGCGACGGGTTCCCGGCGGCAGCGAGACGGTGATCTCGGCGAAGGCGGGCTTGCCGCGCTCTCCGGAGAACAGGATGCCGGCATCCTGGTCGGGCGCACGCGTTGTCGCCACCAGCATGGTGACCTTGCTCGTATCCGGAGCGGACGCGCTCACGGGCAGAAGCACCCCCTTCACATCCCCGGCGCAGCCCGCGAGCAACAAGGCCGCGGCTCCCGCCGAGAAAGACCGGAGCCCGGCCTTGTGAAGTAACGCAACACGCATCCTCGCCCCCGAACACGACGCCAACCTATCCCGACATCGCGTTATCGTGCGGGAATGATGCTGAGCTGTGACAGCCAGTTTCGAACTAGGCAGCGTTCCTGCCGAACGGTCAAGACGTCCGCCATCCACTGGCGTGGACGGCTGATCAGCGTGTTGATTTTTTAGGGTCGCGCGCTTCGGGTCGGTTCTCTCGCCGATGAGGCCGACTGGATCGCGGGCCTTGTCCGGCGCCGAGGGATGGGTGGCGAGGCTGGTGCCACGGCAGCTCCGGGAGACCGTGCAGTGGCGACCTGCTTTGGTGCTTTTGGCTTTATTGAGCTCCGGCCTTAACAAAGTTGCGGAGTTCCGGCGTCTGCGGCGTGGCGAAGAGCTCCTTCGACGGCCCCTGCTCCCAGATCTTGCCCTGATGCATGAACACGGTGGTATTCGCGACCGTGCGGGCGAAGTTCATCTCATGGGTGACGAGCAGCATGGTCATGCCGCCCTTGGCGAGCTTCTCCATCACCAGGAGCACCTCGCCGGTCAGTTCCGGATCGAGCGCCGAGGTGACCTCGTCGAACAGCATCACCTTGGGCTTCATCGCCAGCGAACGCGCGATGGCGACGCGCTGCTGCTGACCGCCGGAGAGATTGTCGGGATAGCTGTCGAACTTCTCGGAGAGGCCGACCTGCGCCAGCACTTCCTTCGCGAGCGCCAGCGCCTCGGCCTGCGGCACGTTCTTGGTGATGCGCGGCGAGAGCATGATGTTCTGGCCGACCGTCAGATGCGGGAACAGGTTGTAGCTCTGGAAGACGATGCCGACATCCTTGCGCAGCTCGCGCAGCTTTTTCGGGTCGCGGTCCATCGCATGGCCGGCGACCTCGATGCGGCCGGACTGGAAGGATTCGAGCCCGTTGATGCAGCGCAGCAGCGTCGACTTGCCCGAGCCCGAGCGGCCGATGATGGCGACCACCTGCCCGGTCTCGACGCTGAGCGAGACGCCCTTCAGCACCTCCAGCGCGCCATAGCTCTTGTGGATGTCTTCAATGAGAACGGCTGGCATTCATCACCTTTTCCAGATGGCGGCTGAGCCGGGAGAGTGGGAAGCAGATGCAGAAATAGAGCGCCGCCACCAGCGTGAAGACCTGGAAGGGCTGGAAGGTCGCGTTGTTGACGAGCTGGCCGGCGCGAGCGAGTTCGACGAAGCCGACGACCGAAACGATCGAGGTGTTCTTCACGAGCTGCACGAGGAAGCCGACCGTCGGCGGCAGCGAGATGCGGATCGCCTGCGGCAGGATGACATGGCGATAGGTCTGCGCCGGCGAATGGGCGAGCGAGGCCGAGGCCTCCCATTGCTGGAAGGGCACGGATTCGATCGAACCGCGCCAGATCTCGGCGAGATAGGCGCTGACATAGATCGCCAGCGACGCGGAGGCTGCGAAGAAGGGCGGCAGTTCGATGCCGACGAGCGACAGCCCGTAATAGCTCATGAACAGCACCATGAGCACCGGGATCGACTGGATCACCAGAATATAGCTGGCGGCGAAGCGCCGGACAGCCTTGATCCGTGACAGGCGCAGGATCGCGAAGACGCCACCGAGGAGGCCGCCGATCAGGAAGGAGATCGCCGTCAGCAGCAGCGTCCAGCCGGCGGCGCGGACGATGAAGAGGGCCTCGGGCCAACCGAAGATCGTCATCAGGCGGCCTCCGCCTTGGCGTCGAGCCGGTCGACGCTCGAGAGCCGCGGGAAGATTTTCCGCCCGAGCCAGAGCAGCGCGACCTTCAGCGTCAGTGCCAGCACCAGATATATGATGGTGACGACGATATAGGTCTCGAAGCTGCGGAAGGTGTTCTGCTCGATGATCGCGGCGGTGCCGGACAGCTCCGGAACCGCGATGAAGGAGCAGATCGAGGAGGCCAGCAGCATCAGCACGAACTGGCTCGACAGTGCCGGCCAGACCCGCGCGAGTGCCGGCATGAGCACGACATGCTGGAAGACCTGGCGCTCGGTCATGGCGAGCGAGACGCCGGCTTCGAGCTGCGAGCGATGGATCGAGTCGACGCCGGCGCGGATGATCTCGGTCGCATAGGCGCCGAGGTTCAGCGTCATGGCGAGCAGCGCCGCTTCCGTCCCCGACATGCGGATGCCGAGCAGCGGCAGGCCGAAGAACAACATGAAGAGCTGCACCAGGAAAGGCGTGTTGCGCATCAGCTCGACATAGGCGTCGACCAGCAGGCCGACCCAGCGGCCGAACAGGCTCTTCGCCGCAACGAGCAGGATCGCGAGGGCGAGGCCGAGCACGATCGCGCCGAAGGACAGCCCGATGGTCAGCAGCACGCCGTTGAGGATCCGGTCCGCCTCGGCGAGGACCGGCTCGAACTGGAATTGCATCCGCTTGGTCCCCTGCCTGGCGGGTCGGAAGCGGCCGGCGGAGAGATGCTCCACCGGCGCTCCTGGGTGAACCGGAAGGTCGGCCGGACGGAGCCGGCCTCAGAAGGTGGGGAGCTGCGGCAGCGGCCCGCCGACCCACTTCTCGGAGATCGCGTTCAGCTCGCCGTTCTGCTTGATGTAGTAGATCATGTTGTTGAGCCACTGCTTCAGCTCATAGGCGTCCTTGCGGACGGTCATCGAGTTCGGCTGCATGCCGAAGACGAACTTCAGCTCGGTCTCGCTCTCGCCGCGCGCCTTGATCGCGGCATTGGCCTGCGCGTCGGGGCCGGCGATGGCCTCGACCTGGCCGGAGAACAGCGCCTGCATGGTGGTGGCGTCGTCCTCGAAGCGCAGGATGGTGAGGTTGAGTTCCTTCTCGCGGTTGGTGAACTCGCGTTCGACGCTGGAGCCCCGGTTGACGCCGACCTTGCGGCCACGCAGGTCCTCCCAGTTTTTGATGGCCACGCCCTTCTTGGCGTAGATGCCGGTCTGGAAGGCGCTGTAGGGGATGGTGAACATCACCGCCTTGGCGCGTTCGGGCGTGGGCGCCAGCGTCGCCACCAGGAAGTCGACCTTGCCCGCTTCCAGCGCCGGGATGCGCGAGGGCGGGGTGAGCTGCACGATCTCGACCGGCACGCCGAGATATTTGCCGACGAGCGCGGTCACGTCCGCATCGTAGCCGACGGCATTGCCCTGGGCATCGACCGAGCCATAGGGCGGAGCGCCGATCAGCACGCCGACCTTGACCTTGCCGCGCTTGACGATCTCCGTGACGGTCTGCGCCGAGGCTTGGCTCTCCGCCAGCATGCCGGCGCCGAGCGCCAGCAGCGTGCCGGCGATCCTGAGAGGGTTGAGAATGTTCATTGACGTCTCCTCTGTGCGGCTCCGCCGCCTGTCTGGGTCCGGCTTCTTCTGGCCGGCTGTTGAAGAAACTGAGCGTCAGGCGCTCGCGCGCACGACATTGACGAGCGGCTCGCCCGCAAGGCGGCGCCTGATGTTCTCGGCGATGACCGCCTGGCGGCGGCTGATGGTGCCGCTCGTCCAGCCGGACATGTGCGGCGTCATCAAGACGTTCGAAAGCGTGTGGAAAGGCAGATTCGCGGGTAGAGGCGCACCGTCCCCCGCCGCGGGATAGCGATACCAGGTGTCGATGATCGCCCCGCCGATACGACCGGCCTGCAGCGCGTCGAACAGCGCCTGCTCGTCGATGGTGGGCCCGCGCCCGACATTGATCACCACCGCGCTCGGCCGCATCGCCGCGAGGGCGGCCTTGCCGATGATGCCCTCGGTGCTTTCGGTCAGCGGCACCGAGACGACAATGAAGTCAGCCGAGGCACAGAAATCGCCGAGTGCATCGAGCGTGAAGGCGCGGTCCACCAGCGGCGAAACCGGCACGGCGCTGCGGTTGGCGACATGGACCTTCATTTCAAAAGCCTTGGCGCGGGCGGCGATCGCCTTGCCGATATGGCCAAAGCCGAGCAGGCCGATCGTCTTGCCGGCGATCTCGCCATGGACGCGCTCCGGCGCGCCGGCCCAATAGGCCCAGTCGCCCCGGCGCAGGCGTGCATCGGCATCAGCAAGCGGGATGTGCCGGGCAAGCAAGGCGCTCATCACATATTCGGCGATGGCCTGCTCGTGACCGAAGCAGTTGCAGACCGCGGCCGAGGCCGGCAGCAGGCCGAGATTGACGGCGTCGTAGCCCGCGCCGGGAACATGGAAGAGCTTCAGCCGGGATGGATGCGGCAGGCCGGCATCGAACTTCACGCCGATGATCGTGTCCGCCTCCGCATAGGCGCGCTGCTCGTCCTCGCTTTCGAGCCTGTCCGGCAGGATGCAGATCTCCGCCGGGGCACCGAGGAGATCGGCAAAACCGTGGCTGAAGGAGGCCGCATTCTGCCCGTGGAAGACGATCCGCATGTCGGTATCCTTCAAAGCGCTCGAAGAGGGTTGCGCCATCGCGGCACCCATAACGCGGAAGAAGTCAGGTTGTCAAACAACTGATAACCTGACAATATGAACACATCGGGAGTATTCCATGCAGTTGTCCTCGATCGGATCCAGACCCAACCTCGCCGCCGACGCCGCCGCCGCCCTGGCGACGTCGATCCGCTCGGGCGCCCTGCAGCCCGGCGCACGCCTGCCCTCGGAGACGGAGCTGGCGCGCCAGCTTGGCGTCAGCCGGCCCGTGGTGCGCGAAGCGATCGCCTATCTGAAGGCCGACGGGATCGTGGAAAGCCGCCGAGGACTTGGCCTGTTCGTCAACCAGCAGGATTCATTGCGGCTGCGGCGCGCCGAGATCGACGCCTCCGAGCAGTCGATCCTGCAGTTCCTGGAATTTCGCCTCGGGCTGGAGGTCGAGGCCGCGCAGTTGGCGTCCTTGCGTCACACTCCCGAGGATCTGGCGCGGATGGAGGCCGCCGAGGCCGCTTTGAACGCAGCCGACGATGCCGGGGAAGACAGCGCGACGCATGATCTCGCGCTGCATCTCGCCATCGCCACGGCCGCGCACAACCCGCTGTTCCTGACGGTGCTGCAATTCGTCTCCAGCCCCTTGCTCAATTCGATCCGCAGCATGCGCGCCAAGGATCGCGGCGAGCAGGCCAACATTACGATCCGCCGCGCCGACCATGCCGCGATCCTCGATCGCATCCGCGCCAAGGACCCCACCGGAGCAGGCGAGGCGATGCGCAAGCACATCGGCGAATCCTATCGCCGCTATGCCGTGCAGATCGCGCCTGACGGCAAGACGCCGGCCCACCCCGCGCTTCAGACCTCGCCGACATAGGAACACCGATCTTGACGTCACTGTTCGATCTTTCGGGTCGCACCGCGCTGGTGACCGGGTCTTCACGCGGCCTCGGCCGCGCTATGGCCGAAGGGCTCGCCTCGGCCGGAGCCGCCATCATCCTCAACGGCGCCGATGCCGGCCGGCTCGACGCGGCGGTCGCCGCGATGAAGGCGGCAGGCCACGACGCGCGCGGCCTGCGCTTCGACGTGACTGACGAGCAGGCGGTGGTCGCAGCCTTCGCGGCGCTCGATGCCGAGGGCGTCGCCGTCGACATCCTGGTCAACAATGCCGGCATCCAGTTCCGCAAGCCGATGCTGGAGCTGGAGACCGCCGATTGGCGGCGCGTGCTCGACACCAACCTGACCAGCGCCTTCGTCGCCGGCCGCGAGGCCGCGCGCCGGATGGCGCAGCGCGGGCGTGGCAAGGTCATCAATATCGGCTCGCTGACCAGCGAGCTCGCCCGCGCCACGGTCGCGCCCTACACGGTGGCGAAAGGCGGCATCAAGATGCTGACCAAGGCGATGGCGGCCGAATGGGGCGAGCTCGGCATCCAGGCCAATGCGATCGGCCCGGGCTACATGCTGACCGAGATGAACCAGGCGCTGATCGACAACCCGAGCTTCGACGCCTGGGTGAAGGGCCGCACGCCAGCGCGCCGCTGGGGCCGCCCGGACGAGCTGATCGGCACCTGCGTCTATCTCGCCTCCTCCGCCTCCGACTATGTCAGCGGCCAGATCATCTATGTCGACGGCGGCATGATCTCGGTCCTGTGAGCCGAACGACCTTCCCGAGAAACACCAGAGAACAGGCAGCGCTCGTCGCAGGACGCGCTCTCGGCCAACCGAGACAGGGACGACCATCATGAAGATCACCGCGATCGAGACGCTGCGGACTGACGAGTTCTCCAATGTGCTCTGGGTGAGGGTTCACACCAACGCCGGCGTCATCGGCCTGGGCGAAACTTTCTATGGCGCCGCCGCCGTCGAGGCGCATCTGCACGACACGCTCGCCATGCGCCTGCTCGGCAAGAACCCGCTGCATATCGAGGCATTGCACAAGGAGATGACCAACCTGCCGATGGCCCAGTCCTCGACCGGCGTGGAGTCGCGTGCGACCTCGGCCGTCGACATCGCGCTGTGGGACCTGTTCGGCAAGGTCTGCGGCCAGCCGGTGCACCAGATGCTCGGAGGCCTCTGCCGCGACAAACAGCGCATCTACAACACCTGCGCCGGCTATGGATATGTGCGCTCGCACAACATCAAACCCGTCTCGACCTGGAACCTCGGCCTGTCCGAGGGTCCCTATGAGGATCTGAACGCCTTCATGAACAATGCCGACGCGCTGGCCGAGAGCCTGCTCGAAAGCGGCATCACTGCCATGAAGATCTGGCCCTTCGATCCCCCGGCGATCGAGAACCAGGGCCTTTTCATCACCCCCGAGCAGATGAAGAAGGCGACCCTGCCCTTCGAGAAGATCCGCAAGGCCGTCGGCGACAAGATGGAGATCATGGTCGAGTTCCACTCGCTCTGGAACCTGCCGACCGCGATCAAGATCGCCCGCGCCCTCGAACCCTACAACCCGAGCTGGTACGAGGATCCGATCCGGATGAACTCGCCGCAGGCGCTGGCCGAGTTCGCACGCTCGACCACCGTCTCGGTGACGGCCAGCGAGACGCTAGGCTCGCGCTTCCCCTACAAGGACATGCTCGACCGCGATGCGATGCACGTGGTCATGGCCGATCTGTGCTGGACCGGCGGCCTCACCGAGGGCCGGAAGATCGCGGCGATGGCGGAAACCTATCACCGCCCCTTCGCGCCGCATGACTGCATCGGCCCGGTCGGCTTCGTCGCCGCGATCCATGCCTCCTTCAGCCAGCCGAACACGCTGATCCAGGAATCCGTGCGCGCCTTCTACACCGGCTGGTACAAGGAACTCGTCACCGAGATGCCGGTGATCAAGGACGGCTATGTCTATCCGATGGAAGGCCCCGGCCTTGGGCTCGACCTGCTGCCCGCCGTGTTCGAAAGGCCGGACTTGCACCATCGCCGCTCCGCTCTGTGAGCGCTCGGGATTCCTCTCCCGGCAACGCCTTGCCGCGCGCCGTAGCGGCCCATGTGAGATCGGTTGGCGAACCTCAGTTCGGCGGCGGTTCCGCTCTCGGTATGCAGCTGTGTTAAAGTGATCTTGCGCCGACAGCGGGATATCGGGGAGCAACCGGACGATTTCGTACCCAAGAACACAGAGGGCTACGGGAGGATCAAGCGATGGGCACAAAACGTATCGAGCTTGTCGCAGCCGTCGGGCTGCTGGCGCTGGCCGGCGGCGTGGCTAAGGCCCAGACAGCGGAGATGAGCTTTTTCGTCACAAGTGTCGGATCCGGCAAGGGGGCAGATCTCGGCGGGCTCGAAGGTGCAGATGCGATCTGCCAGCGCCTCGCCCAGGCGGCTGGCGCCGGCGGCAAGACCTGGCACGCCTATTTGTCGACGCAAGCGACTGGTGGCGTGCCGGCGGTCAATGCGCGCGATCGTATCGGCGCCGGGCCCTGGCGCAACGCCAAGGGAGCGGTGATCGCCGATAGCCTCGCTGATCTGCATGGCGCTGCGGCAAACCTCACCAAGCAGACCGCGCTGACTGAGAAAGGCGAGACCGTCAACGGCAGCGGCGACAAGCCCAATGAGCACGACATGCTGACGGGCTCGCAGGCCGACGGCACCGCATTCGGCCCCGGCGAGGACCGCACCTGCGGCAACTATACCAGGAGCGGCGCGGAAGGCGCGGTGATGCTGGGCCACCATGACCGCGCGGGGCTCGATGAAACGCCGCCTTCGAAATCCTGGAACATGTCGCATATCTCGCGTGGTTGCAGCCAGGATGGTCTGAAAAGCACGGGCGGCGCCGGTCGCTTCTACTGCTTCGCCACCAATTGATGCGATCCCGAAGCGACGGCCAAAAGCCCCCTGCTGAAGCCGATGGACATCTGGGCGACTCGGACCCGCTTGCTGCATGAGACGCGAGTCCGCGACCTCTGGTTGCCACCCGGCGCAAGATCGCCGCGATCCGCACGATAGAGGCCTCGCAGCAGATCACTAGGGTAATCGGGTGATGGGAAACCGGGATGATCTCGCGGGTCTTCACCAACTACGGCATGCGACCCTCGAAAGTTTCTTTCTCATATGAGATAATATGAACATTGAAATTTTTGCTTGCCATTTCATTGGCTATTTCTTCCATACAACCTCCTTTATCAGGAGCTGACCGGTCTCCGTCGCCGTATCTTGCGAACCCCTGAAGTCGGCCCCCTGTCGTACTCCTGCCCTCTTTTCGCATCAGGACGGGACAATCGAATCAGGAAGGCGAGAGATATTTGATGCTCAGTAACAAGTCGGTTCTTCGAAGTGCGATGGCGGGGTGTGTCGCGGCGACGGCCCTCCTTTGCGTTTCGGTTCCCGTTCAGGCTGGCGATGGTCGACGGGCTGCGGCGGTCGTCGGCGGCTTGGCCGCGGGCGCTATTCTTGGCGGCGCGATTGCTGGCAGCAGGGCTTACGGCGCGCCGGCCTATGCTGAGGAAGCTTACGGCGAACCCGTTCCCGTACGGCGCTGCTGGAGGGAGCGGCAAGCCATATACGATGAAGACGGCGAGTTTGACGGATATCGCCTGGTTCGTATCTGCCGTTAGGCAGCCGGCCCCCAATGAGAGGCGGGCTCCGTTTCGCTGAGACAGTCCAGCGAGTTCCCTCGCAAAAGCTGAGCAGTGGCGGCGCCCCCTCGGGGGGCCTGCTCCAGTCGGGCACGCGTTGCAGTGCCCGGCCGATTGTCTTCATCCCGGCAACGCTGGCGACAAGGTTCCCGCTGGCTGGTGGCCGGCTGCCCATCGGACTGGGCCACCTTCAAAGCGATCATACGAAGCTCCGCGGTGCCGCCGCAGAGCTTAAACGGCGAGCTTCAGCCCCTATTCCGCCCGAAACGATTCCCGGCAGGCATAGTTGGCAACTCGTCCGTTGCGAAGTTGCGTCCGCGTGTGCATGTCGGATTTCAGGAATGCGACCGCATCTCGGTCACCAAAAGCAGGAGCGGTGGTTCATCGTCTTGATGCTTCCAGCGCCGCTTTGCGCTCTGCATCAACCATCGTCCAAATTGGATCGAGAACGACGCGTGCCATCGCTCCGGAGGCGAAGGCCTCGCTGAACTCCAGCCGCTGCGCGGAATTCATGACGACCTCGCGCTCACTCTCAGGCCCGCTGTAGCGGAATGAATCGCCGAGGACGCGCGCCTTGAAGTGAGATAGGCCGGCCGGCCTCTGGATGAGGCTGAGAGCTTGCGGCGGTCCGCGGACGGTGAAGCCTGTCAGAATGCCGGATCTTTCCGCATTCGTAATGACCAGCATGAATTGACGATTGGAATTGATGAATCCGGTACTGCTAACCCAAATCCCGACAAAACGGCGATGTTCGGGGAGTACATCATGCTTGATCCGGCTGACCTGAAATCGCGGCAGCGGCAGCTCCTTTTCGTGAGCGATGGCCGCAATACGTTGAACATCATGCTCCGTGAAAAGGTCGCTAGCTGATGATAGCGACAGCCAGTGGGCCGCGAGAGGCGCCCCCACAAGGGCGCAACAGGCCACGGCGACCGGTATCGCCCAAGCGAGGGGGCGGCTGCGCCGTGGCTGCTGTGGAGCACGGTCGGCTTCATTCGATCCGAGCTTCGCGATTTCGTGCCGTTCGGCCCGCGCTGCGTACGCGGGCTCGCCGGTCGGATCTGTCGCGGAAGCATTCAGCAGATATCCGCGGCGGGGCACAGTTCTGATCAGCTGGTGCTTCGTGTCACCAAGCTTGTCCCGCAGCTCACGTATGCACTGCACCAGCGAGTCATCCGTGACAGCAACGTTGGGCCAGACAGCCTCAAACAACTCCTTTTTCGAGACGAGCCGGCCAGCGTTGTCGGCAAGATGGCGAAGGACGTCGAACGCTTTGGGTCGTAGCGCAATTTCCTGATCGCCGACGCGCAGGCTTCCGCGCGTCAAATCGAGCACGAACCGATCAAATCGCAAAAGCTTAGGGCTGATCTGGCCCATCGGCTCCCCCTGCCTTCAGCCCAGCTCACGATCTGCAGGTCTTTACTATAGGCGAAACATCGGCGTTCCGTCACCTTTTCCTCATGACGCTGGGGAAGCCTCGCTGTTACGCAGTCATCTGGAGCCACGCCCAGAAAGCTGTCAGCCTGGAGCCGATGTCGCCCCCGAACTCCGAAGCGATGTCCGTCCGGCCGACAGGACCGCCATCAACGTACGGTTTCAGGGCTCTCGGCGCCTTTCAGGATCTGCATCCGGGGCCGTCCGATGGGCGTTTGCCGACAGACTGACGATCACACCAAAGTTCAGAACCGGATTGTGTCCCCACCCTTGTTTTCTGTACGAAGCAAGCCTTGCCGGCGTTGACGCAATGAGCTCCTGATTATCGCCAGATCGGTCACTGGCCTGCGCTGTCAATCGGACGATTACTCTCGGGAGGCTCTCATGTCCGACATAGGCAAGAACGCCTCGAAAAACCGGCGCTGGGTGCTCGCCTCCTATCCGGAGGGGCTGCCGATGCTTGATAACTGGCGGCTGGAAACGAGCCCGGTGCCGGAGCCGGGTCCCGGCGAAATCCTCGTTCGAACGAGCTTCCTTTCGGTCGACCCCTATATGCGCGGCCGGATTGCGCCGGGGAAGAACTACACGCAAGGCGTCGGCCTGGGCGAGCTCATGGTCGGTGGCGGTGTCGGCGAGGTGGTAGCGTCACGGCATCCGGCCTGGAAGGAGGGCGACATTGCCGAAGCCATGAACTTCGGCTGGCAGGAATGGGTTGTGTTACGGCCGGGCCAATCTGGTGTCTTGGCCGTCAACCGGATCGATCCTGCGCTCGCCCCGATCCAGAGCTCGCTGTCCTGGCTCGGCATGCCCGGCATGGCCGCCTATTTCGGCCTGATCGAGGTCGGCCGCCCCAAACCCGGCGATACCGTTGTCGTCTCCGCGGCTTCGGGCGCCGTAGGGCAGATTGTCGGGCAGCTCGCCAGGCTGGCTGGCGCACGCACCGTTGCTGTCGCAGGTGGCCCGGACAAGCTCTCCTGGTGTCGTGAGCTCGGCTATGACGCCACGGTTGACTACAAGGCGGAAACGGACCTGGAAGCCGCAATGCGCCGGGCCTGCTCGGACGGCGTCGATGTCTTCTTCGACAACACGGCAGGGCCGATCCACGATGCAGTCATGCCGAACCTGGCGGTCGGTGCCCGTATCGTCATCTGCGGGCGCATCGCTTTGGCCGATCAGTTTGGCAAACCGGATATCGGACCGCGCTTCCTTAGTCAGTTCATCGTCAGCCGCCCCAGCATGCATGGCTTTGTCGTCTTCGACTGGTGGCATCGGCGTGACGAGGCCCTGAAGCGGCTCGCCGCCCTTCACAGGGCTGGCAAGCTTCGTTTCAAGGAGGATGTGATCGACGGTATCGAGCGCGTCCCCGAAGCCTTCATCCGCCTCTTCAGGGGCGAGAACTTCGGCAAGCAGCTCGTGCGCGTAAGGGTTTGAACGGCAAGGAAGCCGTTACCTCGGAGCCGCTGGCCCCGGCTTAACACATGCCAGCAGCGTTTGCCGTCTGGCGGTGTTCATTAGCTGGCTCGAAGAGAATCTATGCTCGCAGCGGCGAGCTTCAGGGCTCGATCAGCGGTTCGTCTGGTCGGCCGGGCTGGCGCCACCTGCCTTCGACAGGTCGGTGACACGAGCCTCAGTCGTCGTCCCAGTCACGATACTGTCGACGATAGCCGTACGCTGGCGCCCAGGGTGGCGGGCCGCCATACCGAGGGCCGTAGCCGTACCTGTAGCCATAGTGGCGGCGGTGCCAGCGCTCCTGCCGCTCCATGTTCCATTCGATCTCCGCCATCCGATGCTCCCGGGTGTGCCGGATATATTCCACCGGTCGTTGGTCGAGCGCCTTGGATTGCGGGAAAGATTGCGGCCCGGCGCTGGCAGTCGTTGCAGCGCCGGTCACGATGACCGCAGCGATCAGAAAGCGGCGCATCAGAACCCTCCGTCTTTGCTCTCAGCGCTCCAACTGCAACGCTGAATGAGCGCAGTGGTTCAGTTGAGCGATGATGCCGCAGGGGTCAGGCGACCGGATTGGGCGCCGGACCATCGCGGCTTGGGGGCATTGACAGATGGTCCGGCGCCCTGCGCCGCATCTCCGGGGCACGGCGGGACGGTAAGGCGGCAAGATGAACCACGGCCGAACGACCCCTTGAAGGAACAGCGATGCCAGCGCCGAAGACAAGAGGTGACGCGACCAAGGGCGGACCATCATCCCAGCGCCAGACACACTTGGCGCTACCGGCAATTCGCTCGCCGTCATGTCGGTCTAGCTTGAACCAACCGGCCAAGCTGCAGGCGAAAACCTGCGGATGAGAGCTTCATGTCGAAGCGACCAAGTCCGCTCCCGGACGAGCATCCACATCTGCAGTTGGGAGCTTTCAATCCTTCTTGACCTCTCTCGATATCGGCGTTGGAGCTGCCAGCGCAGGAACTGCCCACGAACTCGTCCAAGTCTCCGTCAGGATACGGGCGCGTGACTTCAGAAGCACGCGTAGCTCGGCGCTCTCACCAGCCGGCAAGGTTGCGTCCACAATAGCGCGGAAGCCCTTCGTCGTGGGATTGGGATCCAGGATAGCGGCAGCAATCGCACCCGCCGTCGTCGACGCGGCGATCTCGACGCGCTTGGATTCGGAAAGATAAAAGGCAAGATCTCCATCAGCGAAATCGATGATGAAGCGCTTCTTCCCAATCCCATCGGCCGGGCTCTCGACAATATCGGGGCCGTTGAAGCTGTTTTTGACCTGACCATACTGGTGGAGCGTCTCGGTCGTAGACACGGCGGAAAGGCGATAGCTGAACTCGGCCGCTTTGCCGGGTGGCAACGGCGTATTCGGCGTCCAGTAGGCGACGATGTTGTCAAAGCCCTCGTTGTTCGTTGGCAGCTCGACCAGCTCGATGCGTCCTTCGCCCCAGTCTCCGTCCGGCTCGACCCAATAGCCGGGTCGGGCATGATATTGTGCCTCCAGATCCTGATAGTGCCCGAACTCTCGGTCGCGCTGCATCAAACCGAAGCCGCGGGGGTTGCGATCGCCAAAGCTCGTGATCCGCAGCCTTTTTGGATTTTGGATCGGGCGCCAAATCCATTCGTTGGCTCCGCTCTTCATCATAAGACCATCTGAATCATGGATCTCGGGCCGAAAATCTGTTCGCTGACCCAGATCGCCTTCGCCTGCGAGGAACATTGACGTCAGAGGAGCGATCCCCAGGCGGGAAACGGCAGTGCGCGGCACGATCGTCGCGGTTATCCGTACACTTGTCTGCTTGCCGGGGGAGACGATGTACCGGTAGGCCCCAGCCGCCGACGGCGAATCCAGCAAGCCGTAGATCACGAGTTCCGTACTGTCCCGCGATGGCTCTTCGAGCCACAGAGCCCGGAAGAACGGAAACTCTTCTGGCTGTCGGCCACCGACGTCCAACGCCAGTGAACGCGCAGAGAGTCCGTAGCGATGGCCTCGACCGATCAGGCGAAAGTAACTTGCGCCGAGGAAGGAGATGACCTCGTCCTGAACGTTCAGATCGTTGAGGGTGGTCGTCACAGCAAAGCCAGCAAATCCCAGCGACGGCGACAACTGCTTTGGTACCGCAACCTTTCCGTATTCGAACAAGCCTGTCGTAAAGGGGATCGGGATCGCGCTGCCGTCCTTGATGATGTGGACCTGCACCGGCTTGTCGTGCAGAAAGCCGAGGTGAAATAACAGCAGGCGATAATCGGAGCCACCCTCGCGCCAGAACGCCTTGTCCCGCCGAAAGCGAATTTCGCGATAGCTGTCATAGGAAAGCTTCGACAGCTCGCGCGGGATTACCAGCCCTTCGGAATCGAAAGGCTGTTCGCCCAGCTCTTTGGCCCGGCGTACCACGTCATCGTAGCCGAAGCTCTTTTGGCGGCTCTGCTCGGGAGGGGCAGCCGAGCCCTTCGAAAGGCCGACGGCGGGCGATGAGAGAAGCAATGCCAAAGCCGCACGTCGCGAACAGGACCGCGTAATCGGGCTCATGCTGATGTCCCCCTTTTGCACTCGGCATGAGACAGAAAGCTCTCATGACATCCTGCGGCGTCCATCAAACCTAGCGAGGGAAGCGGCGGCAGATGCTGCCGAATTCAACGGCACCATCACCAACATGTTCCGGAGGAAAAAGTCGTCGTTTCGCAAGACTGGAGTGGAGTGGACGGAAGCGCTGGGCCGGCCAGGCGAAGAAGCGCTCAACGACCATCGGCGCGATACTGCTCCCCTCGCCGAGCGCTGCGGCCACACGGGCATTGACCCAGGGCGAAATCGCCGAGAAGTTTGTCAATCTCGCCGAGGCGGTGCGGGCGCATCATAAGAAGAATCGACTGAACGCCACGCGGCGTCCGCGCTCGCTCCTTTCCGGCCTGGTCTTCTGCGGCTGTTGCGGCGGCCCCTACTCTCTTCGGAGCACGGACCGCTTCGCCTTCAAACCTGCGTAGGCCCAGCTTCAAGCGGGACTATCCCATCCTGAGAGAGCCCAGGCGGCAAACCTCGATCGGGCGCGCCAATCCCTTCAACTCCACCGACCCAATGGAACGGACCTCGGCAATGTCGGAAACGGCCGTCGCGAGCTTTCTCGTGAGCAGGATCTCGCCACTCTTCGCATCGGCGCACAGGCGGGCCGCGATGTTGGCCACCGTCCCGATCGCGGTGTAGTCCGTGTGCTCCTCGAAGCCGATCTGTCCCAGTGTCGCAAAACCCTGGGATATGCCGATCCCGACGCCGAGCGTATAGCCGCGCTCGCTCCATGACTCCGTCAGCGCACCGATCTCGCAGCGGATCGCGTCGGCCAGCCGGACCGCCTGCGCGGGAGCCTCGGGGGATGGGACGGGGTCGTTGAAGAACACCATGATGCCGTCGCCGGCGAAATGGTCGAGCGTTCCCCCGTGCAATCGCACCAGCGGCCCGAGCACACCGTGATATTCGCGAAGCACGGCCATGACCTCTTCCGGTTCCGCCGTCTCCGCAAAGGCGGTGAAGCCGCGCAGGTCGCAGAACAGCACGACCACCTCGCGCCGATGGCTGTGGAGCAGACTGCCGTCGCCGTCCGACAGGACGACCTCGGCGATCTGCGGCGCCAGGAAGCGCTTGAGCCGGCCGATGCGTTCCAATTCGCCGAGTTGCGCAGCGACCCGTTCCTCCAACATGCCGGTCCATGCCGCTAGTTCGGCAGCCTGCTTCGCCAGGCGGTCCGCCTGATCCCGGAGCTGATGGTGAAGCTGCTTGATCCTCAGCATCGCCCGCACGCGCGCCACGAGTGCGGCATTGTCGATGGGTTTCGTCAGATAATCGTCGGCGCCGCTGTCCAGGCCGGCGACGATGTCCTTCGGGTCGCTCTTTGCCGTCAGCAGCAGGACGGGAATGAAGGGCAGCGTCGCATCCGCCTTGAGCCGCTTCACGACCTCGATGCCATCGAGCTTCGGCATCATCACATCGAGAAGCACGAGGTCGGGCAAATCCGCGCGCGTCCTTTCCAACGCCTCTTCGCCGTTTCCGGCAACGATCACGTCGTATCCAAGGTGCTCGAGGCGAGCCCGGACGATATCGACATTATCCGCCATGTCGTCGACAACGAGGATCTTCGGCTGTTGACGCACGTCGCCTCCCTCGATTCCGAGCTAGGGAAGAAATTCGCGCACTTTGGCTAGCAATTGCCGGGGGCTGAATGGCTTGGCGACATAGCCGTCACAGCCTGCCGCGCGGGCCTTCGCCTCGTCTCCGCTCAGCGCGTATGAGGTTACCGCGATGATCGGAATATGGGCGAGCGCGGCATCGGCCTTGATCCGCCTCGTCGCCTCGTAGCCGTCTATTACAGGTAGCTGGATATCCATCAGGATGAGGTCCGGGTGCTCTGTCGTCGCAAGTTGCACGCCGGCCGCCCCATCGACCGCTTCGACAAGATCGTAGCCGGCGGCGGAAAGAAGGTCGCGCATGATCTGCCGATTGTCGGCGGTGTCCTCGACGATCATGATCCGCTTGCTCATGGCGGGCTCTCCTGCGCAACCGCGCATATCGGAATGTCGATGCTGAAAGTCGAACCCGCGCCTGGCGCCGAAGTGACCGAAATCTGACCGCCATGCATCGCGACGATACGCTGGGCGATGGCGAGACCGAGGCCGCTGCCTCCCTTCTCGCGCGTGCTTGAATTGTCCAGCTGCCGGAACTCCTCGAAGATCTTCTCCTGATCGGCGGCGCTGATGCCCGGCCCGGTGTCGCGGACCGTGATCTGAAACCTGCCATCGGGAGCAGATGCTGCAATCGCGACTTCCCCGGCATCCGTGAACTTGACCGCGTTGCCGACCAGATTGAGCAGAACCTGCGACAGGCGCCGGGCGTCGCCGCGGCCGACCGGCAGGTCATCCGCAACGCTGGCGCTCAGCGCCAGGCCCTTGGTTCTGGCGAGGGAATCGGTTGCCGCCAGGACCGATTGCACCAATGACGGGAGCGTGTAGTCGTCTATTGTCAGCTTCAACTCGCCGGCCTCGATCTTCGACAGATCGAGGACGTCATTGATCAGGCTGAGAAGGTGCTGTCCGTTCTGCTGCACGCGTTCGAGCACCGAACGCGGCTTTTCCGGCAGGTCGCCATAGATGCCATCCATCAGCAGTTCGGCGTAACCGAGAATGGCGTTCAGCGGCGTGCGCAGCTCGTGGCTCATATTGGCGAGGAATTGCGACTTGTGCTGGCTCGCGAGCCTGAGCTGCTCGCCGCGATCGGCGAGTTCCTGGAACAGCCGGGCATTCTGGAGCGCCAGCACCGACTGGTTGGCGAAGGTCTGCATCAGCCTGACCACGGAATCCGGAAATTCGCCCGTCACCCGCCGCTGCAGCACGAGCGCGCCAAGCGTTCGCTCCGGGACAGCCAGTGGCACGATGAGCGCCGATTGGAAACCGGCCGCAAGCGAGATGTCGCGCACCGGATAGCTCGCGCGACGCCCCAGATCGGGGACCATGACCGGCTGCAGCGATTGGGCAGCCTCGCCCATGGCGGTCCCCTCCGCATCGATCCGGGTGGAGCGCAGCGCGTTCACCAGCTCGTCGCTCATGTTGCAGGCTTCGGCGAGACGGAAGGTCCGGCTCGACTTGCGGTATTTATAGATCGCGCCGGCGTCGGCTCCGGACAGATCGACGGCGCGCGCGACGATGGTCGACAGCACCTGCTTGACGTCCAGCGTCGAGGTGACGGCGCGGCCGACATCGCTCAGGGCCTGCAACTCCTCCACCGATCGCGCCAGTTCGCGCGTGCGTGCCTCGACTTCGCCGAAGAGGCGCGCGTTCTCGATGGCGATGACGGCCTGGTCGGCGAAGGTCTTGACCAGCTCGATCTGCCTGTCCGTGAACGGCTTCACCACCATCCGCGCCAGCGACAGGGTTCCGATCGGCTTGCCGTCCCTGAGAAGCGGCACGCCGAGCATCGTGCGCATTTTTCCGATATCGAGCGCTTCATGCCAGGTATAGTCCGGGTCAGCTCTTGCATCGGCGATGTGAACGATCTCTCCTCCGAGTGCCACCCTTCCCACGAGTGTTCCGCGGCCGGGGGAGATCGGCTGGGTCTTCATCCATTCAACGAATTCGACCGCAAATCCGTGATTGGCAGCGACCCGATAGACGTCGCCGCTGCGCTGGAACAGGAAGGCATGTTCGGCGCCGCAGAGCCGGCAGGCCGACTCGATCAGCACGTCGAGCACGGACTGGAGGTCGAAGGCGGAGCGGCTGATGACCTGGAGAACATCGGACGTCGCGGTCTGATATTTCAGCGCCTCGGTCAGTTCCCGGGTCCGGGTCTGAACCTGGTCGAACAGGCGGACATTCTGGATTGCGATGACCGCCTGATCCGCAAAGGTCTCGATCAGCTCGATTTGCTTGTCCGTGAACGACTGAACGACGTTTCGGCTCACCACGATGACACCCGCGACCACGCCATCCAGGAGAAGCGGAACGCCGAGCATCGAGCGCCGGGCATCATTCGCAACGCCCAGGAACATCGTGAAATCGGCGTCCGCCCGGACATCCTCCACCTGAATGGTGCGACGCTCATTCACGACGCGGCCGGTGATCGACCCGTGATCGAGTGGGATCGGGCGCTCCCGCGCCAGGCGCTGGAGCTCCTCGTTCCTGGCCCCGTCAGTTGCCACGAGCCGGTACTCGCCGCCCTGCAGGGCCACGATCGAGCCAGTATCGGCCTGGCACAGCCGTCTCGCCGTCTGGGCGATGCTGTCGAAGATGGGGTGCAGATCGTTTGGCGATCCGCTGATCACCTTCAGAACCTCGGCGGTCGCGGTCTGCTGTTGCAGCGACTCCGTCAGCTCGCGCGTTCGCGCCTGCACCTCGTCGAACAGCCGGACATTCTCGATGGCGATGACGGCCTGGTCGGCGAAGGTCTGCAGCAGCGCAATCTGCTTTGGCGTGAATGGGAGAACCTCGGTGCGGCGCACCACCAACGCCCCGATGCCGTCGCCTTCCCGCAGCAAGGGCACTGAAAGCGTCGTCCGGTGGCCCATTCGGAGAGCCATCCGATAGCCGTCGGGGAACTCGACCGCCTCCTTGGTGAGATCCTGCACATGCACAGGCACCCGATCGAGGACCGAGCGGCCGGCGGCCCAGTGCCGGTTGAGGGGCCATCTTTCGAGATTGATCGGTATCGGCCCGTGATGCGCGTCGAACACGAGATCATTGCCGTCCCGCAGCAGGACGACAGCATCATAGGCCTCGCAGAGCTGGCAGGCGCTTTGTGCAACCGCCTTCAGAACCGGAGCGATATCCGTAGGCGAGGAGGCGATGGCGCGCAGGATGTCGCTGGTGGCGACCTGTTGCTGCAAGGCTTCCGCCAGTTCCTTGGACCGTGCCTGCACCTCGTCGAAGAGACGGACATTCTCAATGGCGATGACGGCCTGATTCGCGAAGGTCTCGACCAGTTCGACCTGCCTGGCGGTGAACTGCCGGACATCGCGGCGCAGCAGCGCCAGGGCGCCGATCGGCGTGCCGTCCCGCAGTAGCGGTACACCGAGCGCCGAGCGCCAGCCTCCGATCTTCTGGCCCGCGAGCATCGTGTATTCCGGGTCGGCAAGCACATCGAGGATCTGCACCGGGCGGCCTTCGACGATCGCCCGCCCTGTCACCGTCCCTCGACCCTCGGTGTAAGGGTTCTGCTCCAGATAGGCGCGAAACTCGTCGCTCAGGCCGAAGGTCGCGTCCATGTAATGCGTGCCGTCGCGCAGCCGGGTCAGGACCGCCTGATCGGCCGCACATAGACGGGCAGCGGATTCGGCCAGCGTGTCGAGAACGGCCTGGAGATCGAAGGCGGACCGACTGATCGCCTTCAATACGTCGGCCGTCACGCTCTGCTGCTCCAACGATTCCGTCAGGTCGCGCGCCTGCTGCCCGATTTCCCGATCGAGATCGGAACGCACCTCGCGCAGCCGCCCTGCCATGCCGTTGAACGCGCTGACCAGCGCTTCGAGTTCGCCAACCGACGCGCTGTCGATACGCTGATCGAGGTCGCCGGCGCCGACGCGCGCAACGCTCACCGACAAGGCCTGAAGCGGTATTGTCACCTTGCGCGCCAGGCGCATGCCAGCGAAAGCAGCGAGAGCGAGCGCCGCCAGCATCAGCAATCCCCAACGCCACATCGAACGATAAAGCGCCGCGTCGACCGCCTCTGTCGCCAATCCGACGACGGCCAGCCGTTCCTGATGGGCGAACCAGATCTCCAAAGCACCACCGACGAGAAGCACAGCGCCGACGACGGCGACGAACATGCCGACATAGTGTCTGTGCAGGCCCGCAAAGGGCCGCGCGCCTGTCTCTGGCTCACAGGCGTGGATGCCGGGAACCTCGCTCGCGCTCATGCCATGCCCTCGCCGTAGAGACGAAGCTCAGCGATGGGGCCGGTTCGGACGCACCGATGACCGGTCCGTGACAAAACCACGCTTCGTCGACCGAACAAGCGACGATCTTGCTGGGCGGACGGTGCCATGGCAGCCCCTCCCTGCGGGGCATTCTGTGTCAAAAGCGCATTTCTGCCAATCAGGGCATCCGCGTGACGCTCGGCGCGTCGGCCGGCCCCACCGATGTTGGAGTTTGCGCCAGCAAACGGAGCCAAGGTCTGAAAGGGATCTAGGCCGTGTCAAAACGCCTTGGGACCCGGCGGCGTTTCGCATGATCATGCAAACGCATAACCAGCGGCTCTACCGGATCGCGCGGGCGGTCATCCGTAACGACGCCGAAGCTGAGGATATGGTGCAGGAATCCGATGTCAGGGCCTTCACCCATCTCGAAAGCTTTCGCGGCGAGTCCAGCCTGGCCACTTGGTTGTCGCGAGAGCAGCCGCGCTTCATGCTCTGCTTTCTCGATAGGCCAGAACGATCTGAAAAAGGAAACATCACCCAACCCGCGCAAGTTCAGGGCATCTATCGGTCAAATTTAGGCGTTCTGCTATCCAAACGTCAGGACGTTGATCAGCCGCTCTGCCAGCCTGGCGCTCATGCGGAAACCCTTCCGCTGCGTAGAGAGCGTAAACATGCTGATCCCGCCTTGCCCGTCTGCACGCGTGCAGTGTTCTCCAAGGCAGCTCTGGTGGTTGGAGCGCTCTTGTCGGCGGCTATGAGGTGTCGAAGGGCCGGTGGCTGAGCGCTAACGCGATGCCCCCGGTTTCTCGATTGATGACCGTCAGCCGACAGGCGGTCGTCAATTCAGGAAGCACCAAACGCTCGCATTGGCCTTTATTCAAGCTGAGGCGGAGAAACTCGATGGGACGAATTCTAGCATTTGTGATTTGCGCCTGCGTCATAGGGGGCAGCCTCGCAGAGGGGGCACAACCGATGACGCGTCAGGCACGAGCCTGCCTCGCTTGGGATAGAGAGCTCGAGCGCATGCTTGAGCGAAGCGAACAGTTCGCTCTCCACACTCCGGATTTGCGACAGGGCATTCGCCTGGAAGCTCTCAAGCTGCGAGAGCGGTGTGCTCGCGATATCAGCATGGCCTCCCTCAATCGGTATGTCATGCTCACAAAACTGCTTTACGACGACGAGGCCGACGAGGTGGAAAGTTTCAGCAACGATCAAATTGCGGGCGATTGACGCGATTCAATAGATTAGGATAATACTATGATGATATAATATTACTCAAAGATTATTTATTTATATAACTATAAAATTCCCTGCAGATTTCTCTATTGACCATCAGGAAACCAGTCGATGGCGCCATTTTTTAGAGAAGAGCAGGCAATGACTATCTCATCCGGTGTATTCGCCCGGAGCTTGACGCATCGGACTCAGATGGACACCTCCCGATAAGTGAGTAGCCTTGATCGGCCTCGAAACGCATTACGTCAGCTGTTTTAATGGCGATCGCACCACTTGCTGTGTACGATTGTTGCAATGCCCCCACTTTGGGAGGACCGCGGATGATGGACGAAGTCGACCGGGCAGCCATGGAGGGCGGCGGCTTCTACAATCGCAATTCCGCGTTGCAGCCTGCCGACCCGTTTCCTGGTCACGAAACCTGACGAAGTATTTGTCAGCGGAGGGGGAACGATGAAGATTACTGCGGTCGAGGCGATTGTTTTACGCATCCCGTTCACGGTCGGAGGCAGATCCGCTGCCGGTGTCTGGGGCAAGGACGGCTTGCAGGCGGCCGATTCCCTGCTGCTGAAGGTGACGACCGATACCGGCCTGGTCGGATGGGGAGAGTCGTTCGGATTTGCCGCTATTCCTGCCGTCAAGGCCACGGTCAAGACCATGATCGCGCCGGCCTGCATCGGCATGGAGGCGAGCCGCATCGAAGCCATCGGACAGGAACTTCAACGCCGCTTTCACATCTTCGGACGCAGCGGCGCCATCATGTTCGGCCTTTCCGCGCTCGACATTGCGCTTTGGGACATTGCGGGCAAAGCAGCAGGCGTGCCCGTCCATGCGATGCTGGGCGGCGCCAGGCGCAATCGCCTGCCAGCCTATGCCAGCCTGGTCCGCTATGCGGACGCCGATGCGATCGCGGCCAATGTCCGCCGTGCGCTGGGCGAGGGCTATCGCTCGCTTAAGCTGCACGAGGTCGATCTGGCCGTGATCGCGGCGGCTCGTGAGGCCGCCGGCCCCGAGATCGAGATCACCCTCGATGTGAACTGTCCCTGGTCGCTGCGGAAAGCCATCGACATGGCCGAGAAACTAGAGCCGATGCGCTTGCGCTGGCTCGAGGAGCCCGTCTGGCCGCCGGAAAACTTCGAGGGGCTGGCGGCCTTGCGCGGCATGTCCGCGATTCCTCTCGCCGCCGGAGAGAATGCGTCCACGCTTATCGAGTTCCAGCAGATGCTCGCTTGCGGGGCGATCGACTTCGTGCAGCCCAGCCCGGCCAAGATGGGAGGCATCAGCGCGCTGCGGAAGGTCATGGCGCTGGCCGACGCCCACAACGTCGCCGTGATGGTCCATACCTTCTATGACGGTCCCGGCCTGCTCGCGAGCCTTCATGCCACCGCCGCGCTCGGCGACGATGGGTCAATGATCGAATGGCGGTATTTCGATATGGAAGCCGATCTCTACGGCGGCGCCTTGCGGCCGCTTGACGGCTACATTGATGTGCCAACGGGTCCGGGTCTCGGCCTGGAGCCCGATCCGGCGGTTATCGCGCGATACCGTATCAACTGACGAAATCATCCGGAGCCGCCGGACGTTTCTCGAGCTTCCGGTTCTCCTCTTAACCGCTCCTGAGAAACCGGAGTGCCGCTATGCAAGTCGCATATGAGTTCTCACGGCAAACCGCTATCGTGACGGGCGGCGCCCGTGGGATTGGCAGAGCCATCGCAGCCGCGTTCGCGGCAAGTGGAGCCGATGTCTGGATCTGGGATATCGAGCCTGTCGAACTCGCCGGAGCGCACTCTGTTTCCGTCGATGTGACCAAGCGTGACGAGATCGCCAAAGGGCTTGCGCTTCTGGAAGGCAAGGGCGTCGACATCCTCGTGAACGATGCGGGATATCTCGGACCTTATCAGCCATTCGAGAACTCGGAACCGAGCGGGTGGCAGCAAATCTTGCAAGTGAATCTGATGGGGATGCTGGAAGTCACCCACCAGGTTCTTCCGTTGATGCGGCGTGCCGGCACGGGACGGATCGTCAATATGGGCTCGCTTGCAGGCAAGGAGGGATTGCCGAACCTGGTCGTTTACTCCGCGGCGAGTGCGGGCGTCATCGCCTTTACGAAAGCGCTCTCCCGCGAAGTCAACGACACGGACATCCGCGTCAATTGTGTGGCGCCAGGCCCTATCGATACGCGCATGATCAGGGATTTGGGCAACGAGACGGTCGACGCGATGATTACCGCCAGTCCGCTCAGTCGTCTGGGAGACCCGAGCGAAGTGGCAGCGCTCGTGCTGTGGCTCTGCTCCGATGCGAGCGCGTTCAATACCGGCGCTGTCTTCGATATGTCCGGAGGCCGGGCCAGATATTAGAGCGGTTTGTGGTTGCGTGGAATCGGGATGGCTTCTGGGTTCGCGCGCGCCCAAGAAATCCCGAGCCTAACGCGAAACTCCGCCGGTGCGAAGGTCGCGAGTTCCTGCAGCAGGAGCGGCCAGCTGCGCAGCCCGAGCACGATCGAGTCGATGTGGAAGAATTCGTTGGGCGCGTGGACGTCCTCGTCTGGCAGGTTGAGGCCGAACATCAGCGTGTCGATGTCGAGCAGCTCCTTGAAGATCGCAGTGATGGGAACCGTCGCGCCCAGGCGGACATGGATGGGATCGCGCTGCCAGACCCGTCGCAGCACCCGCGTCGCCGCCTGGACCAACGGATGGTTGCCCGCCAGTGTCGAAGCCGGGGCTCCGGCGCCAACGCCTGCAAATGTGATGCGCACACCGGGGCGAGCGAACGAGCGGATATGGTCTTGCAGTGCCTGGAGGGCCTGTTTGGGGTCCTGTCCGGGCGCCAGCCTGATCGTGATCTTGGCTCGCGCCTCGTCGGGGATGACGGTCTTGCTGCCTGCGCCGGTATAGCCTCCCCACATGCCGTTGACGTCGATCGCCGGGCGCAGCGTCAGGCGCTCGCGCAGGCTGTAGCCAGGCTCACCCGCCGCGATGCCGCCGACATCGGCGACAAAAGCGGCCTCGTCGAAGGGCAACGCCGCAGCATCGCGCCGATCGTGCGGGCTCGGGAGTGGCAGCGCCGCCATCAGGGCCGGGATAGCGATTGCCCCGTTCTCGTCATGCAGTGAGGGGATTATTGCCGCGAGTTCATGCAGCGCATTGCGGACGCCGCCGCCATAGCGACCGGAATGCAGCTCCTTCTCCGCGCTACGCACGATGAGCTCAAGCTTGGTTAGGCCACGAGCGCCGACATTGATCGTCGGCACGATCGCGCTCTGACGCCCGCCATCGGCGGAGATCATCGCGTCGGCCTCCAGCAGCGGGCCGTGGCGGCGCACGATCTCGTGCAGGCTGGGGCTGCCGGTCTCCTCCTCCCCCTCCAAGAAAAGCTTGATGTTGACCGGGCAGCCTCCATGCACCGCCAGGAAGCCGGCGACGGACTCGATCGCAATCGTGGTCGAGCCCTTGACGTCAGAGGCACCGCGCGCGTGCAGATTTCCGCCCTGGATCGTCGGCTCGAAGGGCGGCGTCCGCCAGAGGGCGAGAGGATCGGGCGGCTGCACGTCGTAGTGGCCATAGACGATGATGGTCGGCGCGCCGGGGGCCCCCAGCCACGCACCGTAAACGGCCGGATGGCCGCCGCCATCGAGCAGTTGCACGTCCGACAGCCCGATCCCGGTCAGCCAGTCGAGCAGAAAGCTCCGGGCGGCGGCCATGCCTTCGGCATAGGCGGGATCGGTGCTGACGCTGGGCAGCCTGAGGAAGGCGTTGAGCTTGCCGAGCACTGCATCGTGGCGCTGCAGAAGATAGTCTACGACAGGCTCGGCATTCATTCGATACTCCTCAAGGCTTGGGGCCGTCGATAAAGGTGCCGCCGGCGAAAGGCCTTACTCCGGCTGGATGCCGGCGGCCTTCACGATCTCGGCCCATTTTGCGATCTCGGTGCCGACGAAGGCTTTAAGCTCGTCGGGCGTACTGGTCTCCGGCTCGATCCCGGCTGCCAGCAGACGCTCCTTAGTCGCGGGGTCGTTCACTGCCGCCATCAGCGCCTGATTGAGCTTTTCGACTGAGGAGCGCGGGGTCTTGGCCGGCACGAAGGCGGCGAACCAGGCCGCTAAGTCATAGCCCTTCACACCGCCCTCTTCCATGGTCGGCAGCTCGGGGGCGAGGACGCTGCGCTTGGCAGTCGAAACGGCAAGGCCGTTGACCTTGCCCGCCTTGATCTGCGGGAGCGTGGTCGAAATGTCGGCGAAGACGATGTTGATCTGCCCGCCAAGCAGGTCGGTGATCGCCTGCGGATTGCTGCGATAGGGCACATAGGTAATGTCGAGGCCGGCGAGTGACTTCAGCATTTCGCCCGCAATGCGCGAGGAACTGGAGCCGGCGCCGAAGGTCAGCTTGCCCGGATTGGCCTTGGCATAGGCGACGAATTCCTGGACGGTCCTGGCAGGCACGGCAGGGTGGGTGGTCAGGGCCAGCGTGATCGTGCCGAGCTTGCCCACGGCTTCGAAGCTGTTGACCGCATCGTAAGGCACGTTTTTCAGCAGGCTCTGGTTGGCGCCATGGGTGGTGTTGGTGGTGATCAGCACGGTGTGACCGTCGGGCTCGGCGCGGGCAACGTTCTGCGCAGCGATGACACCGCTCGCGCCAGCCAGGTTCTCGACGACGACCGGCCGCCCGAGGTTCTTCGAGACGTGCTCGCCGAGGATGCGGGCCAACGCATCCGTCGCGCTGCCGGCCGCGAAAGGCACGACGAACTTGAAGGATTTCGATGGGAAGTCCTGAGCGTTTGCTCCGGCCGCGAGGCCGAAGACCGCGGCGCCAGCGACGACCATCCGCAATGCGAGTTTCTTCATGGGGTCCTCCACTCCAATTGGTGCGATGGGCCGGCGTCTTGTTGTGCCGTTCGGTTGCGATCAGAAATCCGGAATCTCGATGTCGAGAAGGGCCGAGCTCAGGCTTTTGCCGTGGGTGTCGAGCGCGAGCGACCGCGTAACGCCGCCGCCCAGCGCCCGATGGAGCACGAAGTTCAGCGCACCCAGCGACGGGATCTCGTAGCGGTCGACGCCGCCGCGCAGGATGCCGGCGAAATGGGCCGCCACCCGCTCCGCCGTGACATGCCGCGCGAGACGCGGATAATCCGCCTCGTCATAGGCGATCAGCGAGATGCTGGAGGTGTCGCCCTTGTCGCCGGTGCGGGCATGGGCGATGGTGCGCAGCTTCATCTCAGCTCTCCAGCATCTGAACGCGAGGCTGAACCTGCTCGCGCGGCAGCAGCGTCGAGAGCACGCCGAGAACCTCGCGCACCTGCTTGGTGACGCCGCCACCGCCCGCCGGTCCGTTGGTGTAGAGCGTCTCGACCTCGTTGCCGATGCGGAGCGCCTCCTCCGCAGTGGCCGTGCGCCCGGCCACCCGCAGGCGCACCTCGTATGGCTCGGCACGCGCGCCGCCGGCTGGCAGGCCGGGACCGTGGATCGCATCGACGCCGATCAGGTCGAAGCGCAGCTCCCGCGCCGCGACGCCTGTCAGTTCCAGCCGCTCGCGCACGATCCCTGCCGCAAGCTCGGCCCGGTCCCGTGCGCCGCTGCCGGCATAGGAAATCTGCCCCTCGCCGACGAAGCCTTCGGCGATGCCGAGCGAGACCTTGAGCGCTTCGGGCCGCGCGTGGCCGCTGCCGCCGGTGATCCGCACCCGATCCGGCTCCACCTGCTCGACCCGCGCCTGCGAGAAGTCCGCGACGACATCGGGGGTGAAGTAGCGGGCTGGATCGTGGATCTCGTAGAGGATCTGCTCCTTGCAGGTGGCGGTCGTAATGCAGCCGCCCGAGCCCTCGACCTTGGTGATGATAGCCGAGCCGTCCTCGCCGACCTCGGCCAGGGGGAAGCCGAGCCGCGCCAACCCCGGCACCGTCTTGAAGCCGGGATCCGCGAAATAGCCGCCGGTCACCTGCCCGGCGCACTCCAGCACATGGCCGATCAGCGTGGCCTGGCCGAGCCGCGGCCAATCCGCGAGGGACCAGCCGAACTCATACGCCAGCGCCCCGAGGAAGAGCGAGGGGTCCGCCGCACGCCCGGTGATCACGATATCCGCGCCAGCGGCGAGGGCCTGCACGATCGGCTCCGCCCCGAGATAGGCATTGGCCGAGATCAGGTTCGCCCCCAGCGCTGCGACCGGCCGCCCGTCCTCCAGGATGCGGCACGCGCCAGCGCTCACGGCCGCAGCGACATCGTCGCCGGTCACGGCCGCGACCCTGAGCCCGCCTAGGCCGAGATCATGCGCGGTCGCGCAGACCAGTTCGGCCGCTGCGACCGGGTTCGCCGCGCCCATATTGGTGATGATGACAGTGCCGGCGCGCCGGCAGGCCGGCAACACAGCGCGCATACGCGGCGCCAGTAGCGGGTCGTAGCCGAGATGCGGGTCGCGCCGCCGGGCCTGCTGCGCCAGCGCGATGGTGCGCTCCGCCAGGCATTCGAAGACGAGATAGTCGAGCCTGCCGCGCTCCGCGAGCTCGACCGCGGGCTCGATCCTGTCGCCCGAATAACCCGCGCCGGCGCCGATCCTGATCTGTCGCATGCATCCTCCCGGGTGCGAGAGAATGCCTCGACAAATTCATAGAACAATTGAAATTATTGGATTTCAGTAATAGGCAATCGATATGAATTTCGATGTGCGACAGCTGCGGGCGATCATCGCGGTGGCGGAGCACGGCAGCTTCACCCGCGCCGCCATGGCGCTCAATCTCTCACAGCCGGCCCTGACCGTTCAGGTGCGCGCGCTGGAAGAGGCGCTCGGCCTGAGGCTCTTCGACCGGAACACGCGCAATGTCGCGCTGACACGCGTGGGGCGCGAGCTGCTGCCGGAACTGCGGCGCATCCTGCGCGAGCTGGACACGCTGCTAGACGAGACCCGGCAGCTCGCGCTCATGGCTGGCGGCATGGTCCGCATCGCCGTCCTGCCCTCCTTTGCCTCGAGCTTGCTGCCGGACGTGATCGCTGGCTTCCGGGCGCTCCATCCCGAGATCGGCTTCACCCTCCGCGACGTGATCGCTAGCGGCGTGGCGGAGCTGACGCTCGCCGAGGAGGTCGATCTCGGAATCACGGGCGGACCGATCGATGATGCCGAGCTTGAGCTGCTGTTGAGCAGCGTCGACAGGATGCACGCCGTGTTCCCGGCCGGGCACGCGCTGGACGACGGCACCTCGCCCACGCTGGCAGCGGTGACACGCCACCCGCTCGTCCTAATGTCGCGCGCGACCAGCGTGCGCGCCGTGGTCGATGCCGCGATCGTGGCCGCGGGGCTGGCGGCGGAGGTCGCTGCCGAAGCGACCTACATGTCCACGGCCGTCGGCATGGTGCGTGCTGGGATGGGGATCGCGATCCTGCCTGAGACTGCCATGGAGATCGGAGCGCTGCCGATGCTCCGCTCGGCGCTAATCGACGATCCGCGGCTGGCGCGCAGTATCTCGGTGATTAAGCGCAGAGGCAGAACGTTGCCCCCTGCTAGCGCAGCCTTCCTGGACCATCTTGGAGTTGCGTTCGATGCGCTAGAGCGAAGCGCGAGATGAGGCGCGCCGGACCTTTGTCTGGACGCGCTCGGCCCGCTGCCCGCTATCGCAGGTCTGCTTCTGGGCAATGAAGCGATGTCTGCAACTGGCGCAACGCGTGTCTAAATTCCCAGAAGTACCCGCAGGTAGCGTGACGAAGTCGATCGCAGCGCTCACTGCTGCGGTCAGCGAATGACACCCACCGAATTCCGAACTGGTTCGCAGTGCTCGATCAGTATCTCTGTTAGAATCCGTATCTTTCGAGCGGGATGCTGCCCCGGCGGTCGGACGACATAAGCGCCGGCGGGTGGTGGTGGATAGTCCGTCATGACCGGCACGAGCGTGCCGGATGTCAGATGGTCATGCGTAAGGCCGTCCGGGAGCCAGGCGATACCGAGCCCAGCCACCGCAGCGGCGATCAAGGCGGTGCCGTTGTCGGCCTTGAAGCGGCCCTGCGGACGAACCGTGACGATCTTGTCGCCATCCATGAACTGCCAGGCTTCGGTGCCCTGCATGAGCGCTTCGTGGGCAACGATGTCGTCCGGCGTGGCGGGCGACCCATGCGCTGCAATGTAGCCGGGACTGGCGACAAGCTTTCCGTAGATCAGTCCAATCCGTCTCGCGATCAGATTGGAGTCTTGAATATAGCCGACCCTTATCGCGCAATCGTAGCCTTCCGAGATGAGATCGACGAACCTGTCCGTGTAACAGGTGTGGATGTGGAGTTGCGGGTGACGGCGCGCCATTTCCGCGAGCACCGGGGCAAAATGTGTCGGGCCAAACGACAGCGGTGCGGCGACCCGCAAGCGGCCCCGAAGATCGCCAGCCGGTACGATCAATTCCCGCGCAGTTTCGATCTCGGCACAGACTCTCGCGGCATGGTCTCGGAACGTCGCCCCAGCTTCCGTGAGCGCGGCACCGCGGGTGGTTCGTACCAGAAGCTGGACGCCGAGTTCCGCTTCGAGCCGGAAGAGTCTGCGGCTGACGATCGACTTGGAAACTCCGAGCCGGCGCGCCGCAGGCGAAACGCCCCCTGCGTTGGCCACTTCGACGAACGTCTCCAGGTCGTCGATCTCCAATTCGGCGTTCCTCGATCTGCGACACGGCTGAGCAAGCCATGAGGCTACCGCATTGCATCGAGGAACGGCAATACGAAGCAGCCCTGCCGTCGGCGCATGTCGCCTGGCAGGCGACCCGCCATTCATAACGTCAGAAGAGGACAGCAATGACCTTTCGTAACGGCCTCAAGTCGCTCCTTCGTCCCGAGGACTCGGTCCTCGTCCTGATCGACCACCAGCCCTATCAGCTCGCCAACCTGAACAGCCACGAGCCACAGATGGTGGTCAACAACGCAACAGCTTTGGCCAAGACAGCCAAGGCCTTCGGCGTTCCCACCATCCTGACGAGCGTGATCGCGGAGCGCGGCGGGCTCATTTTTCCCCAGATCACCGATGTTTTCCCTGGCCAGGAGGTGATCGACCGGACCTTCATCAACACCTGGGAAGACAAAAACGTCGTTGACGCCGTCAAGGCGACCGGCCGCAAGCAGCTCGTCATCGCGGGCCTGTGGACTGAGATCTGCGTCGCGATGCCCGCGATCCAAGCCCTCGGCGAAGGCTGGGACGTGACGGTGATCACCGACGCATCCGGCGCCGTCTCGGTCGAGGCCCACCAGGTCGCCATCCAGCGCATGATCGCAGCCGGGGCGAACATGATGACCTGGCTGGCGCTGGCCGGCGAATGGCAGCGTGACTGGGCCCGGGCCGAAACCGCGGGCAAATTCGCCGAAGTGCTCACGCAGCATGCGGCCGGCAGCGGCATCGCGTATCTGTGGGAGCAGCAACTGCTCAACACTCCAGTCCCCAGCAACGCCGGCTGATCGAGCTGGTGACGAGGGTCTTCCATGACCCTCGTCACCCTTCATCGGCACGTCGTCGAGAAGCGGTGACGCGTCGCGATGCTACTGCCGCGACGGAGAGGGCGCGGCCCGGCCACCACCAACAGGGCGGTTCTGGGCTCGAACTTGATGTCACCTATCCGAACTTCCGGGTCAGGCTGACACTGCTGTCAGCCGCGCAGCTCAAGTTCGAGATCAAGGACGGGCACTTCGCTCGACCTGAGACCGTCGATATTCATGTCGTCCCGCTCGGCTACGGCATCTTCGTTGTGAGTTGGCAGGAGAAGGACGGGGCGACAGTTGTGAACGTTCAGGACTACGACCGTGGCCTGGATCCACGCATTTGCGACGCTGCTCAGTGGTCGGCTCCTGCGCATGATCGGCACGGTCGCGGTCTCCAGACCCGCCGATTGCCTCATCGCAACAAGGCGCTCGTGCTCGATGCCATGACCTCGTTGTTCCAGAGCCATGATTCTTCAGCAGTGAAACGGCTGTATGCTCCTGATTACATCCAGCACAATCCTGACATTCCCCGAGGGCGCGAGGCCCTGGAGACGGTCGTCGAAGGCCTTTCTGAGGCCGTCTGGTACGAACCGGGCCTGATCGTCGCCGAAGGCGAGTTCGTCGCCATCCACGGCCGTATCCTCGGCTGGACGGATACACCGCAGGTGGTGGTCGATCTGTTTCGGATCGAGGGCGGCCGGCTGGCTGAGCATTGGGACGTGCTGCAGACGAGGTGCCCGCAACGGCGGCTGCCGGCGGCATTTCCATGTTCGATCGCTAGGAAGCAGCGCATCGCGCCTAATCGACAAAAGCTGCTCCAGCAAGCGGATTACCAGCACCCTCCGGGTCGAGAGCCGCCGGCTCCGGTCTCCGGATTTGATCCGTATGCGACTGAGGCAAGCGCGCAGATGTTGCCGGCCGCTGCGCCTCCAGCCGGATGTTCGGTTTCAGCCGAGAAGCCAATGTCGGCAAATGGCGCAGCGTGGACGCGGGTGTTCGCAGTGGGAGCAAGCCCTTTAGGCACCTGTCGGTGGTTTCAGGCCCCCGCAATCACTGAGAGCGAAAGCCCTGTCTCTTCCCGAGACAGGGCTTTCGTTTGTTCGGAGCAGAGGCTCAGGATCCACGCCAGGTCGCCGTGGAGCTCACGCGAAACACCACCGCCATCACACGGCAGCTCGCCGGCGACATCCCTGTTGCGGCAGTCGGACTGGAATCCGGTCCGTCTTTACTGGATGACCTACGGGGCGATGAACAGTGACTTTGCGTGGACCCATTTGTTCGTTTGGGCCCTCCAGCTATGGAGATCCGTCAACCTCGGATATCGCGCCTTCATTTCCGGGTTTATGGATCACCGATGCTGATCAGCTTCAGCGGAAGCGATGGCCTGTTCGAGGAGTGCGAGAGCTCGCGCCCCCGCCGCGGCATCGGGGAAGTCCAGCTTTTCGCCGCGGGCAGCGCGTACGAAATCGCCCAGGATTGCGTGATAACCCTTGTGATCCTCGTTGGCGGCGACCGTGAAATTGGGCTCCCAGACCAGCGTATCCTCAGCCTCGGCCAGGGTGGCATCCGCGCGCGAGACCTTGAAGGGCGGGGCGCGGAAGTAGCGGACCTCGTGCAGGTTCCGGACCTCGATCCGGCGATGATCGCCCATCACCTGCCACCATTCCATTGGGGTGCCGCGGGATTGATGCGTGCCCATGACGAGCGTGCCGATGCCGCCGTTGCGGAAGCGGAAATCGACATGGAGGAGAAGCTTGCCGGGCTCCAGTTCGTGCCGGCGCGCGCTAACCGCCGTGACCTCGCCCATCAGATGGGGGATCAGGTCGAAATAATGAACGCAGTGATGCAGATAGAAGCCGGTATAGTCGACATCCTTGGCGAAATAGGTGGGAGCGGTCATGTACTGGCCGAGGAAACTCGCCGTCTCGCCGAATTCCGGCGCGTGGATGACATTGGCCGCGATGCGGTTGGCGGTGGAGTAGCGCTTCATGAAGCCGAGGACGACGGGAACGCCCCGGACCTTCGCTGCATCGGCCAGTTCCTGCGCCTGCAGGGAGGTCGGTGCCGGCGGCTTCTCGATGAAGAGAGGCGATCCGCGGGCGATGGCGGCGAGGCCGATGTCATAGTGCTGCTGCGGTCCCATAGCGAGACCGACGGCGTCGATATCGGTGCGGGCAAGCAGGTCGCGCCAGTCGGTCATCCGGTCCTGGGGCGCGACGCCGTAGCGCCGGCCGGTGACGGCGAGGCTCTCCTGCGAGATGTCGCAGATCGCCTGCAGGACGACGTCGTGCCGTGTGACCTGCGGCAGCAGCATCTCGTTGGCATGCGTGCCGCAGCCGATCCAGCCGAGGCGCAGAGGGTAGCCCATCACGCAATTCCCTTCGTCGTCGCGAGCCGGTCGGCGAAGGCGAGCGTCGCCTTGAGATAGTCGATGCTGGCCTTCAGCTCTGCATCCTCGTTCCGGGACGGCGCGCGCCATTGCGCCAGCGTCACGCCTGCCGCTTCATCGTCGCGCCGGAAAGGCTCCAGCACGATGGGGCCGCCATAGCCGGAGACCGCGAGCGCACGGGCGATCGCTGGCCAGTCGATATGGCCGGAGCCGACGAAGCCGCGATTGTTCTCGTTCGCCTGGAAATGCACGAGCCGCGACCCCGCCAGCCGGATGGACGCGGCGAGATCGTATTCCTCCATGTTCATGTGGAAGGTATCGAGCATCACTCCGACGGCGGGGGAGGCGACGGCCTCGACATAGTCCAGCGCATGGCGGCAGGTGTTGCACATGTCGGTCTCGAACCGGTTCAGGGGCTCGATGCCGAGAACGACGCCCTTGTCGGCGGCGCGGCGCGCGGCCTGCGTCAGGCCGCGAACCACCGCCTCGACCCGCCGGCGGCGCTCGGGTGGCTCGACCGGATGCGGCGCCCGGCCGGCGAAGACGAGCGGCGCGCCGTAGAGCGGACCGCCGACGATCCCGGCACCCAATGCAGCGGCGATATCGACGCATTGCTCGAGATAGGCGATGCCGGCTGCATGCGCGGCCGGGTCGGGGCTGGCGAGATCGCGGGTCAGGTTTACCCGCGCGGCCAGGACGATCGACAGGCCGGCATCGGCCGCCGCGGCTTTTGTCTCGGCGAGATCAAGCTCGCCCGGCTCCGGCACGAGCAATTCGACCACATCGGCCCCGGCCTGCTTCATGCGCTGGAAGGTCGGGAAATGCTCGCGCCCGAAGGGACGCGCGTAGAACATCGAGATGACCCCGATCGCATTGGTCATGATTTGACTGCTCCTGCCGTCAGGCCGCCGACGAGGCGCTTCTGCACAAAAAGGAAAAGGATGGTGACGGGCAGTGCGATAATCGTTCCGCCCGCTGTCAGGATGCCCCATTGCACCGTGAATTCGCCGATGAACAATTGCAGGGCGACGGTCACCGGCCGCACCGTCTCGCCCGAGAGCATCATCGCGAACAGGTATTCGTTCCACGAGGTGATGAAGACATAGATCGCGGTGGTGACGATGCCGGGCATGACCAGCGGCAGCACCACCAGCCGGATCGTCTGCAGCCGCGAGGCTCCGTCGATCGTCGCGGCCTCGTCGAGGTCGCGCGGGATCGCGTTGAAATAGCTGACCAGCATCCAGATCGAGAACGGGATCGAGAAGGTCGAATGGCCGATGATGACGCCGAGAAAGGTGTCGATCAGCCCGAGCGTCCGCATCAGCACGAAGAGCGGGATGATCAGCAGCACGATCGGGAACATGTTGATGACGAGGAAGCCGGTCATCAGCATGCGCCGACCGCGAAAGCGGAAGCGCGAGAAGGAATAGGCTGCGGGCACGCTGGTCGCGAGCCCGAGCAGGACGGCTCCGCAGGCGATCACCAGGCTGTTCAGCAGATTGACCGGGAAGCTCGTGCGCTGGATCAGCGTCCGGTAATGCTCGAAGGTGCTGCTGCTCGGCAGGTAGCGCACCGGGAAGTGCGAGAGGTCGCCATTGGGCTTGATCGAGGTCAGCAGCATCCAGGCGAAGGGCGCAAGCGCGAAAGCGAGCACCAGCAGAACGGGGATTTCGACCTGGATCAGCCTGCGGGCAAAGGAACGGCGCCGGATCATTTCTCCAGCTCCCCGGTCTGCCGGCGGACATAGAGCCAGACGATGCCAAGCAGGATGGCTGTCAGCATCAGCGACAGCGACGCGGCATAGCCGAACTCCATGCCGGTATAGGCGCGCAGGAAGGCGTAGAGCGGCAGCGTATGCGTGGCATATCCCGGCCCGCCGCCCGTCATGACAAGGATGACGTCGAGCGAATTGGCGACCCAGATGATGCGCAGCAGCACGGCCGTGGCGACGATGCCGGCTATCGAGGGCAGGGTGACGTGGATGAACTGGCGCCAGGCGCTGGCGCCGTCGATCTCGGCGGCCTCGTAGAGCTCCGGCGGTACGGTCTGCAACCCTGCCAGGATGGTGACGGTGAAGAACGGGAAGCCCTGCCAGACCAGCGCCAGCATGATGCAGGCAAGCGCCGTGGAGGGCTGGGCGAGCCAGGGATGTGGCGCGGAAATCAAGCCGATGCGCAGCAGGATGTCGTTGAAGACGCCGAGATTGAAATCGTAGATCCAGGTCCACATCAGGCCGATGATCACGCTCGGTAGCGCCCAGGGAATGATGACCAGGGCCCGCGCCAGGCCGCGCCACCAGAAGCTCTGGTTGAGCAGCAGTGCTGCCACGAGACCCAGCAGAAGCTGGAGCGACACGATGCCCGTGACCCAGATCGCCGAGTTCAGCAGCGCGATCCAGAAGACCTCGTCGGAGAGCGCGACTGCGAAGTTGCGCAAGCCGACGAAGCGCGAATTGTCCGGGTCGTAGAGAATGTAGTCGTGCAGGCTGAACCAGGCCGTCTGCAGAACCGGAAACAGGATGACCAGCGCCGTCACCAGCAGTGCCGGCAGCAGGAATCCATATGGGGTCGACGCGCGAAGCGTCGCGCTGCTCGCCGTCACCTTGTTCATGGCGTCGTCCCTGTCAATCGACGGCAGCGCCGGGTCTGGCCCGGCGCCGCGCGATACGATCCGGCCTCAGCCGTGGAAGGTCTGCTCGACCGCCTTCATGAGATCGTCGGGGTTCATCCCGCCCGTCAGCGCCCGTTGCAGGTTGGTGGGCAGGACCCGGCCGACGAAATCGGGCGTCTTCACGTGGTCGGGCAATGGCTTGGCGATGGGCAGGGAGGCGTCGCTCGCCTCGACGAAGCGCTTGGGATGCACGGTCCAGTTCTTCGCATCCGAGATGGTGATCGGCAGCTGGCCGCTGAGCTTGGCCTGCTCGGCATTGTTCTCGGCGCTCGATAGGAAGCTGATCCAGCGGAAGGTCGCATCCTTGTTCTTGCTGCCCGCGAAGATGGCATTGGACTCGTCGCCGAAATAGGTCCAGCCGCTGCCGTCCGGCCCGCGCGGCACTGGCACGGCCGAGACCTTGTCGCCGAGTGCGCCGACGACCTCCGCTGCCGAGCCGATGTGATGGATCGCCATGCCGGTCCGGCCGGCCTTGAAGGCGTCGACGATCTGGCGGAAGGCGTCGGTCGGCGCCGAGGGCGGCACGACCTTATGCTTCAGGGCAAGGTCGACGAACCAGCGATTGGCGGCGAGCGCCTTGTCCGTGACCATCCCGCCCTTCTCGAAGCTGGCGCCGCCGCCGAGAACGAAGGGCCCCCAGTTGTCGTGGCAGCCGGCGCCGCCGCGCATCCCGTAACCGTAGATGCCGTCCCTGGTCAGCGCCTTGGCGGCGGTGAGAAAGTCGTCGAACGTCTTGGGAGGCTGGAGCCCGGCCTGCTGAAGCAGGTCCTGTCGGTAGTAGAGATAGATCACCACGTAGTGCAGCGGCATGTAATATTGTTTGCCGTCGGGCGAGCGGTTGATCTTCCAGACGTTATCGGAAATGTCGCTGCGGCTCTTCCAATTGGCGAGGAAGCCGTCCAGCGGCTCCAGCGCTTTCATCTGCCCGAAGCGCGAGAGGTAGGACAGGCGAACCATGGCGCAATCGGGCTGATTGCCAGCGACCAGGGCCGAGAAGATGCGGTTGATGTAGTCGGTGCCGCCGCCCCACGGGATCGGTTCAGCCTGAATCTTGATGTCCGGGTTTTCCGCCTCGAACTTCGCGACGAGGCTGGCCGGCGTGTTCTGTGGATTGTCGTAGTGGTACCACCAACGCACCGTCGTCTTGCCTTGGGCGATCGCTGGCCTGGCGGCTTCGAAGGAGAGCGCGGCCGCTCCCGCGAGTTTCATGAAAGTCCTGCGTTCCATGACATTCACTCCCCTGACGTTTTTTATAGTCTTTCGGTGATGTAGGCCGCCGCAGCGCCGATCATGGCGTGCGCCGGGGCAAGCTCGCGGCTCATCCGCAGGCAGCCGTGAACGACGCCAGGCACATGGTCGTGGCGGAAGGCGGTGCCCGCTGCCGCGAGACGGTCGGCGAGGCGGATGGTATCGTCGGCGAGGGGATCGAGCCCGCCTGCTGTGAGATAAAGCGGCGGCAACCCGGCAAGGTCGGCATGCAGCGGTGCGGCGAGCGGCGGAGGCGCGTCGAAGGCTGCGCCGAGATAATTGCGCCAGTACCAGCGCATATTCGCCGTGGTCAGGAGGTAACCTTCGCCGAACCTCGCATGACTGCCGGTTTCGAAATCGGGGGCGTAGCAGCCGTAGAACAAAGCCGCCGTGGCAGGGAGGGCAAGCCCGGCGTCGCGGCGCTGGATCATGGCCGCGAGCGCGAGCGTCGCGCCCGCGGAGTCTCCGGCAAGCGCCCAGCGCCGCGTGTCGACATCGGGGCCAAGCTCGCCTCGCAGGGCAAACGCGATGGCTCCGAGCGTGTCTTCCAGGGGAACCGGATAGGGATACTCGGGCGCGAGGCGATAATCGAACCCGAAGACGCAGCAGCCGGCCGCCGCCGCGAGGCTGCGCATCGTGCCGTCATGGGTGTCGACCGAGCCGAAGGTCCAGCCGCCGCCGTGAACATAGATGATGACCGGCAGAGCGGTCCCGGGCTTTGGGTGATAGAGCCGTCCCCGCAGTGGAACTCCGTCAGCCGTCACCGCGATATCGCGCGCCGACATATCGGGCGCGCCCTCGTTCCAGGCGATGGAGGCGGCGTCGGCGGAGGAGCGGGCCACGGCGATCGGCAGGGTCTTGAAATCGACGCCCGGCGTTGCCGCGAGACCGGCGAGGATCCGAGCCATCTGCGGGTGGACGAAGGCGCTCACGCAGCAACCTCGTCGCCGCCTTGAAGGACGATCGTATCGATATGGGAGCCGAGCGCTGCGGCGAGCCCGCTTCCATCGCCCGCTGCAAGACGCTCGTAGAGAATGTCGTGGCGTCGCGCCGTCTCGATCAGAGGACGACGATGTTCCGGCGCCCAGAGTTTGTAGCGGTTCGAGTGCATGATGCAGCGCGCCAGGATCTGCCCGAGGGCATCGAGGCCGGAGAGACGGAACAGGGCGAGGTGAAAATCCTTGTCGGCTTCGATAACGCGGTACTCGTCGCCAAGCGCCGCGGCTTCCTTCATCGTCGCCAGGATGTCGCGCAGGTCATCGAGAGCCCGACCATCGGCATGCAGCGCTGCCTTCAGCGCGCCGCGCGTCTCGATCCGGCGGCGCAGGGCCAGCATTTCGTCGGCTTCCTCGGCCGTCAGCCGCGTCACGATCGTCCGCCGTCCCGAGCGGACGACGAGCCCGTCTTCCTGCAAGCGCAGCAAGGCCTCGCGGATCGGCCCCTGGCTACAGCCGATCTCATGGGCGAGGCCGAGTTCGGTGAGGACCGTCTCTGGCGTCAGCTCGTTCAGGATGATCCGCCGCTTGACGATGCCATAGACCAGATCGGAGGGGCGGCTGAGCTTCGGGATCAAGGCGAGCGCCTCGCTGGACAAGGTCTGTCGATATGAATATCGATATCATTATTGATAATGATGTCAATGCAGGTTGCCGCAAGGAAGCTGATGCGTCACAGGATCCGGAAGATCGACGTTCACCTCGTCTCCGCCCCCGTCCTCGGCGGCTTCGCGGACGCGACGCGCAAGGTCGAGACGATCGGCTTCGTGATCGTCCGCATCACGACGGATCAGGGGCTCGAAGGCGTCGGCATCACCTATCACGAGGTCGGCGGCGAGGCGACCTGCGAGCTGATCAACCGCAATATGGCGCCCAAGCTGATCGGCCGCGATCCGCTCGAAACTGAGGCGATCTGGCAGGAATTCTTTCATTATTTGCGCGGCGTCGGCCGCAAGGGCCTGATGTATTGCGCCCTCAGCGCTGTCGACATCGCGCTGTGGGATCTCAAGGGTAAGATCGTCGGCCTTCCCGTCTACAAGCTGCTCGGAGGGGACCGGACCAAGGTGCCCGTCTATGCCAGCGGCGGCTGGACCTCCTATTCCGACGACGAGCTCGTCGACGAGATCAAGGGGATGGTCGCTCGCGGCTTCTCGACCGTGAAGTTCAAGGTCGGCTTCGACGGCGGCCGCAATCCGCGCCGCGACGTGGAGCGCGTTCGCAAGGTGCGTGAGGCGGTCGGCCCGGACATCAACCTCATGGTCGACGCGAACAACTCCTTCGACGCGGCAACGGCGGTGCAGCTCGCCAATCGCATTCGCGAATACGACATCTTCCTGTTCGAGGAGCCTGTCTTTGCCGACGACATTCCCGGGCTTGCCCGCTTCAAGCGCGGCACCGACATCCCACTCGCGACGGGCGAGCACGAATACACCAAGTTCGGGGTCAGGGACCTTCTCATGCACGACGCTGCTGACATCGTGCAGGTCGATGGGGCGCGGGCCGGCGGCTATACCGAGATGCTGAAATGCGCCGCTCTGACCCAGGCCTGGAACGTCAAATTCGCGCCGCATGCGATGGAGAACCTCCATCTGCATCTGGTTGCGGCCGTGCCGAACGCGCTCTTCCTCGAGCGACTGTTGATGTTCGAGGACATCACCGCGCAGGTCTTCGACGATGCGCCGCTGCCGATCGAAGGCTACATGCATGTGCCGGACCTGCCGGGCCTTGGACTCAAACTCAACATGGATTTTATTCGGGAGCGGGACGAAACCTCGCCAGCGAGTCATACTTGAGCAGGTCCATGAACGGACCGCCGCTGCTGACCTGTTCCGGGCTGTTGCTACGAAAGTCCGCTTATTGGGGGAGAGCCAACGTCAGCTTCTCTAATCGGGCAGTTGGGTCAAGCTCGGATTGCACCTCTGTGCCGGGGTCTCGTTCACGCGGGTCACGCTTCTCTTCGCAGTCTGGTGGCTTCTTTCGAACGAAGCCGCTGCACGCATGCATCGGATTGGGTCTGGAGAGCCTCGCTGTTGGACGCGTTTTCGCCGGCGGCCCTTCGTCTTCATCAGCCGGACACCCCAGGCCTTGAGGCTCGACCGGGTGATCGAGCGCATCAGCATGGCGTTTGCGGCCGCGTAGAGCGTTGCCCGAACGTCGGCGTCACCAGCATGCGAGATCCGGCCTGGGTTGTCCGTCTCGCCGGACTGGAAGCGTCGAGGTGTCAGCCCGAAGTGAGCCCCGACCGTGCGCGAGCTCTTGAAGCGGACTGGATCATCCACCGCGGCCCGATTACGCATGCTATTGGCGCGGTCTTGACAAGCCAGGGCCATAGCTGCGGCTACTCCTCAACGGGCCGGGATCAGGGCCCGACGAGTTGCCCGCCGTCGACGACGATGGTCTGAGCGGTGACCCAGCTGGCCTTGTCAGAAGCGAGGAAGAGCACGACCTCGGCGACCTCCTCGGGCTTGCCCATCCGGCCGAAGGGGATGTTCGCCAGCGTTGCCTGATAGAGTTCGGGGTTTGACGTCTTCCGATCCTCCCACGAGCCGCCCGGGAACTCGATCGAGCCGGGTGCGACGCAGTTCACCCGGATGCCCTTCCGCGACAGCATCTTCGCTTGGCTCGCCGTATAGTGCATCACAGCCGCCTTGATGGCGCCGTAGGGTGCCGAGCGCGACGAGGCCCGCAGGGCCGAGATCGACGAGACGTTCACGATCGACGATCCGGGCTTCATATGGGGGATCGCCGCGTGGCTGCCGCGGACGACCGCCATCATGTCGACATTGAGCGAGGCCGCCCACCCTTCCTCGTCATCGGAATGGCCGAAACCAGAGGCGTTGTTGACGAGGACGTCCAGCCCTCCGAGAGCCCCTACCGCCTCGGGCACGTAGGCCTCGATCGCGTCCGCATTGGCGAGGTCGACGCTAGCCGCGTGAGCCGTGACGCCGTGCGTCTCGATCTCCCGGCGCGTCGCTTCAAGCGGCCCGGCGCTTCGAGCGCAGATTGAAACGGAGGCGCCGCCCGCCGCAAACCTGAGCGCGATGGAGCGCCCGATGCCACGGCTGCCACCCATCACGATCACTCGCTTGCCGGTGAATTCCTTGGCCATGCGGCATTGCCTTTCTGACTGCGTGTTGGCGCCCTTATAGTTGCGATGAAGGGTTTGGCCACAAGCCCCACCAGCAGGAGAGCGTGAGAGGCCTAGGAAGAACCTAAATTATTCCGCTAGCCGCCTGCAGCCTTTTAATGATCGGCAACTGACTTGCTTTTCCTTTCTTGCGAAAATCCGTCATGATTTCGTCGAAATGATCTTCGTGACCAGTTTCGATCAGAGCTTCTTCTATTTCGTTTATCGTGAATTGATCTCTGTATAGAAGATCTCTTTTTATCAAAGGGCACTGATTATATTTTCTGTATATGAATCCTCCCGTATGGATCTGAGACCCGCCGCCTATTTTTGAAATAAAAAATCGAGTAACTTCCGATTGTGTTAACGAACAAATTTCCGAATTTTGGCTTCGGATCGGTATAGGGATCAGTCTGGCAAGATTCATGCGAGAGTCTAGAGTTTGAACTGCATTCAAGGAAACGCGAAGATTATTCGGCTTGTAAATGATATCGATCGACTCAGCCAGCGGGACCATGGTTCGCGATAGGCTGACCTCACCCTCGTTCGTTGATGGCCCATAGCCTTGAATTGACCGGAAGATAGTTTTCCCTTGCCGACAAGGACCGCAAGCATCCGCGCCTGGCCGAGATGCTGCGGTATTTCGACTGATGGGCCTGCGCATCGCCGTCACCGGCTGGACCGGCCAGGTCGTCCGCGCCATGCTGGAGCGCGTGCCGGCGGGTGTCTTGCCATACGCTGCGCAACGTCCGCTCTCGGGCAGCTTCCCAATGTCTCAAAATGGCGCGCCGCCGACGGGTCGCTGTCGTGCGAGCGCAATGGGTGCCGACGGCAAAGCAGAAATTCACAGGTACCCGCCGACCCATGAAGCGACCTGACCTTCAGTGGGCACAAATATTCGCCATTGTCTGATGTCGCGACCCAAGCGTAGTGTTTGATCGGGCGCCGACCAGTGCGGGATGCCGCGAAATCGGATAGCTCGGCGCTCCCCACCCCTGCATGGGAGGCAGCTCGATGAATATTCGGCCTGATCCGACATTTCATGCATCGCCGAAGCTCGCGATGGAAGCGCCGGCCGAGAATTTTGCCTACACCCTGTTGATTAGTCCCGACTTCTCGAAACCTGACGCCCTTGCCGTCGTTGACGTCAAACGCGGCTCGCCAACCTACGCGCAGGTCGTTCATACCGTGACCATGCCGAACAGGGGCGATGAGTTTCATCACTTCGGTTGGAACGCCTGCTCGTCATCGCTTTCGCCGTTGACCGGTCACGCATTCCTTGAGCGGCGCTATCTGATCATTCCGGGAATTCGCTCCTCACGCATCTACGTGATCGACACGAAACCAGATCCGACGAAGGCCAGGATTCACAAGATCATCGAGCCCGAGGAGATGTTCAAAAAGACAGGATATTCGCGCCCCCACACGATCCATTGCGGACCGGAGGGCATCTATGTCAGCACACTTGGCGGCGGTGGTAAGCAGGGCATCGACGGCCCTCCTGGTGTCTTTATCATGGACTGCCAAACCTTCGACATTCTGGGCCGCTGGGAGATCGATCGCGGTCTGCAAGACAAGCACTACGACTTCTGGTGGAATCTGCCGCGTGACTACATGGTGTCGAGCGAGTGGGCGGTCCCCCCGCAGTTCGAGAACGGCATCGTTCCCGAAGAGCTTCTCGCCAACAAATATGGCCATCGCATCCATTTCTGGGATTTGCGGCAGCGTTGCAACGTGCAGACGATCGACCTTGGCGCGAACCACCAAATGGCACTGGAGGTTCGCCCGGCCCACGATCCAAGTCGCGAATACGGCTTCCTCGGAGTCGTCGTGGATACCACCAACCTCGAGGGTTCCATTTGGACGTGGTGGCGCGAGGGCGGCAAGTTCCACATCGAGAAGTCGGCGACCATTCCGGCTGAGCCTGCGGAGAAGGACGATTTGCCCCCGCTTCTGCAGGGCTTCGGGGCCGTGCCGCCATTGGTCACCGATATCGATCTATCGATGGACGACCGGTTTCTTTACGTCTCCTGCTGGGGCACGGGTGAGATGCGTCAGTACGACGTGTCGGAGCCGAAAATGCCGAAGTTGACGGGCTCTGTGCATATCGGCGGCATTGCTCGGCGCACGCCGCATCCAAACGGCAAGGCCTATGCCGGTGGGCCGCAGATGGTCGAGATCAGCCGAGATGGCAAGCGGGTCTATTGGACCAATTCGCTTTACTCGACCTGGGACAACCAGTTCTATCCTGATGGGGTGCCAGCAGCGGAGGTGATGGCTATTGCTACCCTGGGTGGTGGCCTCGAACTCGCCCAGGACTACTGGGTGAGCTTCCCTGACGGCTATCGGGCACACCAGATCCGGCTTGAGGGGGGCGACTGCTCGACTGACTCGTTCTGCTATCCGTCGGCCTGACGTTGAGCGAGTTTGACTGGGGGCGAGCCGGTTTATGGGCGGCGGTGATGATGAGTGGTGCCTATCACGGTGTTAATCCGGGAATGGGGTGGCCACTTGCCGTGTCTGCAGGCCTCATGGAGCGAAGCTCGCGCGCACTGTGGGCGGCACTCGCTTCCTTGGTGCTCGGCCATCTCCTTTCGATGCTTGCCGCGATCCTGCCGTTTGCGTTGCTGGCCACCCTGCTGGATTGGCAGCGTCAGATTCAGATCGCAGCTAGTCTGCTCTTGATGGGCTTTGGCGGCTTTCTCCTCATCCGGCCAAGGCACCCACGTGCCTTGGCACGCATCCCGCCATCGCAACTCATGCTTTGGTCTTTCGCGGTTGCCGTCGCTCACGGCGCTGGCCTCATGCTCGTGCCGATCTACCTTGGTCTTTGTCGCTCTTCCGATATGGACAGCGGACACCGCGCAGTCGGTGTCCTGATCAATTCCAGTTTCGACGTCGCCCTGTTGGTATGCTTGGTCCATACGCTCGTGCTGTTCGTCGCGGCCGGCATTTCGGCATGGTTGGTCTACCGATATCTCGGTCTGAAATTCATATCGCGAAGCTGGTTCAACCTCGATGCAATTTGGGCGATGAGCCTCGTCGCGATCGGCGCTCTTTCACTTATATGAGGTGCCGTGGGCAAGCCCTGACGCGGCAGGCGTTCGGAGGAGATTACCGGCACGAAATCGGCCCTTGCCAACTTCCACGGTGGGCTATCTTTGGGCTTGACGACGACGCGCAGACATGCCGGATCTGGGTGGCCAACCGACATCGCCTGAGCAGGCGCCCAACATCTGCTTCCGGGTGACGCTCCAATGTCCGGAAGTGATGCTGTGGACGGCTCTCCAGCCCCGCGGGAGCATAAGCTCTCGCAGAGATGGAGGAGAGCATGGATCAGGCAGTCACGATCGGGTTGGACATTGCGAAGTCGGTCTTTCAGGTTCACGGTGTCGACCGGAGCGGCACAGTCGTGGTCCGGCGGCAGGTTCGGCGAGCGCAACTCCTTCCGTTCTTCGCCAAGCTGCCGGCTTGCCTGATCGGGATCGAGGCGTGTGCCACGGCGCATCATTGGGCGCGCGAGCTGATCAAGCTCGGCCACCAGGTCCGGCTGATGCCGCCGAGCTATGTGAAGCCGTATGTCAAGCGGCAGAAGAATGATGCGGCCGATGCGGAAGCGATCTGCGAAGCCGTGACCCGCCCGACCATGCGCTTCGTCGAGGTGAAGAGCGTCGATCAGCAGGGCATCCTGGTGCTGCATCGTGTTCGGCTCATGCTCATGCGCCAGCGCGTCCAGCTGTCGAACGCGATCCGAGGCCACATGGCGGAGTTTGGGCTGGCGGCGCCGATCGGGAGGGAAGGTCTGGGGGCTCTCATCAGGCTCATCGCCGACAAAGACGAGCGTGTGCCCGCCGAGGCGCAGATGTGTCTTGGAAGGCTGGCTGCTCAACTCGCGCTGATCAACGATCAGATCTTGGAAACGGATCGCCGGATCAGAACTAACGCCCGCGCGACCGAGATCGGCCGCAGGCTGATGGGTGTGCCGGGCGTCGGTCCTCTCCTGGCGAGCGCTCTCGTAGCCACCATACCGGATCCCAAAGCGTTTCGGTCAGGCCGAAACTGGGCGGCATGGATCGGCCTCGTGCCTCGGCAGAACTCAAGCGGCGGGAAGGAGCGCCTGGGCGGCATCACCAAACAGGGCGACCGTTACCTGCGCCAGTTGCTGGTTGTCGGGGCTCTGGCTGTCGTGCGCTACGCGCAGCGGAACGGAACGCGGCGGCCATGGCTGGTCCAACTGTTGGCCCGGCGAACGACAAAGATCGCGACCGTCGCCTTGGCCAACAAAACGGCCCGGATGGTCTGGGCGATCATGACCACCGGTGAGGCCTATCGCGAGCCGGTCTCGCGGGCCGCATAGAGATCAGGCGAACCGCACCGACGAGCTTGGGAAGGGCGAAACGAACGTAACGCAGCCAGCCGGTCGAACCGAAGAACGGGAAAACCCACACGCGCCACAGCGCCTTCAAGCGCGCGGTTTTGGTCGGGACCCGTCCTCGCGGAAGGCATTATGGCCAGCGGCCATGCGCGCCGCACCAACAGGTCGAACACATGGCCGCACCGACCAGCCCTGCAGAACGCTCGAAAGCCCTTGCCAACGGAGAGCCGTCCACACATGGCGCGAGGGAGACGCCCGAGCAGCGCTCTCTGAACGTCAGCAATCCACCCCGTAGCGGAAGTCTCACGATCCGCTATCGTGCGCCCAATAGGCGCGAGGGAGAAGCTTGAAGAGATCGACCAAAACGGCATTAGGTAGCAAAAACCACCAGATCTGATGCCGCGAGTTTGATAGTTTCCTGCTCCCACTGACGGAGCGGGAGCAGGTGAAAGTCGACGAGGATCTCTGGCGTGGCAGGCTCGTCGGGCCCAGTCAATGCGACTCAGCAAGCCGCCTCCCCGCATCCGTCAATTCCGTTTTGCAATTAGGTTTCCTGCCACTATACTGGCCTCGAGCGATTGGCCTGGGATCGCTCCAAGATGGCCTGAAGCATCCGTTCAATTCTCGCCGCTCGAACTGCTGAAGCCTTTCGGCGGGGTCGCAGACCAATACTGCTTACGTCAGCCAACTAAAATAATTTTGTACGACGAAATCGGTTCTCGCCGCATTCGACGAGAAGTCGCTTAGGCGTCGTTCTGGGGAGGGGCGCGCAAGTATTGGAGGGTCAGATGGTGTCTCGTTGCGAACCAAACAGAATGCCGGCTTCGATCGGATTTACGCGCAGGGTGTTCGCGCAACAGATCGGGGTCACAGCCGCCATGGCTGCCATGCCGATGTTTGGTGTGGCGACGGCGGCGGCCCAGTCGGCCGGGTCCGGCTTTTCGTTCGCCGTCTGCGGCGACACCCGCCCGATGATGTACCTTCCCTACAAGCAGGGCCAACCGGACGTGACAAAGCTGTTCGTCGAGATGTTCGGGCTGGTCATGCCCGAAAAGGTCGCCGAAGCAGTGGTCCGAAAGGATGTGAAGACCATCTTTGACCCGGTCACCGGCGAGCTCATTCGGATCATCATGCCGTTCGAGAGCCGCAGCGAAGTCATGACTCTGACGGTCGAAAAGGGGTGGGTCACCGAAGCCTCTGTCGAGGACGTGAAGCTGCTGCCAGGCGTGCACCGGACTATCTTCAGGCTTGCGGGCGGCGACTGGGTGGCACGGGAGATCGTGAAAGACGTCAAGGCTGGGCGAGCCAAGTTCGTCGTCAACAGCGGCGACGTCGTGTGGTGGGGCAATCAGGGCCTCACCATCACCGAAAGTCCCTACTGGAAGCGCGTCAACGATACCATGCTGAAACAGTTGCCCGCTCCCGACGACGAGATGCGTGCGGCCGGGCTGTAAGGCCGATGGTTCATCGGGGTGGGCAACCATGAAGTCTGGGGCGACCCCAGGATCGACGGCGTGCTCTCCGCCGTGCCTTATCTCAAGAACCTCGGCGTCACGCCGGACCGCCTCATCTACAAGTTCGACTTCAACGGCGTTCGGTTCATTTTTCTGTGGAGCGGAAAATACGACTACCGTTCGCCATCGCTCTGGGACGCCGACCGGCCCCGATACGCTGAGCAGATGCAGCAGCTCCAGCAATGGCTGGGCGAAGCCAAGGCGGCGGGCATCCGCAAGGCCTTCGTCGTTTTCCACTACCCGGTTTTCGCGCGGTCCGGCCTCGGACCGCCGAACTATCGGTCCAGGACGCTTATCTGAAGTCGGGGCTGGTTACCTGCCTCATGCTGGCCGCAGCAATGGCCATTCCGTTCTTTGTGACGCGCACTCGGTATAGTCTCGTCGGCATCGTCCTGATTTTTCTGGTCGGGCGGATATTGGGCGATTGGTTCATCGACCTCTGATAAGGGTATGATGGGTCGAGGGACCGCTGCGGGGTCGAAAGGCGACATTTTCCCGAGATGTCCAGGTTTGATGAATGCGTGCTTCTTCAATAGACGCCGGCGATGGTGGCTGGGATCGAACGCGCGGTGGACGAATGACGGCCCTAATCATCGCAGCTCTCATCATCGCCGCTGGCCTTATGATCTGGATCGCTCACAAAACTATCCAGTGGGAAAGCTGGATGTGGCGTGCGGCGAATGAAGCGTCGCTCAGCAACAGGTTGCTGATGTCTATCACAGCGTCGGCTGTCTAGTGGTTTGGTGGTTTTTCTTAAGCGCTAACTTCGGGGGCGGACCACTGATAGAGACAAATTCGACGTTCCAACCCTGTTCTATCAAGCCGAGGCGGGCTGAGAGCAGCTCTTGCCGATGTCGCCAGCAGTGAAAAACCAGATGATCAAGTCTGGCATCCTGTATCCAGAGACGTGCGCATTCTATGGTGTCTACGCTGATAGGGGTCGAAACGCGACTCTAACCAAGGACGTAGCAGCATGGTAATTTGCTGGATCGGTAACAGAACATCGAGAGCGGGACGAGAAGATGACAGGATTATTCATCGCGGTCCTCGTTCTGCTCATCATTGTATCGACGTATCTCGATCGAAATTTGTATAATCTCTCTAACAGAACAAAATTGTCGCTGCTGATTACAATCGCCGTCGGCCTTGGCCTTTTATGGTATGCCACTAAGCGTTAGTCGAAGGTTCCCCACTGAAGGGGTCTCTTTTCGTTTCGGGCGAACGTCCAAGATAGGTGGAACGCTTACTCACGGCTCAACGATACTGAGCGCGAAGTTTACGGCACTGAACAGTGTGGCCAAACCCCAAATAAACGTGTTTCGGTACGTAGAGTGTGAAACAGCAACAAAGCAAGGCCCAGGGCGATATGCGTGCCATTTTACTGATTTAATTCGTCAAATTGGTAGATGACTGGGGTCTCGATCGGTGCCGATCGGGACCCCGGCAAAACAGAATCGTCATGCAAAATCAAACCATTGCGATGATCTGAGGTGGGGCCCTGCTTCGATGCTTGTTCACACTCTGAGCGGATTGCCGCATGGATAGCGTCGAGAATTCCTCTGGCGGCGTTGTCCGATTTATCGGGTGCCGACTGATTTGGAAGGTCGGCGATGTCCACCATGATGGTGCAGGCGGATTGGACGGCAGCGCCTGAGGTTTTCCGTGCCTCGCTGCCGCGCCGAGGTGACAAGGGCCGCCCCCCGCCCTCGCACACCGCATGTGCCGGCTCCTGGACGAAGCCATGACCATCAAGGGCGCTCGCTCATCCAAGCGCCTCCCTGATTACGCCCCCTGCACCGCTTCGACGATGCTCACGTCGGAGTTGGTGGGGATCACCCGCGTCAGGCGGAAGCCGGCCTTGGCAAGGAGCTCACGGTATTCCTCCTCCGTCCGCTCCTGGCCGCCGGGCAGCACCAGCATCACCATGTCGAGCACCTTGCCGGGATGGGGCGTGTCGCCGGCGGGCAGCACCATCTCCACCAGCAGAACGCGCCCATCGGGCTGCATGGCCTTGTGGACATGGCCGAGGATGGTGAGGCACTGCTCCTCGCTCCAGTCGTGGATGACATGGGACAGCACATACGCATCGCCGCCGGCGGGAACCGTCTCGAAGAAGTCGCCGGCCTCGATCGCCACGCGCGCCTGCACGTGCTGTGCCGCCAGCAGGGTCGGCGCGTCCGCCACCACGTGGGGACGGTCAAACAGGATGCCGCGCGGCCCCTCGTGCCGCGCCAGGATCGCCGCGAGCAGGTTGCCGGTGGCGCCTCCGACGTCGACAACGGTTCCGAAGGCCGAAAAGTCATAAGCCGCCGCGACAGCAGGCGGCTCCTGGCCGTGGAAGCCGATCATCGTCTCGCTGAACAGCGAGGCCTCGTCCGGATGCCGGCCCAGATAGTCGAAGATCGGCATGCCGTGCAGCTTCTCGAACGCTGTCCTGCCGGTCTGCAGCGAATAAACGATGTCGTCGAGGGCCCCCGCGAACCAGGGGCTGCCGGTGGTGAGGATGGTGGCCCGCGCCGAGCCGGGCGCGCCCGTTTTCAGCGCCTCTCCCAGCGCCGTCATGGCGAAGCGCTGCCCGGTCTGCTCGGCGAGCAGGCCCAGGCTGGCAAGGCAGCGCATGAAGCGATGGAGCGAGGGCGCATGGAGCCCGAGCTGACCGGCCAGATCCTTGGCACTGCGAGGGGCGGCGGCCAAGTGATCAACCAGATCCAGCCTCGCCGCCGTGTAGACCAGGCGCGAGATCCAGGCGGCCGTCGCCATCTGGATCAGGGCGGCATGTGGGGGAGGCTCTTGCAGTGCCGGGGGAGGAGCAAGGGCCGAAGCGGCATGGGGCGTGTCGTCCATGGTATTCTCCGGCGTGGCCGACGATGGACTGGAACTGCAATCCTAGATAGCACGGCCGGCCAAGGCTGGCACGACCCAGATGGGGTTGAAAGGCGATGTCACGTTAACGGCGACCGACGCGCGAAAGGGCAAAATCACCGCCGGACGTTAGCTCAGGCGGCGACGCCGGCTACGGCGTTCCAGCGGACCATGGCGCTGAGACGGTGGAGGTGGGTTGCCAGAGCTGAACGGCTTGAGCGGGACGGGACGAAGAGGTTACGGGCCGCGGAGAAGATCGAGACGAAACGCTGCAGGCCGCCTGGAGATCGAAAGCCCTGCATCACCCGTTCCCGTTTTCGCAATGGCAGGTGTGAGTTTTCCGCGCGATTGTTGAGCCCTTTGTGAGCACGATGTTCGGTCGTCGACATGATCTCGCGACGGGCGGCAGCATAGGAGCCGAGCTTGTCTGTGATCATGCGCTGGGGCGGGCAGCGCTGCTTCTTGAGAAGCCGTTTCAGCAGACGCTTCGCCGCCCTGGTATCGCGACGGGTCTGGAGGATATCGTCAAGGACGTAGCCATCCTGGTCAACCGCCCGCCAGAGCCAGTGCTTCTTGCCGGCGATAGTGACGACAACCTCGTCGAGATGCCAGATGCTGCGCTGGTCCGGCCGCCTGCGCTTGAGCCCGCGGGCATAGGCGCGCCCGAATTTCACGGCCCAGCGCCGCACCGTTTCATAGGAGACGGCGATGCCACGCTCCAGGAGCATCTCCTCGACCAGGCGCAGGCTCAAGGGGAACCGGAAATAGAGCCAAACCGCATGGGCGATGATCGCAGGCGGGAAACGATGGCGCTTATAGCTGACAGGCGGACGGCTCATGCCGCGCCTTCTACACGGGCGCACCGCCCGCAGCGGGTTAAGGTGACATCGCCGGTGTCGCACCGCAGCGCTACCTCACACAACTTCGCGTTGAGGAAGCGCAGTCACTCCTGACGAAAGGAAATTTGCCCCTCTCGGATATCGCCCTCATTTGCGGTTTTGGCGATCAGAGCCACTTCACACGCGTCTTCGGGCAAATGACCGGTGAAAGCCCCGGCGCCTGGAGACGGGCGAGGACCTCGCAACGCTCCGAAGAATGCGCGCCTACGCCAGCAACCTCTCCTGAAAGATTTCCTGCGGCTCCAGTGACCATGACGACTGGCGGCCGTAGCCAAACACCGTGAGGCAGATTTTCAGCCGGGAGAACTACCTCGACTTCGACGAAGCCCACGGTTTTGGCTAGGCTTGGGAATGGTCACTCCAGCCTCAGGATCGCCCGTGTTTCTGGAATTCGAGGACCGCGTTTCAAGTTCGCCCTATGTCGAGCGCATCTGGCGCAGCCGCAGCCGCAGCGGCGGCTCGTTTCTGTCCATGGCCGAGGGCAATATCGAGCTGGTCGTGACCCGGCTGCCCGGTTTCCTCGCCGTCCTGCTGCGCGGGCCGGTTTCCCGCGGCACGCTCGTCGAATGCCCGCCGAATGGCGAATGGCTCGCCATCCGTTTTCGCCTGGGGACCTATTTGCCCTGGATGCCGACGGCGGCCCTGATCGACCATCAGGACCTCCAGCTGCCAGTGCTTCCCGACGGCCGCTTCTGGCTTTCGGACCGAGCCTGGGAGATTCCCGACTTCGACAACGCCGAGGCTTTCGTGGCGCGGCTGGCAAGCCTCGGCGTCATCGCACGCAGTCATGCGACCGACGCGGCCATCGTCGGCGATGTCGACTGGATGAGTCAACGCTCGGTCCAGCGCCATTTTCGCCGGGTCACCGGCATGACCTTCAGCTCCTATCAGCAGATCGAGCGGGCGCGCCATGCCGCCGCCTTGCTGGCGAGCGGACAGTCGGTGCTCGGCACCGCCTTCGAGGCGGGGTATTACGATCAGGCTCACCTCACCCGCGCCGTCCGGCATTTGATCGGAATGACGCCGGCCCGGCTGTTGCGCGAGAAGCCGCAATTGTCGTTTTCGTACAAAACAGCCGCCGCCTGACCCGGTATCTGTCGCTCGTTCCCGCTCGTGGGCGGGAACTGCGAGGGTCGGAGGGCAAGGTGAGTTTTCAGGCTTATCTCGACAATATCGCAGCCAAGACGGGCAAGACTCCGGACCAGTTCCGCCAATGGGGACGGGACAAGGGCTTTTCAACCGGGACAGGGCTGGCTCCCGGCGCGAAGGCGGGCGCCGTCGTTGCCGCGCTCAAGGACGAGTTCGGCCTTGGTCATGGCCATGCCATGGCGATCGTCGCGCTACTGAAGGGTGCGAAGCGGGAAGGCGAGTCGTGAGCGCGCCCTCTTCCCCTTCGCCGGATTCGGCGCCGCAAGCCTCGGCTCCGCCCCGCGAAGACGACGGTCCAGGCAAGGCCGGCTCCGCGGTCGGCGCCGTGATGAGCGGCCTCGTCATCACCTTCATGCTGTTCGATGCCGGGCTGAAGCTCGTCCCCCTGAACGTCGTGATCGAGACGACAGCCGCGCTGGGCTATCCGCCATCAGCCGGGTTGGCGCGGGGGCTCGGCTTCGTGGCGCTGACCTGCACGGCGCTCTACGCCTTCCCACGAACCGCCGTCCTCGGCGCGATCCTTCTCACCGCCTATATGGGTGGCACCGTCGCCACACATCTACGGGTTGGCAGTCCGATCTTCACCCACATGCTGTTTGGCGTTTATCTCGCCGTTCTTGCATGGGGTGGCCTCTATCTACGCGACGCCGAGATCAGGGCATTGTTGCCGCTGAAGTTGCCATCGGCGGAAGTCTGACATCGACGGAGCGGATCGCAGCACGGTCGCGCATCGCGGCGAGCGCCTGCCGGCGAATATCCGGTGCCGGGGTTTCTGTGTCGAACGTATCGCCCGCGAGCAGGATCGTGTCGGCACCCTGCTCGCGCGCATGCTGCGCGAGGCGACCGATGGCCTCATGCCGCGCCTCTCTCACTTCTAAATTTGGATCTGCTCGAGGAGGGCGGTCTCGATGGCCAAGCCCTGCTGACCTGTCTCGTCCTCGGCTACGAGATCGCGACGCGCGCCGGCATCGCCCTGCACGCCAGCGCCGCCCAGCAATTCGACGCTGGGGCGCGTATCGGGCCTAACGGTAGAGCGTTCGATTTCGTGAGATCAGCAGAGCCTCGCCAAGTCTGACGCGGCTGATTGCATCCTGGGATACGGGGCAAACCTGACCGTCTAGCAACTGCACAAGGTCATGGCCTGCATCACCTTGGCTCGATCCGCTCGGTCGACCCATTCCCGATAGGTACGCGATAGCAGTCGCCCGCGCGATTTGCGGCGCCGCCATGCTCGTTCCCGACATCCGGACAACGCCACCGCTGCGGGTACCAGCAGCAAGCACGCCCTCAAGTGCGGTAGATGCATCTGAGGCAGCGGACAGATGGACTCGCCCCGGACCTGACTGGAGCGATGGGTCGTGGCCGGCAGCGCTGTAGAGAGCGGGGGTTTGAGAAGTTGCCACAAAGCCCCCAACCACCGCCGCTGCGTCGTGGGTCGCAAGACCGTTGAGCGTCCCGAACCGCCGGACGAAAACCCCGGCTGGATTATCTCCAAGCGGCCGATGTCCCGAGGCATCAAACGCCTCGTCTCGTGGATCATCGAAATAACTTTGCCGCGCACCAAGTGCATAGCCGAAAGGGTTGATGTCACGCTGGATGCGGCAGGTAATCGGGCCGTGTTGTACTGCTCTGTACAGGTGCCCGAGCCTCACCGTCCAAGTTCCAGACCGCGATGACGGCAAGGTCGGATTGTCCGGTTCCGTCGGCGCCAACGCAATGACGAAGCGCCACAAGGCCTTGTCATCATCGGTCCGGTAGCGCTCAACGCTGACTTGACCAATCGGATGCTGCCCTGGCGCTCCGGCCGGCATCAGGTCTACATGCCGAATGCTCGATCCCGCGCTTTCGATCGGGCCGTCGTAGACCATATGTCCGACGGGGTCGGTGATCCTGATGAAAACATGGTCGGGGGTTGCCCCGCGCGGCAGCCAGATCTCAAGATAGTTTGATGTCCGATCGTTCGGCTGCAGCCGCCAGGGAATTGCGAAACCGTGGCCGTCGCCAGAGAGCAGATCGGGCGTGATCTCGCCATGGAGACCGCTCAGGAAGTCATTGCCCGCAGGCATGATCAGGTGGGTCGCGCCGCCTCGCGCAACACGCCGGCGGATGAGCGACCGCAAAGCCCGCTCCAGCCGTTCGCCGCCATGGTGCGGCCCGCCATTGAAACCGTAGCTGAAGTTGATGATGAGGGGTAGCGCGGCTCCCTTCCCGAGATAGCGCTCGGCAATCCGATCCGCCCGGTCAAAAATGTAATGGAAGGCGCTCAGGATGAAGGCGTCCTTGCCGAAACTGGCCGTCTCAATCGTGGCCGGGGCTGGCAATTGCACGGCAATCACCCGCAACGCGTCGAGATCGCCCGCCGGAGGAACAGGACGGCTTGGGCTCGGCTTGCTGCCATGGCGGTGACCTGCGGCAGCGTCCAATACATGGGCACCGTGCGTCGCTAATCGGTCGATCGTTGCACCAGCATAGACGCCGCGATCGGGTGAGGCGCGCCGATAGAGCAGGTCTTCGTCGTGCCCATGGGCTTGGATAAGCACGTCAATTGCATCGCTCAGATATTCGCGCCCAAACAGGACTGTCGGCTCCGCAATGCCATCTGCCTCCGCCCCCTGCAGCCAGCAGAACTCCACCCGCGTCGCACCGGCGGCATTCCGCAAATTCTCATGGGCGAAGGCGATCCCGTCATCGATCACCGCCATGATGGCCGCCGGCGGAACAGGTGCGGAGGGGCAAGTCGCGTAGCGTTCGGTGATATTGTCAGGATGGAACCCGAGATGCACAGCCGATCGCGGAATCCGGGAGTTGATGCGGATGCCCGTTTCCTGCGCGGCAGGCCGCTTTGCGTGCTCGGATTTGAGCTGCGAGCAAGCTGAGGCGAGATCGCGCAGGCGGTCCGCCCCCGTGCCTGCAACCGGCTCGGCGGTACGCAGCACGGCCGGACAGAACACCCGCTCAGCGCCGTCAAAGGCAGCGGACCAAAGCGTAGGCAAGAGCACTGCCGGGCTGCTGCTCCCCAACGAACCGTTGTTCGCCAGCCCCGCGGCGATCGCATATGGGTCCGTTCCGGCGGGCCACTCCGCGGTGGCTGCCATGAACGGGCTGTCCGCGACGGTGGCTCCCGCAAACGCATAGGCCGCGCCGGTCCCGTGCGCCCAACGCTCATAGGGACCGATCAATTCTGTGAGGTCATCGGACATTGGAGAACCCCGCTCGGATCTGCGTCGCTGTCGCTTCAGGAGAGCCGAAACTCGTCCAGGCTTTTCCTCCACAACCAGTCGAAGAGACTGCTGCGGCGAACAGGGACTCCACGTCCATCGACGTCACGAGAAAGACCCGTGATTTTCGGATCAGCATGATCCGCTGGGACGCCAGGCCACAGATCCGGCCGGAAAGCGCTCACAGAGAAGTCGATATTCTGAGCGACATAGGTTCGCGGCGTCACTTTGACTGATTTTGCGCCGCAGAGGGCCAAAACAATCTGCCCCACCGCCTCGCCCAGAGCGGCCCCCGCCCAGCTATCGATCGGAAAATGCATGCCTGCCACGGTGCGGTTCACGGCAATCCGTTCGGCCTGCTTGAAGACCAGCCGCGCCAGCCGTTCGGAAGACGGGTAGTGCTTCATCGGCGCCACCGCCTTGAGCAGCCCTTCGATAACAGTTGCGACCGCGAAGGCTTCGGCGGCATGAGCGCTGGGAAAAGTTGCATGGCCGGGCGTTGAGATCATCGGCATCACCGTCGTCCCGAGCCGATCCGGCCGCCGGCACGCGAGATGGTGCTTCGCAACCATCGCGACATGGGAGGTGAGCACCTGCGTGGCGGCGATCAGCTCGAACGTGAACCGATTGCGTGCGGCGTTGAGGCCGAGAATTGTCGCGAAATAATCAATCGGATAGCCGAGTTGGGTCAGGATCTCAGCCGACCGCTCGCCGCGCAGATCCATATATTCCCGTACCAGTGCGACCTGTTCGAGGAAGAGCTCCATCGACGGCCTGTGCAGCGAGAGGAAGGTCGGCCTCTGCCATGAGAAGGAAACAGCCCCGATCCCGCCGCGGGCGTCTGCTCTCCAGTCAAGCTGACGCAGGAATTCGCTGAGATAGAGCGACGCGCGGACCCATCCCTCGAAGCCCGCCAGATTCTCGGGATCGGACATCTTCAAGGAGGACGGCCTCTCAACCGGCCCGCTGCCTGCGGCATGCATGATGGCCTGGCTGCAGATCAGCAGGCCCTGTGCTGTCAGTGGATCGACAGGGCCGCCGCCGATGAAGGCGCCAAGGCCGGTGAGGTTTGTCCCTCCCGTGCCACCGGTTCCGCCAGTCCCACCGGTTCCACCGGTGCCCCCCGTACCACCAGTGCCTCCGGTACCGCCTGTTCCGCCAGTGCCCCCAAGTATCGACATGCCCCCTCCCCCTTCACGGAATCCCGGCCGCACGAAGAGCCGCTGCGGCGTTTCGACCGAATGCGTAATCAGCTGCCGGATGACTGCGCTGATACCCCGCGACAGTGAAATCCGGCTGCCGGCGCAGAAGCTCCTGGCCGGCGACGGCCGCGTCCTGGCCCCGCCCCAGATTGTGCAAAGCGACGATCTTCGTGCGCAGCGTCGATAGATGCCGATCGTTCTGGCTTAAGGAACGATCGGCCAAGTCGAGCGCACGCTGGTGATCGCCCATTGCCAAATGCGCGGTCGCATTCAAAGAGTCGTAGAAGTAACCGAAGGGATCGAGGGGCGAGAGCCGACGCGCGCGTTCCGTAGCCTTGACTGCGGATGCTCCCTCATCGCGGAAAGCATGTAACGCGCCCTTGAGAAGCCAGGACAGGCCAGCGCTCGGGTTTCGCTCCAGCGCCGCCGCATAGCGGGTATCGGCGATATCGAGGCGGCGCAGAAGGTTATTCTGGGCAAAGCCGTCGATGGTCAGGCAGAATGCGTTGTCGGGCTCAAGGTCCAGCGCGCGCGCCGTGCTGTCGAGCGCATGCCGCGTCTCCTGCGCAACATCTGCGCTCCAGCCGTTGAAGACGCTGAGCACGTACCACTTGCCGAGCCAGGCATGAAGCTCGGGCGTATAGGGCGCGCGGCGTGCGGCCTCCTCAAGGAGTTCGCGAGCGCGGGCGAAGTCCCGCAACGTGGCGCGGTGCATGAGCGCTACTCCCGCGATCAGGAGCCAGTGATCGTCGATCGCGGCCGGGACTTTGCTCCGCACATAGACGAGTGCTTGTTCCGCGATCGCGGCTCCGACCGCCGCAACGATGGCCGCAAGACCTTCCGCCGACCCGTCGATGAAACGCTCTGCCGCCTGCATGAACTGGCGGGTCCAGAGGATGCGCCCCGAGCGGGTATCCACGAAATCGGTGTCCAGAACGAGGTTGCCGCCCGATCGACGCAGCGTCCCGGTAACGCAGTAATCTGCCTGCAAGGCATTGCGTACGGCCGCCATGTCGATCTGCGCTGACGCTAGGGCCCGGCAGGACAGATGCGAGATAACCGCGAGCAGATGAGAGCGGCTGAGCGACCGGCAGATCTCCTCGGCGACCCAGTCGCCCAAGACACGCGTCGGATGCTCACCGTCAACGGCCCGAAACGGGAGGACCGCCACGACCGGAAGCAGCGGAGAGAACAGCTCCTGGCTGCCTCTGAACAATCCGGCCAATTGTCCAGGGTTCTGTCGAATGCCGGCCACCCATGCGACAAAACCGGGTTCCCGGATGTCGAGGCCCTCGAGGAACGGGCCGGACGAGACATGCCCGAGAAACCGCACGCGTGAGAGATCCAGGGAGAGATCTGCATTGCTACCCGCGATCAACTCTTCGTAGCTCTTCCCCATGATGTGCCGGAGGTCCGAAAGCGCCCGACGAAGACTTTGCCGCCCCGTGTCATAGCAAGTGGCCCCCCACAGCGTCTCCTGAAGGAACGCGCGCGTGCGACGCCCAAAGGGAGCTGTTGCGAGCAGTGCAAGCAGGGCTCGGTGCTTTGCGCCGGACACAACGAAGCCACCGGCCTCGGCTGACGACACCGTGCACGCTCCGAACAGGTTGATAGTCAGTAATTCTCCCAGCATGACGTAGCGCCCCATACGCTCAACCCCAAGTTATGGCAGCGAGCGGAGCGAAGCCAAGCGGTTTCACAGTTTTTTCACGCGCCGGCGAACGCCGAGGCAGCTAGCCTGATCGGCATGACGAATTCAGCCAAAACGACAGAAAATTTCGGGGCCCGGATCATTCTGGTGCCGCCGCGCGACCTCGCCGATTTCTACTTGCGATGGCCAGAATTTCGGATCGTCGCCACTGAAATCGCCGAACGCGAGACACTCAGCGCGACCGAGCAGGAAGTCATGAAGTGGTTGTTGCGGCTCGCCGACCGGGTCGGGCCACGAGACCTCGCCTGAAAGCAATGTCCATTGAAACCCTGCTGACGCAACTGAAACTCGCACTAGACGAGCACCGTACCGCAGTGACGAAATACGAAGCGCTAGCGAACCGGGAAAAAAGTGCGCGGAAGGCCGCAGAGTTCTATTGGATGGTGCAGTCCCATCGCGTGGCGGCACGGGGTTGTCTGGAAGACATTGAAAAGCTGCTGATCTTGGCCCGTTCGATGCAGCGGAGCAGCCCAATCAAGAACACTTCGGGTGCGGAGCCTACCTCGGCCGCCGCCAACCACGAGAACGGCCGCGATATCGTTGCGCCGATCGAAGCCGCCTGATCGTCTTCGGTATGCTTTCTCAATACCTGAAGCTTTAGGGGCTGAATTTTGCGCTTCTATCTCCTGCTACGCTTATGCCGGCCCGGTTTGAAACATTGTGTACCGCGTGGGGCCATCATGTCGCTGAAGCAAGATTATGGACGTTCCATTTCGAGTTACGACGAGTGCTCCGTGCACCTGCTGAGCGCATTTTTTTGTGTAACAGGCCACACCGAGCAAGACGAACGCCTGCGCAAGGCTATCGAAACGGCGTTGGTCAGTCTCAGCAGGGCTCAGAACACAGCCGCTCCTTCGAACATCATCCAGTTCTGCAAAAGAGATGCGCGCCCGAGCCACCGAGCCTAGCGCCCGCATCGCTGCGGGCCGGTCCTGTCTGGCGTGGCATCTGACCCCATGCCGAGTCCCTCGTGATTGGCCTCGACCTTGCGGTAGCTAAAACCATCAGGCCGAGGCCGACCCAATTTGAACTGCGCAGGGCATTGATGAAGTCAAAGCGAAATCAGCTGCGTTTCATTTCGAGCCTGGCGGAGAGTCTGCGATAGTCCATGGCGCGCAGTTCCCGGCTCCTCGTCTGCTCGCCCACGGATATGGCGAACTCCTCCCAGACCCATTGCACCAGATCGATGATCCGCCAGCGCACGCCCCCGTGGCTGGCGGGAATGGGGCCACTCTCCACGATGGCCGCGAGCGCCTCAGTTCCGGACGATCTGGACCGTCACGCCGTCGATCTTTGCCGCCTCGGAGCGTGTGCCCTCATGGATCGCGGCAAGGGGACGACGCGCTTGGGTGCCAGCCGGCATGACGCGGCATCGAAATCAATCCGAAGCGGCAAGGTTCCCATGGCGAACTCCCTCGTTCGCCATGTTGAATCAGAGCAACGTCGCCTTGAGAAGCCCCGACAGAGTCAGCCTCAGTGAGGCTTGCTATAAGGCCGGCCATTGCGCGTCTCGTAATGCTGCACATCCCTCATCGATCATTCGGTGCGCCTCGAACTGGCGCAATGCCGATGCGCAGATGGAATAGCGTCGACCTGAGGGGCCTGATCGTTTAACATCCGAACTGGAGGTCAGTCGCCCCTCTCATGGCGGTTTCGCTGCCGAGACTGCGATCAGGGTGAGCATTTGCGTTCAGAGAGTAAGGCCTGCCCTTTGTATCATTGGGTCTCGTGCGTTTGTAGCTGACGATCCGGCGGCGCCGCTGTACCCATGGCGGGAGGCGCGTCATGAGGCGAGTTCTACGGAACCTCACTACGGCCTTGACCGTAGCGGTGATGCAAGCTGCGGCTGCTCGTGCGGAGATCGTGATTGGCGCGGCGGGGGCCCTCACGGGGCCCAATGCCTATCAGGGCGATCAACAGCAGCAAGGCGTCGAAATGGCGATCGCCGACCTCAATGCCGGCGGCGGCGTCCTCGGCCAATCGCTGCGGCTCATCTCATTCGACGACGCTTGCGACAGCGGCCAAGCCGTTGCCGTGGCGGGAAGGCTCGCAGCCGCCAAGGTGCCGTTTGTTATCGGGCACCAATGCTCTGGTGCGTCGATCCCGGCAGCCAAGGTCTATGAGGCAGCCGGAATCATTCAAATCTCGGCATCCTCGACCAACCCGCGGCTGACAGAGGAAGGCAGGTCAAACGTCTTTCGCGTCTGCGGCCGCGACGATCAGCAGGGCGCGATCGCTGGCGACTATCTTGCTGAGCGCTGGCGGGATGCCAAGATCGCGATTCTCAGCGATGGTTCTGTCTACGGCAAGGGCCTCGCCGATGAAACGCGGCGACGACTCAACAAGCGAGGTGTTGCGGAGGCACTCTACGAAGATCTCACGCCAGGCCAGAGCGACTATGCCCCGCTCATCGCGAAGTTCCGGGCCGCTGGGGTCGGAATAGTCTATTTCGGCGGTTATTACCAGGAAGCGGCATTGCTGGTCCGCAGCGCGCGGGACCAAGGCTACAAGATGCAACTCGTGTCGGGGGATGGGATTGCCAACGAAGCCTTCGGGGAGGTCACCGGAGAAGCTGGCGAGGGAACCCTGTTCACGTTCTTCCGCGATCCGCGCCGGAATTCTGCCGCCGCGCCGGTTGTGGCCCGCTTCCGCCAGCAGGGCTTCGAGCCCGATGGATATACCCTCTATAGTTACGGAGCCGTCCAGGCCTGGGCGCAAGCGGTGACGAAGGCCGGTTCGCTCGATGTAGTGGCTGTTATCGGCGCGTTGCGCGCGAACGAATTCGACACAATCCTGGGCCGGATCAGCTTCGACGCCAACGGTGACGTAAGGCAATCCGGCTTCGACTGGTATATTTGGCGGGGCGGCAAATACGTGCCCCTGGAATGAGGGAGGGGGTTCAGCCCTCGTGGATCATGCCCATCCGGCCTAGCGTCCGCTGGCGTCTCCTCCTCGCCTTCCTCGGCATTAGCGCCTTTGCCGTTCTCGCGGCTGCCGCGGGCACCTACGCATTCCGCCAGATGGCCTATGTCCTCGAGCGGATCACCGAGCAGCGCGTGCCCTCTGCCCTCACCGCGCTCGATCTGTCGCGGCAGGCCGAGCGCATCGTCGCCGCCGCCCCGACCCTGCTGGGCGCGCGCTCCCAAGGGCAGTACCGAGAGGTCTCCACTGCCATCATGATCGAGGTCGACCGTCTCGAGACCCTGCTCGCCCAGATCAGGCGCGGCGCCGTCGATCCCGGGGCGCTCGCCGCGATGGAGCCGGCGGTCTCGGGGCTCCGTCGAAATCTCACCGCGCTTGCCGGTCTCGTCGCGCGCCGGCTCGACGTGTCGGAGCGCAGGGATGCCCTGGTCCGACGCCTCTCGAACGCCACGGTGGCGGCGCAACGACTGGTGGCTCCGGCCATCGTCGTCATGGATTCCAAGATCGCGGCCCTGCGCCGCGCCGCCTCAGGCGACGGGCCGCCGCCGGCGGACTTCGCGCAGGAGATCGCAGCGAACCTGCCGATGCAGAAGGCGCAACTCGAATTCGCGGCGATCAACGATGGCTTGCTCAAGGTCGCTGCGGCAGAAAGCCCGGCGGATCTCCCGGTCTTGGCCTTTCCGCTGAAGCGCTCGCTGGCGGCGTTGCAAGAGATCGCCGCCGGAATGACGGACCCACGCCTGCGCTCCCGTTTCGAGCAGCGTGTCGCCGACTTCGCAAAGTTGATCGAGGGTCCGGACAGTATCCTCGACACGCGTGGGACCGAACTCGGCCTGGTCGGGGAGGCCGAGCGGCTCCTGTCCGAAAACACGGAGTTGTCGGCGCGGCTGACCGCCGCCGTCGACGCACTCGTCACCGCTGCCGGTCGCGACATCCGAGAGGCTGGAGGGGAGGCGCTCGCGGCGCAGCGCATCGGTCGCGGCGTGCTCCTCGGCGTCGTCGCGCTGAGCCTCCTGAGCTCGCTCCTCATCGTCTGGCTCTACGTCGACCGCAATCTCGTCGCACGACTGAGGGCCCTGAGCGACAGCATGATGGCCATTGCCGGTGGCAACCTGCGGGCCCCTTTGCCCTCCGACAGTGCGGACGAGATCGGACGCATGGCGAAGGCGCTCGCGGTGTTCCGGGACACTGCGATTGAGATTGAGGAGAAGAATTTGCGCGAGGTTGCCAACGCCCGGCAGCATCTGATCGACGCCATCGAGAGCATCAATGAAGGATTCGCGTTTTACGACGAACAGGATCGCCTTGTTCTGTACAACAGCCGCTATCAGGACCTCCTCTATCCGGAAACCGATATCGCCATGGTCCCCGGGACGACCTTCGAGGACGTGATTCGGCGCGCCGCGGAGCTCGGCCTCATCGAGGAAGCCAAGGGGCGGGTCGAAGCCTGGGTCACGGAGAGGCTGGTGCGTCACCGCAATCCGCTCGGCGCCGAGATCCAGCATCGCGCCGGCGACCGCTGGATCCAGGTGAGCGAACGCCGGATCGCCGGTGGCGGGACTGTCGCCGTCTACACCGACATCACCGCGATCAAACGCCACGCGGCGCAACTGGAGCTCGCCCGCGATCAGGCCATGGACGCCACGCGGGCGAAGAGCCAATTCCTCACCAACATGAGTCATGAGCTCAGGACGCCCCTGAATGCGATCATAGGCATCACCGAGATGCTGAAGGAGGAGGCCGAAGAGGACGGCGACGCCTCCCTGGTCGAGCCGCTCGACCGGATCCACCACGCCGGCACGCATCTCCTAGCCCTGATCAACGAGATCCTCGATCTCGCAAAGATCGAGGCTGGCAAATTCGAGCTTCATCCTGAGGAAATCGATCTCGCAGCGTTGATGGCCGACATCTCGCACACCACCGAGGCTCTCGCCTCCCGGAACGGCAATCAGCTCGTCGTCGAAGTTGAACGAGATCTCGGGACGGCCCGGGCCGATCCCATCCGCCTCCGTCAAGTGGTGCTCAACCTCCTGAGCAACGCCTGCAAGTTCACCAATCGCGGAACCGTGATCCTACGGGCGGGCCGAGTGGCCGGACCGGCCGGAGACCGGCTCATGATCGCCGTGCAGGACACCGGCATCGGGATGACCGACGAGCAGGTCCGCAAGCTCTTCGAGGAATTCAGCCAAGCGGATAGTTCGACGACGCGGAAATACGGGGGAACTGGGCTCGGCCTCGCCATCAGTCGCCGGCTGTGTCGTCTGATGGGCGGCGACATCGCAGTGACAAGTACCGCGGGCGTCGGCAGCACCTTCACCGTGACGTTGCCCGCAGTGGCGGGCAATTTGACCGGGACCATGGCTCCGGCTCCGCCCCCGAATAGGCCCATCGGGCAGAGCCGACGCGCGCTGGTGATTGATGACGAGGAGACGACGCGGGACCTCTTACGGCGAATCCTCGTTCGTGACGGCTTCGATGTGGTGACGGCCGAGGACGGCCGGGCGGGGATCGAACTTGCCCGGCAGGTCAAGCCCTCGCTGATCACCCTCGACGTGCTGATGCCGGGGCTCGATGGCTGGAGCGTCCTGCAGGAGCTCAAGCGCGACGACGACCTCGGCGACATTCCCGTCCTCATGGTCACCATCGTTGACGAGGAGAATCGGGGCTATGCCCTCGGCGCCGCGGCCTATCTGACCAAGCCGGTTGACCGGGACCGCCTGAGGAGAGCGCTTGTCTCCTGCCACCCCGGCCTTGCCAGCCGGCGGGTCCTGATCGTCGAGGACGACGACCATACGCGCGCGCGGCTCTCACGCATCCTGCGCGAAGACGGGTGGGAAGTGGCCGAGGCCGAGAATGGGCGTGTGGCGCTCGATCGGTTGGCCAAGGCGCACCCGGACGTCGTCCTTCTCGACCTGATGATGCCCGAGATGGATGGCTTTGAGTTCGTCGACGAGATTCGTCGACACGAGGAGACGCGCCGTTTGCCCGTGATTGTGCTCACCGCCGCCGACCTCGATGCGGAGGGGCATCGTCGCCTCAGCGGCGGCGTCAGGCGGATTCTGCGCAAGAGCGCCGGCGGACGGGAGGAGCTTCTTGCCACACTGCGGGAGGCCATTGCTGACCGCCTGCGGCCCGTCAGCGGAAACGAACGGGAACGGGCATGAGCAGGATCCTGTACGTCGAGGACAATGAGGACAACGTGTACATGCTGTCTCGTCGCCTGCGGAAACACGGGTTCGAAATCAGCGTTGCGTCCGACGGTGAGCAGGGCGTCGCGATGGCCCGCGCCGAGAAGCCAGACCTGATCCTGATGGATCTCAGCCTGCCACGCCTCGATGGCTGGGAGGCATCGCGCCTGCTGAAGCATGCGCCTGACACGTGTTCCATCCCGATCATCGCGTTGTCGGCACATGCGATGGCTGGCGACCGGGAGCGGGCGCTCGCCGCCGGCTGCGACGACTACGATGCCAAGCCGGTCGTCCTCGAGAGCCTCCTGACGAAGATCCGGGCGCTTCTGCGGTGTCGGAGCGATCCATGATCAGCGGCGATGTGCGCATCCTGGTCGTCGACGACAACGAGGACAACCGGTATACGCTGGCCCGGCGGCTGCGGCGCGAGGGATGGGCCGATCTGGTTATGGCCGAGAATGGGCGCGAGGCCCTGGACAGGATCGCGAACGAGCGGTTCGACCTCGTTCTCCTCGACATCATGATGCCTGAGGTCAATGGGTATGAAGTACTGGAGCGGCTCAAGGCGGATCCGGGAACCCGCGATATCCCCATCCTGATGATCTCGGCGCTGTCGGAGATCGAGAGCGTTGTCCGCTGCATTGAACTTGGCGCCGAGGATTACCTGCCCAAGCCCTTCAACCCGGTGCTGCTAAAGGCTCGGATCGGCGCTTGCCTGGAGAAGAAGCGGCTGCACGATCGGGAACTAAGCTACATCGCTGAGATCGAGCGGCAGCGGCGCCGCGCCGAAGACCTTCTGCACGCCATCCTCCCGGCACAGGCGGTGGCCGAACTCGAGAGTTCGCAGACCGTGACGCCGCGCCGATATGATGATGTCGTGGTTGTCTTCGCGGACGTCGTCGGCTTTACCGCGCTCTGCGATCTGCTCGCGCCTGAGGCGGTCGTGGCGAATCTTCACCTGCTTGCCTCGACATTCGAGGACGTCGCGGCGGAGTACGGCCTCGAGAAGATCAAGACCCTTGGCGACGGGCTGCTCGCCACCGCTGGGCTACTGCTACCCAATCCAGATCCCGTGATGGCGAGCATCGGGTGCGCGGCAGCTACCATCGGCGCGGCGCGTCGGCTGCCGACACCTTGGGATGTGCGGGTCGGCATTCATATCGGCCCCGTGGTTGCCGGCGTCGTCGGCCGGCAGAAGTTCAGCTTCGATATCTGGGGTGACACCGTGAATGTCGCCGCCCGCCTCGCCAGCTACGGCACAAGCGCCGGCATCCACATGAGCGCCGCCGCCTGGAAGCAGGTCGACGCTCGTGTGAAGGGTGAACCGTTGGGACTGGTTCCGATCAAGGGCAAGGGCGATTTGGAAGTCTATCGTATTGCGCTTCCCGATTAAGTGTTTCGTCTGAACTGCGCTGTGGATGGGAGGCTCAATAGTGATCCACGACGGAGGCTCGCTCCCTCACCGGCCCTCACCCTCATCAATGGGCTTCAGTGATCCAACCGAACATCCAAAAACGCTGTTTTGTGATAGGTTTGGCGGCAAAGATCGGCGGCGTGACGGTCCAGATCGTCCGGGACTGCGGCGCTTGCGGCCATCGTGGAGAGTGGCCCCATTCCTGTCAGCCACGGGGTCGTGCGCTGGCGGATCATCGACCTGGTGCAATGGGTCTGGGAGGAGTTCGCCATATCCGTGAGCGAGCAGACGATGAGCCGGGAACTGCGCACTATCGGATAGGCGCCGACGCATCGGTGCGCTTGCCGAGGGAGTGGAGTCGATCGGTCGCGTACGTCCGCCTCCGAGAAGCTCATGCGTACCTTTGCGCGTCCGTTTAGGGCGCGATCCGGACATCCGAGAGGTGCCCCGCGAACTTCAGCAAACAACCCCCAAGGCGGTCATTTGGGTCCGGCAAATGCTCACGGCTGTGTTGCGCCAACAGCATACGTAATCGGGCGGACCCGCGAGGGGCCAAGCTCCCATTAGGATCTCGGCAGGTCCGAGACGAAGGGAGACGAGATGTTCTACGCTGCGCTGGATGTGTCGCTGCGCGGTGGCGGTCTGCATCATCGACCATGACGGTAAGATTTGTTTCGAGCGCTCGGTGCGCTCCGACGTGCCGGATGGAGCAGCGATAGCGCAGGCAGATATCCGGGATTGGCAAATCGTCAGGCAACCCGTCCAGGCTGATCTCGACGCACCGAACACATGGATTGCACCAAATCTCAGCGCGCGTGTGGCTCCTCTCACACGCTGCGGGTAACCGCGCGCGCCCCCTTTTTTAGGGTCGCGGCCGGGCTGAGGACTCGTTGATCAGAGCCAGAAGACGAGCGACTGGTCGAGGTCTCACATCAGGGCTGGAAGCATTCGCACCGGCTGGTTTTGTCGGACGAAGGGCTGCTGGCCGCGCTGCAGAATCATGACGTCGATGGCGTCAGCGAACTCGCGATTGCGAACAAGAATCCTTAGGCTGGTATAGGCTGGGACAGGCCCTGATTGCACAGGTCCCGCGATCGCGCCCAATGAGCTCGGCTCGCTTCGCCGATGGAGGCGACGCTCAGTGCAAATTGGTCATGCCATGCATTTGCAGGGCTTCGACCACGCCGTCAAATATCAGGCCGCCCCCGATCGCGGAAACAAAGAACCCGACAATGCGCGTGATAGCATCGATCCCCATCGGGCCGATTCTTTGCGTAAGCTTCTCGGCATAGAGCAAGCAGAGATAGGTCGTGAACATCGTCGCGACGATTGCCGCTGATATGGCGATGAACGAGAGGATCTCCTTGGATGAATCCTTGATCGTCGCAGTCATCCCGATGATCGTGGCGATGCCGCCGGGACCGAACATGATCGGCATTGCCAGCGGCACGAAAGCGATATTCGCCTCGTCGGTGTCGGCGTCCGAGAGGCCCAGATCGTCGCCCGATTTCCTGGGCATGAACAGCTCGAAGCCGATTTTCATCAGGATGATGCCGCCGACGACCCGCACCATGCTGAGTGGGACACCGAAAATCCGAAGCAGAAGCGTTCCGAAAATGAAGAAGAAGAAGCAAAGCAATAGCGCATAGACAGAGGCTTTCAGGGCAACCGTGCGGTGCGTTGCGCTATCCTTACCGGACAATAGCTTGAGGAAGACAGGCAGGACCTCGAACGGATTGATGATGGCAAGCAAGGTCGTGAAAGTGCCCACGAAGAGAGAAAGCTCGCTTCTCATCCGCATCTCCCCTCCGGTTGCGTGTACGCGCAGCCTGTATTGTCAGGAGGCCGCTTCCGATCGGCGCCCGGGCGCGAGGCCGATCCGCATGCGCGCGCCAGCAAAGCCGTCGATCCAGTCCACCGAGCCGGAGCGGGCGATCGCCACGTTGCGCCCGAAGCTGAGGTCGCCGACGTCGACGGTCGCGCCCGCATCGAAGAGAGATCGGCGCGGGCGGCGCCGAGCCCGAGGATTATCGACAAGGTGAAGCCGCAGGCCTTCGCGTGGCTGAGTGTCATCGCAATCCCCATTTTTGCGATTCATGCTGCGAATTCCACGACCAGCATCCGCCGAACACTGCTCCCGCTCAATGCGCAACTTGCTTCCCACCGCAAAGCAGCGATGGGTGTGACATATTTACTTATCCGGTCTGCCCGAATTCGACGTCGAAATCACTCGCCTTGCCGGCATGGACCTGGATTTGCTGCTTTTACACGGCCCGTGGCAAGAATGATCCGACGAATTCGTGTCGGCTTCGTGAGAAAATTACCGGCACATTCGTCGTCGCCCGGATTTGCTTCGAACAGGATCGCAGCCTCAACGCACCGAATACTGGCGCAGGTACAGCGGAGACTCGCCGCGACCTTCGCTGCATGTATCCTGAAAGCAACACAGATTTAGATTTGCGCATAGTGAGCAGCCCTTAATCTGGCGCGCCAAAGGGAACTCTGTTCCACTGTTTTCTGGCAGTCTGGACTTCAGGCGGAGCGCATCATGACTGGACGACGCACAGGCTGCGGGCGGTTGGGACTGAGGCTCGCGCTCGCCATCTCAATTGGCTTGGCAAGCTCCTTCGCCATTGCACAGGAGGAGCGCGAGAAAAGCACCGACGATCTGGCCAAGGCGGCGCAGAACCCCGTTGCCGACATGATCAGCGTGCCTTTCCAGAACAACTTCAACTTCAACGTCGGCCCACACAAGCAACTGCAGAACGTCCTCAATATCCAGCCCGTGATCCCGATCACGCTCAACAAGGACTGGAACCTGATCACGCGCTGGATCACGCCGGTGATCGCGCAACCGGCCCTGACGGTGACTGGCGAGCGCGAGTTCGGCCTCGGCGACATCAACCCGAGCTTCTTCTTCTCGCCCAAACAGCCGACGCACGGCATCATCTGGGGCATCGGTCCGACCTTCGTGTTCCCGACCGGCACCGACAAGACCCTCACGGCCGGCAAGTACTCGGCCGGGCCGGCCTTCGTCGCCCTGGCTATCGAAGGCCCCTGGGTGGTCGGCATCCTCGTCAACAACGTCTGGTCCTTCGCCGGCAAGAGCAACCGCAGCGCGGTCAATGCGATGACGCTGCAGCCCTTCGTGAACTACAATTTCCACGGAGGCTGGTATTTGACGTCGTCTCCGATCATCACCGCCAACTGGGAGGCCGGCCATGGCGACCGCTGGACGGTGCCGATCGGAGGCGGTTTTGGGCGCGTATTCAAGATCGGCAAACAGCCTGTTAACGCGCAGCTCGCAGCCTATTATAACGTCGCAAAGCCCAGCGGCGGCGCCGACTGGCAGCTCAGAGCCCAGCTCCAGTTCCTGTTCCCGAAATAGCACCGCGAACAAGCGAGATCGCCTCCCGTTCTGGGTCGCGCGCCGAATTTGGTCGGGGCGCGGGTGGCCTCCGGCCGTCCAAGATGCGTCTGGCAGCGCTCTTCGACCTAACGCAGGAGGTGCCGGGCCAAATGGCCGATGACGAAAGTGACGACATCCCATCCATCGATCTGCACACCACCAAGGGTCATGTTGGTGTCTTCGTTGGGGGGCAGTCAGTCAATCGAAGAGGGCTAATGATCGGCAGCAGGCGATGCACGGTGCAGTGCGTCGGCGAGCTGTCGACGCGGAGACCGCAGATCTCGCCGCCTCTCCCATTGCTCTCATTGCGAGATCCGGCGGTGCACCCTGGACTCGGGCGCGGAGGCCAAGGCAATGTCAGAGGCGCGCGATAATGGGTCAGCCTACCAGGGCAGGATACTAGCCCGTGGAGCAGGTTCCCTTTTCCCATCGCGACAATCGGGTTAGCCCTTGGGTCTCCGCGCCAAGGCGCGATATGCTGCCGGAGAATGGGACTTTCGGCGGGTGAGGCCCCCGGGGTAGCAACGACCGAGATTTCAGGCCGCCTTTTTCCACTTGGAGCGTCAATCACTCTGGCGGGTACTGCACTCCCCCGGATCAATCCATCACAGGAAGGTGAAGCCGCATCTCAGTTTATTTAGGAACAGAACGATCTGACCTTTTGCGAGAAGCGCCACCCGTCGAGGAAACAGCACGAGCTAGATCAAACCCTTTGAGGAGGAAGGTCATGCGAACTGTGTCGCGTCTGCTGGCCACGCTGTCCCTGTCGGCGACCCTGATCAGTCCGACCGCCTTTGCTAGCGGTTTCGAGTGCGGCTGGCGGCCCAGCGCCGATATCCCAGCCGGGGCACAGGATATAGTCTCAATGCTGCCGGTTTCGGACCAGCTCGACCATCCGGCTTCCCTCAATGCCACGGTCGACAAGCTGCGCGAGCAGGGGCTGAGCAATACAATGATCGTCGACAGTTTAATCGGCGCCTATTGTCCGCTGGTGGCAAAGGACATGATGCTGAACGACGCACAGAAGACTGCCCGGATGCAGAGCTTTAGCCTGAAGGCCACGCGCGCCGTCTACGCAATCGAAAGCGCCGAGCGCATCTTCCTCGATGTGCCGCTCAGGCCGGACGTCGTCGACGCGGTCAATGCCAAAGCGCGGGCGGCGGGACTGTCCCCCCAGGACTGGGTGGCGCAGGCGATAGGCAAGGTGCTGGCGGCGCAGCCATGAACGATCCGGCTTCCCCCAAAACAGGAGCGACACAGAACAATCAATGGCGGCCGGAATTGACGGTCTCCAGTTCGTCAGCTTGATTACGAACTGACTGGAACGGGCGTTCCAGGATTTGACGCTCGCCGTAGCCCGGCAACCCTATCCGGCGTTGTGGGGCGTCGAGCGACCGTTCCTGTGGGGTTTGCGCGACAATCCCTAACTCGTGACCCGAGAGCCTGATCCTCGTCCGGTCTGAGGGAGACTCCTGGGTTTCATTTCTGGCCTTAGGCGGCCTGTTTTTCCAGGCCGGATTTGAGTGCGAACTCGGCGGGCGTCATGTTGCTGAGGGGCGTCGTCCGTCTTCTTGAATGGCGGGCACTACCCAAGTCTGGGGGAGGATCAGGGGCTCACGTCACCAGTCATCCGCAACGGGTGACACAAGCAGGGGCGCGTCGCGTGGCCTCGGTCGCCTTTACCCGTTGAACGGGCGTCGGATCCGAGGCCTAATGCCAGGCTGGACGGTGAAACCTGCATACGAACAGACAGAGCTGCGACGAGCTCATCTCCTGCCAGACAGGACAAAGAATTTTGCGATTGCTTGCGCGCCTATTCCAGAGATTGCTCATTTTCTGCCTGGGCGCATTCAGCGTCTGGCTGATCGTCTTCGTCGTATTCGATACGGCGGACCACCGACTTCCATGGATCCTAGCAGTAAGCCTCACTTACGGGCTGGCAGCCTATGTCATTTTGCCAACCGTGGTCCGAATGGGGCTGAAGGTTCTTCACCGGAAACTTATCCCTAGATACACGATCACCGGAGATGGCTTGCCCGGCGATCCGGTAAACCTCGTCCTCATCGGCACCCTTCAACAACTCTGCGATGCGTTTGCAACGGCGGGTTGGTCAACAGCGGATCGTTTGGGAATCGCGAGTTCGTGGCGAATGATACGCGCGTTTTTACTCAACTCTCCGTATCCCACAGCTCCTTTCAGCTCCCTCTATCTCTTTGGACGGAGGCAGGACATAGGTTTCCAAGAGCCCATCAACAACAGCCCGCGCAAGCGCCATCACGTCCGTTTCTGGGCGTTGAGCCTCGCCCACTCGGAGGACGATATGGCAGCGGCGAGATTCTGGTTGAACACGGATAAACCGTCGACCGATCAGCGCGTACTTTGGGTTGGGGCGGGCACCAGAGACACCGGCCTATCACTGGCCCGACTAACGCTCCAAGTGACCCATGCGACCGATTCAGACACGAATGCGGAACGCAACTACGTCATCACCCAGTTAAAGGCAAAGCGGGTGATCGGGGAGGTCGCATTGCACCAATCCGGATCACGGTTGCAGACCGGAAAGGTTAACCACTACATTACCGATGGCGAGATCGCCTTCGCCAGCCTGATAGAAAATTGAACAAGGATCTGTACGACCGCTACTCTCGCTCGGATTCGTGGATCCGCGCTGGGAATCGGTGGGCACCGAAGCCGGCAGTCGAGCTCGAAACCGCATGTGCGACGAAGGCCGATGAGAATTACACGACCAGCGACGTTCTGGCTCGCGGTCTCTGCGCTCGCGTTGGTTACGTTGGTGCTGTTGCGCCAAATCCTGCTGCCGTTCGTGGTCGGTACGTTGCTTGCGTACCTGCTCGTTCCGGTGGTCGACAGGCTGGAGCGGCTCGGGATGAACCGTTCCCTAGCGGCTCTGGCCGTCTTCCTTCCGCTGGTCGCGGCTCTTATCGCCTTTCTGCTCGTGATACTGCCGGCCATTATTGGCGAGCTCAGATTTTTCGTTGAGGAGTTCCCCGCCTACGTCACAAGACTCCAGTCGCTCATGAGCGATGCAAGCCGCCCCTGGCTGCACAGTGTCATGGGCGACGAACTCCACATCGAGCAATCCACCGCCGAAATCGCGAAGACGATGGGCAGCAACTGGCTCGATGGCTTCCTTCGCTCGTTGTGGTCGAGCGGACTGGCCTTGATTTCCCTTCTTTCGCTCATCGTCGTCACGCCGATCATCGCCGTCTATCTCGCAATTGACTGGCAAAGAATGATTGCTACGGTCGATGGCTGGTTCCCCCCGACATACCGCGACGATATGCGGGCGCTTGGGCGTGAAATCCACGATACGGTCGCTGGCTTCGTGCGTGGGCAGGTCGTCATCTGTCTCGTTCTTGCCGTGCTTTATGCGACAGCTCTGAAAATGACAGGGCTCAACCATGCCATTTTGATAGGAATGACCGCAGGCCTCATCAGTTTTGTTCCCTATTTCGGGGCCGCCACCGGGTTCTTAGTTGCGGCCTGTGTTGCAATGGCCCAATTCTGGCCGAATTGGGCACCTGTCGCCGTGGTGGGGGGCATCTTCGTCGTCGGAGAAATGCTTGCCGATTATGTGCTGTCGCCGCGCTTCATCGGTCGCCGCGTCAACCTCAACCCGGTCTGGATGATGTTTGCGCTGTTCGCTTTTGGATGGCTGTTCGGCTTCATCGGCGTGTTGTTGGCGATACCTCTCGCGGCATCGCTGGGCGTGATCCTGCGGTTTGCGAGGCGGCGGTCTCTGGTTAGGTCGTAGCCTCATAAGCGCGAAGCCAAAGCCGCATTTTTGCCTTGTCGCCAAGAAGAGGACGTTCCGGAGATGAGGTTGTCCCTCGCGCCAGGCTGGTTTGGCTAGTCGTTGACGATCGCTTGCAGGAAGCGGCGCGTGCGTTCCTGGCTCGGATTGGCAAAGAAGCTGCGGGCCGGCGCCTCCTCGACGATCTCGCCGGCATCGAGCAGCATGGCGCGGCTGGCGACGCTCTTGGCGAAGCCGATCTCGTGCGTGACCACGACCATGGTCATGCCGTGGTCGTGATGAACCTTGCGGATCACCTGCAGCACCTCCTCGCGCATCTCGGGATCGAGCGCCGAGGTCGGCTCGTCGAACAGCATCAGCGTCGGCTTCATCGCCAGCGCACGGGCGATCGCGACGCGCTGGCGCTGACCGCCGGATAGCTGGAACGGGTAGGAATCGGCCTTGTCGGCCATCCCCACGCGTTCGAGGAGCCGGCGGCCCTCGTCACTGGCCTCCCGTGCAGATTGGCGCAGGATCTTCATCGGCGCGATCGTGATGTTCTGCAGCGCCGTCATATGCGGAAACAGGTTGAAGTTCTGGAAGACGAAGCCGGTCGAGAGTCGGATCGACTGCAGTTCTTCCGACGTTGCGGTCGTGACATTGCGGCCGCCGACCGTGATGGCGCCGGCATTGATCGTCTCCAGCCCGTTGATGCAGCGCAGCAGCGTGCTCTTGCCGCAGCCGCTCGGCCCGCACAGCACCAGCACCTCGCCCTCGGCGACATCGAGCGAGATCCCGTTGAGGACCTTCACCTCGCCATAGGATTTATGGACGTCCTGGATGTGAATGAAGTCACGCGCGGCAGGCATGGCGGCCGTCGCCCTCAGATCGGTTGCCATTTCTGCAGCCTTTCGATCATCCGCATCAGGATGGTGTAGCCCCAGATCAGCGCGACATAGAGCAGTGCTGCGCCGGTGTAGAATTCGAGGGGGCGGAAGAACTGCACCGTCAGCTCCTGCGCACGGAACATCACCTCGGGCACCGCGATCAGCACGGTCACGGTCACGTTCTTGATCACGGTGATGTGGACGTTGGTCAGCGAGGGCAAGGTGGCGAAGAAGGCCTGCGGAAGGGTGATGTAGCGCATCACCTTCCAGCACGAGAAGCCGAGCGACTGCGCCGCCTGCACCTGCGTCTGCGGGATCGCCTCGAGTCCGCCTCGGAAAGCCTCGCAGGCAAGCGCCGCGCCGTTGAGCGAGAGCGCGATGATCGAGCTCGCCGTCGGCGACAGCGAAGTGCCGGTCAGGATCGGCAGCACATAGTGGATCCAGATCAGCAGGACCACCACGGGCAGCGTGCGGAACAGATCAACGAAGATGACGGAAGCGCTGCGCACCAGCCTGCGGCGAGACATGCTCATCGCGGCCAGTACGACACCGAGCAGGGTCGAGAACAGGATTGCCGGAAAGCTCGTCCACCAGGCATGCCAGAGGCCGCCGGCGAGATACGGCCCGTAATCGCTGAGAACGCCGAACTGGAAAGTGTAATTCATGTCCCGACCTGGCCAGAATGCAGGCGAAGAGGGACGCGCCGCCGAACGCGACGCGTCCCCGGGGTGAGGTCAGCGCGGCCCGGTCGCGAGTTCGGACGGCAACTTCCACTTCTCGGCGAGGCTGCGGTACCAGCCGCGCAGCTGCATCGCCCGGACATAGGTGTTGAGGAACACCACGAGGTCGAGATCGGAGTAGCGGACGGCGTGATTCATGCTCGTCCACTCGGTCTTGTCGGCCGCGAACCTGACATTGCGCAGCTCGGTCGGGCGCTCCTCCGCGCGCATCGCGTTCGAGACGGAATCGCCGATATAGGCGGTCGACCGCCCCTGCATGACTTCCAGCACCGCGGCCGCGGTGTCGGAGAGCGGGTTCACCTTGGCGTTCTTGAAGGTCCGCTGAGCGAATTGCTGGGCGGCCGTACCGGTGACGACCGAGACGACATTGCCGGGCTTGTCGAGGTCTTCGGAGCTCTGCACCGGGCTGTCTGCGCGCACCATCGCGGTCGAGGACAGGTAGCCGATCGGATCGGTGAAGGCGACGGCGGTGGCGCGCTCGGGCGTGGCGCCGAGGCCGCTCATCACTACGTCCCATTGCCCGGCCTGAAGTCCCGCGACCAGCCCGCTCCAGGTCGTGTTGACCAGTTGGACCTTGATCCCGGTCATCTGCTCGAAATTGCGAATGTCGTCGGCGATGAAGCCCTCGTATTCGTTGGTTTTCGGATTGAGCAGGACGAAGCGGTTCCAAGGCGCGACGCCCACGACCATCTTCTTCTCCTTGATGATCCGGTCCAGCGTCGGCCCGGCCTTGGCGGCCGAGGCCGAGAGCGCCGTGACCGCGGCGAAGGCGGCGACCATCGTCATGGCTACGAGGCGTTTCAACATGCTGTTCCCCTCCCTGCTTCAGGCTGTCTCTCCGGCAGCCCATTGATGCTGTGCGAGCGCGACCTCAGTGAACGGCGTCGGTGGTGAGGATGCTCTCGAAGCCGACGATCGGCGCCGTGGCGTCCGGGTCGATCACGACATCGAGCACATAGGGTCCATTCGCCGCTTGTCCGCGGGCGAGGCCGGCAGCGATCCCCGCGGGGTCGGTGATGCGCTCGCCCTCGCATTTCAGCACGCGGCCGAGATCGGCGAAGTCGATGTCGAGGAAGTCGCATTCGAGATAGCGACCCATCACCTTCTGCTCCCAATGGCGCTGGAAGCCGAGCGTTCCGTTGTTAAAGACGACGACCAGGACCTCGACGCCGTAACGCGCGGCGGTCTCGAGCTCGTTGAAGACGTAACCGAAGGCGCCGTCGCCGGTGACGCAAACGATCCTGAGCGAGGGATCGGCAAGCTTGGCGCCGATCGCCGCCGGCAGGCTCCAGCCGATGCCGCCGGTGCCGCGCGGCGAGAGGATGAAGCGGCCGGCCTTCGGCACGTCGATATGGCTCATCGCCCAGCCGGTGACATAGCTCGCATCGGTGACGATCAGGGTCTTCTCGTCCGCACGCGCCGAGATCTCGGCGAGCAGGCGCTCGGGCCGGATCGGCATCCGGCCGGAGGTGGCGGCAGGCCGGAATCCCTCGCGCCAGTCGCGGGTCAGCGCATGCAGGCGCTCGCGGCCCGCCGCGTCAGTGCGCGCCAGCCCATCCTCGGCGCAATGGGCGAGCAGGTCGCGCAGCGTGTCGCGGACGTCGCCGACCATGGCGATGTCGGTCGAGAAGTTGCGGCCGATCTCGGCCGGGTCGATGTCGAGATGGATCAGCTTGGTGCCGGGCTTGGGCAGCGACCAGTCGCTGTAGCAGATCTGCCCGGTGCGCGAGCCGAGCACGAAGACGACGTCAGCCTCGGCGAACAGTGTGTTCGAGATCCGGCCGCGGCCATAGCGCCCGCCCGTAGTCGAGCCGAGCGGGCCGGCGGCGAGAGGGTGGCCGTCGGGGATGGCGCCGCGCCCGGTCATGGTCGTCGCGACCGGCATGTCGAAGAGCTCCGCCAGGATGCGGATCTCCTCCTCGGCGCCCGAAATGATCGAGCCGCCACCGGCGATCAGCAGCGGCCGGCGCGCGCCCGCCAGCAATTGGGCGGCACCGGCGATCGACTCCCGGCTCGCCCGGACACGGTTGGCCGGAAAATGGGTATAGGCCGGATCCGCCCAGGTCTCGGCCTCAGCCTCGGCCGCCATCACATCGCCCGGGCAGAGCAGCACGACCGGGCCGGGGCGCCCCGTCGTCGCGATCCGGAATGCCTTGCGCACCGCATCGCCCGCCTGCTCGGGCATGTCGATGCGAATGACTTCCTTGACATAGGGGCCGAGCGCCACCGCGTGATCGAGCGCGCTGCTGGCATGCTTGTTCTTGAGCCGCAGCGCATGGTCCTGCACCAGCGCGATCACCGGCACGGAAGAGCGCTGCGCCTCGAGGAGGCCGGTGATCAGGTTGGTCGCGCCGGGGCCGAAGGTCGCCGCGCAGATGCCGGGACGGCCGGTCACCTGCGCATAGCCATGCGCCATGATCGCCGCATGCTTCTCGTCGCGCACGGTGACGATGCGGGTGAAGGATCGATCGACCGCGTGGAAGACGTGGATCGGGTCCTCCATCCCGAACAGGCACTTCACCCCATAGCTCTTCAAGGTCGCATAGAGCAGCGCACCGCCGGTTCCTCGCATCGTCTTCTCCCTTGACGTTTTGATTTTGTTGCGTATTATGCAACATGTTGTTTATTCATCGTGGCGGCGCTTTGCCGCCGCGTCAAGCCGCAATGCGAGGCGGGATGAAATCGATCGAGAAGGCCGTCAGCGCGTTGCAGCTCATGGTTGAATCCGGTGGCGAGCTGCGGGTCGGCGATGTCAGTCGTCACCTCAAGGTGAACCGCAGCACGGCGTCACGTTTGCTCGCTTCGCTGGCAGGTGGCGGCCTGATCGAGCAGGACCCGCTAACCCAGCGTTATGGCGCAGGAATTCTCGCCGTCCAGCTTGCCGCGGGCTTCCATCGCAAGTTCGACATCGTCGAGCAGGCGCAGAAGGAAATGGAAGCTCTCGCGCGCGAGACGCAGCACACGGTCTGGTTGGGGGTGCTCTCCGGAGCGGAGGTCGTCGTGCTCAAGACGGTGCGCGGCTCGCAGCCGATCCAGTTCGCGGTCGAGCCCGGGCACCGGCTGCCGGCGCATGCCGCGGCGATGGGCAAGGCGCTGCTCTCGCTTAAGCCCGACGCGGAGATTCGCGGCCTGTTCGAAGGCTCCCTGGCTGCGACCACCAAGCAGACGCTCCACTCGGTCGACGAATTGCTCCGCGAGCTGGCCCTGACGCGGCTGCGTGGCTACGCCATCTCCAATCAGGAGCTCTTCGACGGCGTCAAGGCAATCTCGATCGCCCTCACGGAGAAGCACAAGGGCACGTCGATCGCCGTCAGCGTCTCCTATCCGCTCTTCGCCCTGTCTGACGGCAACGATCAGGTGATCGTTGATGCGCTGCTTGCTTTTGGCCGCCATTTCGGCGCCCGCATTGGTGATGCCCGGTGGACACGCTAAGTTATCGATCCGCGAGAAACCTCACAGGTTGAAACGCGGATATCGACACATCGAGCTTCTATTGGCTGGAGAGCAGTCGAGCGCCAGTTGCAGACATTGGGAAGCTGCCCGAGAGATGACGTATCGCGGTGGCTGCGCGCGATCTGGGAGCGGGAGTGCGCGGCCCTTCACATACGGTGCCGGAGAGGTCGGACCTGACCTCGGCAGCGAGCGAAGGAGCGACGGCGATGGCGCATTTCGTAGGTCTGGACGTGTCGGTGCAGGAGACGGCGGTGTGCGTCGTCGACGAAGCCGGCAAGGTTGTGTGCGAGCAGAAGGTTGCGACCGAGCCGGACGATCTCGTCGGGCTGCTCACGTCCATCAGTGGCGACTATGGCCGGATCGGGATAGAGGCCGGTCCGCTCTCGCAGTGGCTGGTGAATGGCTTGGCGGCAGCAGGCCTGCCGGTGATCTGCGTCGAGACGCGGCACCTGAACTCGCTCCTGAAGGCGCGACAGGTCAACAAGTCGGACCGTCACGACGCTCGTGGCATCGCGCAGATGATGCGCGTCGGCCTGTTCAAACCGGTCCACGTCAAGACGCTGGCGAGCCAGGAGAAGCGGATGCTGCTGACCAGCCGGAAACTCCTGCAGCGCAAGATGCTCGACATCGAGTTCGACCTGCGCGGCACGCTGCGCAACTTCGGCCTCAAGGTCGGCGTGGTCAGCACGGCCGGGTTCGAGGCTCGCGTCCGCGACCTGGTGGCGGGCATGTCCAGTCTGTCGGCGATCGTGGAGCCGCTGCTCACCGTCCGGCGCGTCCTGCGCCAGGAGTTCGCGCGGATGCACAAAATGCTGCTCGAAGTGGTTCGCCAGGATCCCGTGTGCCGGCGGCTGATGACCGCGCCTGGCGTCGGGGCGGTCGTGGCGCTCACCTATCGGGCGACGGTCGATCAGCCGCAGCGCTTTGTTCACTCCAGGGCGGTCGGCGCGCACGTTGGTCTGACACCTCGACGCCACCAGTCCGGCGAGAGCGACTATGATGGCGGCATCTCCAAGTCCGGCGACACCATGCTGCGGACGATGCTGTACGAGGCCGCCCAGACGCTGCTTACGCAGAGCCGGCACTGGTCCTGGCTCAAAGCATGGGGCACGCGGGTCGCGCAGCGGCGCGGCATGCGGCGCGCCATCGTGGCCGTCGCCAGGCGACTGGCGGTGATCCTGCATCGCATGTGGGTCGACGGCTCCGACTTCCGCTGGGGGCGCGACCCGGCAGCCACCGTTGAGGCGGCCTGACCCCGCCCCGCACAGGAGCAGCGACAGGTTCTGCCACGGCAGGAAGAGGTCCTCACGGGGACGGTGTGAGACGAGATCGTAATGTCCGCAGCCTCTGCCGCGCGACGGCGGCAAGAGCGCCCGAAAGATTGGTCCGCCTCATCCTCTTACCCCATCATGGGGCGGCCACTGCGCCGACCCCGGAGAGAAGCGCGACCCCGTGCGGCGACCTCACACCGAAATGCCCCCGAGGAGGAACCGACCGCAGCTGGACGCGATCCGCACTGCCGTCGTCACCGCTGGCACAACCGGCGGTCGATCGGTGCCGCCTCTTGACTTAAACCGCGATAGAGAAGTGGACATTACGCACTGACGGGTCGGCTGGCAGCTCTCGACCGAAGTGGGACATAGTCGCCCGCTAGCGCTGTGATCGAAAACGGCCCATTCAGGACTTTGGAAATGTCCTCTAACGGATAAGCCCTGCGACGCTACTCGGCAGCCGATGACTAGGGTGCTGAAAAAGGCGCCGAACGATGCCTTCAATCTGGGACTGGAATCCGGCTTTGAAACGCCTCGGTGTGTCTTCAGGCGGGGTCATACCCCCGTATATATTGCGCGGTTTTTGTTCATGGAGAATGATCCGTCTGCGGTTGTCGTTCGAGACCAAATGATCACCGCATTCCGGAGTGTGTCTTGCTCTGCCCATTTTGCAGGACGCATTGAGCCGCCGCATCTATGATGCGGCGGCTTCTTGCTGATAGTTTTGCGAGGAATTCTCTGTAGAGCTTCTGTCTTTTGTCTGAGAAACGACGTCGTGGCACGCTCCCCTCAAGAGATTCACTGCAGTTGTAGTGTGGGCAGATCACTCCTCTGGATGGGTGAAAGACAAATACCGTTTTGCTCCAGCTTTGCGATTTGGCCATGGAGAGCCCAGCATGTCGAAACGCAACGTCGCCGAACTGATCGTCGAAACGTTGGGCCGTGCCCGAGTCGAGCGGATCTATGGCGTGGTCGGCGACAGCCTGAACGGGCTGACGGAGGCGTTGCGCCAAGCCGGCACGATCGAATGGGTCCACGTGCGACATGAGGAAGTCGCGGCTTTTGCCGCCGCCGGTGAATCTCAAATCACCGGCGAACTCGCTGTCTGCGCCGGATCCTGCGGGCCGGGCAATCTCCATCTGATCAACGGCCTCTACGACGCGCAGCGCAGCCGTACGCCAGTGCTAGCCATCGCCGCTCAAATTCCGTCGGCGGAGATTGGTGGCGGCTACTTCCAGGAAACGCACCCGCAGAATCTATTCCGCGAATGCAGCGTCTATTGCGAGACGATCTCAGACCCGAGCCAAATGCCCTATGTGCTGGAGAACGCCATACGAGCCGCGGTCGGAGAACGTGGCGTCGCCGTTGTCGTGATCCCGGGCGACATCGCGCTGAAGGAGGCGCCCGAGCGCGCCGTTGCACCCGCCGAGGGCCTGCTGCCGCCGCAACCAATCGTCAAGCCTGGCGATGCGCAGGTCGAATCCCTTGCCAACCTGCTCAACAACGCGAAGCGGGTGACGCTCTTGTGCGGGCGCGGTTGCGCGCATGCGCGTGGGCAGCTGATGCAGCTCGCGGAGATGCTGAAGGCGCCCATCGTGCATGCGTTGGGCGGGAAGGAGCATGTCGAATACGACAATCCCTATGATGTCGGAATGACCGGGTTCATAGGGTTCTCCTCCGGCTATGCAGCGATGCATGCCTGCGATCTGCTGCTGATGCTGGGCACCGACTTTCCTTACAAGCAGTTCCTCCCGAGCGGCGTGACAATCTCGCAAGTCGATATCCGGGCGTCGCAGCTGGGGCGGCGGTGCAAGCTCGATCTCGGCGTCGTCGGCGATGTCGGAGCGACCCTCGACGCTCTGCTGCCGCGTCTCATCGAGAAGCAGGACCGGAAGCATCTCGACGATAGTCTCGCCCACTACCGGCGCTCGCGGGAAGGCCTCGACACATTGGCGCGCGGGACGCCGGGCCGCAGACCGATTCATCCGCAATATCTGGCGAAAGTCGTAAGCGACCAGGCAGCACAGGATGCCGTCTTCACCTTCGATGTCGGCACGCCGACAATCTGGGCCGCGCGCTATCTCATGATGAACGGCAGGCGTCGGCTGGTCGGCTCGCTCGTGCACGGATCAATGGCCAATGCCATGCCACAAGCTATCGGCATCCAGGCGGCACAACCCGGTCGGCAGATCATCTCGCTCTCGGGCGATGGCGGCTTCACCATGTTGATGGGCGATCTGATCACTCTCAAGCAGCAGAAGCTGCCGGTGAAGGTGGTCATTTTCAACAATGGGACGCTCGGCTTCGTTGCGCTGGAAATGAAGGCTGCGGGCTTCGTCGAACTGGGCACCAATCTGGAGAATCCGGATTTCGCTGCGATGGCGCGAGCCATGGGCATTCACGCGGCCAGGGTGGAGGATCCAGGTGACCTGCCGGGCGCGGTCGCGGATATGTTTCGTCATGACGGGCCTGCCGTCCTCGACGTGGTGACCGCCACCCAGGAGCTCTCGATACCGCCGACCATTTCGCTGGAACAGGCGAAGGGCTTCGGGCTGTGGGCGCTGCGGGCCGTCATGAGTGGGCGGGGCGACGAGGTCGTGGATCTCGCGAAACAGAATCTGCTGCCGCGCTGAAGCTCCCTTGAATATGCGATCGCCAGACGAGGCCAGTGTCGGTGTCCGGCGCAGCGGGGTCGCGGCGACATGACAGAGCGAGGGCGGATCATGTCCGCCCTCGCTCCACGACGGCTTAGAAGGCACAGAAGCCCGTCAGCCCTCGATGAAGGCGAGCTCAACGGGCATTACGAGGCGAACGACCTCTCGTCATGGCTCGCCTCCAACCCCGTCGATGTGCTCGCGGCCAATCTCCACCTTCCGCGCCAGACTGCCGAGAAGCTGCGACGCCGGCCGCGTTTCGCGATCCCCGGAGCGCGGTCGCCTGCAGCCTGAGCCCCATCAAAGGAGGCGCGCGGGTTTTCCGCTGCAGGACTGCCTCATCTCGCCTCCCGATCGCCTTTACCGCATCCGAGTCCCGCCGCCATCGCACCCGATCGGCGCGCGAGGACAAACGAAGACCAACGGCGATTGGCCCCAATGGCGTCAGGGGATAAGCAGCAGCTTCCCTGTCGTTGCGCGGCTCTCGATCGCAGAATGGGCAGTTTCGACTTCGGACAGTGCAAAGCTGGTAGCGGGAGAAATGCGCAGCCGCCCTTCGCGAACCCATTCGAACAGTCGCAATGTGCGGGAGCGCAGCAGCTCGGGCGTGTAAATATGGTCGAAGAAGACGGCGTATCCGAGCTTGATGCTCTTGGGCAGCGACATGATCGGCACCGTAGTCTGCGAGCCCAAGACGGGGCCGAACCAGCAGAAGGTGCCCGAGCGGCGGAGCGCAGCCAGCGAACCTTCAAAAGTCGCGGGCCCCGATCCATCGAAGACGACATGGACGCCTTCGCCTCCCGACAACCGGATTGCTTCTTCAGCGAAAGCCCCCTCCGCATCAACGATCACATGATCCGCGCCTGCAGCCTTCGCTGCCGCGACTTTGGCTTCGCTCGACACCCTTCCGATAACGATCCCGCCGCGCATCTTGATGATTTGGCTGAGGAGCTGGCCGACGCCGCCGGCTGCGGCATGCACCAGGGCGATGTCTCCCTCCTGCACCGGATAGAAGTCGGTGGCAAAATGACTGGCGGTAAGGCCCTGCATCATCAGCGAGGCGGCCGTCCGATCGTCGATGAAGTCCGGTAGCGGCACGAAGGAAGTGGCACGCCCGACGACACGCTCCGCGTAGCTGCCGGGGACATAAACCCAGGCAACACGCTGGCCGACGGTAAGACCCGTCACTCCTTCGCCGAGTTCGACGATCCTGCCAGCCCCTTCGACGCCCATCGCGTGCGGGAGCGGCACCTCGAGCATCCCGCGACGAATGCCGATATCCATAAAGTTGACGCCGCTGGCGGCAACATCGACCGCGATCTCTCCCGGGCCGGGCTTTGCATCAGGGCGTTCGACGATCTTCAGAACATCAGTTCCTCCGACGGCAGTCATGACAGCGGTTTTCATCTTGCGTTCCTTTTATTTGAATGATCGTTCCATAACGTCACAAAAAAGGGGTTACTTCAGCGCTCGTATGGTCAGTTCGGCGATCGCTGCAACATGTTCGCGGCTGGCGCCCGATCGCGCTGCGATACGCATGCTTGCAATCGCGCTCAGAAGGAATGTAGCGAGTTGTGAGATTCCCAGTCCGGTGCCGACGTCACCTTGAGCTTTCGCTTTAATCAGCGCCTCCACGACAGCCTCGTTGAGGTATCTGCCGAACGTTTCGCGAATTTCCACGAGGTCCGGCTGAGAGCACCCGAACTCGACGATCGACCCTATCCCGAGGCAACCGAGCGAGGCCTGGCTGACCACGCGGTCCAGCATGGCGCGGATCCCGTCGATTCCTCGGTCGCAGCTGGCGAGCATATCGCGATGGGCTCGGGTCTCGTTCTCGGAGTATTGGGCGAGAGCTGCGCGGTAGAGCCCCCATTTGTCGCCGAACGTGTCGTAGATGCTCTGCCGGCCGATACCCATCGCATCCACGAGCATCCGGGCCGACGTACCCTCATAGCCGTGCTCCCGGAACACCGCCACGGCCGCGCTCACCGCATTGTCGACATCGAACTCTTTCGCTCTGCCCATACCGCACAAATAGGATATTTGACCGAACGTTCAAGATTTTTCTTACCAGCGCCCTTGCGGCACGACAGCCAGAGCGAAAACCTGCCACCGCCGCGCAAAGGCATGTTCGACCGCAGCCGCGCTCGCGAAGTTTCCTGACCACTTCAGTCTGTTGGCCTCGCCATCGAGCAGATCGATGAGAATCTCACAGGCTTCCTCGACGGTTCTTGCGTTCCAGCCCGAACGGGGCGTGGCCGCTTCGATCGCCCGGCGCAAAGGCTCGAGAGAGGTCGTCGCCCATTCCATGAGCTTTTGCCGCAAATGCGATGAAGTCGCTGCCTCCAGCGCGACGGCGGAGTACAAGGCCGAGTAGCTGGGAGACGACGAGAAGCCGAAATATGCGCGGGCTATCGATTGCAACGCGTCAATGGGATCCCCGGACGCTCCGCCGGCATCGCGCATCGATCGCTTGAAGCGTTCGACATCCCGATCGACGACCGCTTCGAGCAATGCAAGCTTATTGGGAAAGCGGTTGTAGACAGTGTGCTTCGACCATTTCAGCGTATCCGCGATCTCGTCGATCGACGCGCCTGCATAGCCGCGCTCGCAGAAGAGCGCCCTCGCAATGTCCAGAAGGGCCTCGGTTTTCGCTGCCGCCTGCGCCTTTGTCGGTCGCCCTGCCCCCGTTCGCGAATTCACAATCGTCGCTCCCGCAAAACCGGCTGGTTGCATCGCAACTCCTCCCTATATAATAGCACGTTAAAGTGCTATTATATAGGGACGGTCTCGGAGCGAATGGTCTCGATTAGCGCATCTGACCTGAGCTGGACGACACCTGACGGGCGTTTCGTGCTGAAAGGGCTCGATCTTCAGCTCGGCCGCGAGAGGGTCGGACTTGTCGGCCGCAATGGAGTTGGCAAGACCACGCTGCTCCAGCTTCTTGCCGGCAAACGCAGCGGTGCGGGCGGCAGCGTGACGATCGACGGCCGGGTCTGCCTCATGCGGCAGGACGTACAGGTCGCGGTCGAGGCGACGATCGCCGATCTCTTCGGGGTCAGGGACGCTCTCGCAGTGCTGCGGCGGGCGGAGCTCGGTACGGCGAGCGTCGAGGAGCTTGGCGAGGCCGACTGGACGCTCGAGGAGCGAATGCGGCAAGCTTTCGCCCAGGTCGAGCTGGATGTCGATGGATCGACTTTGCTGCGCATGCTGTCTGGCGGTCAGCAGACACGGGCCAGGCTTGCGGCGGCCATTTTCGAACAACCCGATTTCATATTTCTGGATGAGCCGACCAACAATCTCGACCGCGAAGGTCGAGGAGCCCTGCTCCGTTTCGTCGATCAGTGGACGATGGGGCTGGTCGCGGCAAGCCATGATCGCGAGCTGCTGGAAAAGATGGACGCCATCATCGAGCTGACCACGATCGGGGCTTCGCGGTATGGGGGCAACTGGAGCCAGTACATGGCGCGTAAGGCCGTCGAGCTCGAAGCTGCCGAGCACGATCTCGCCGACGCGCAAAAGAGGCGCGCGGACACCGAGCGAAAGGCACAGCTCGCGAATGAACGCAAAGCCAGGCGGGATGCCGCGGGATCGCGCAAGGCAGCCCGTGGCGACATACCGCGCATCCTGACAGGCGCACGCAAGAATGCGGCCCAAGCCAGCGGCGGCAGCGGCGCTCGTCTCAACGAGAAACTTTCGGTGCAGGCCGCGGAAGCAGTCACGGCCGCGCAGGCGAAAATGGAGGTGCTTCAGCGGCTATCGATCGCCCTGCCCCCGACCGGGCTGCACGCTGATCGACGGGTCCTCGAGCTGCTCGCCGTCGCTGCGGGATACGAACGGGAACGCCCCCTCCTGGAGGGCCTCGAACTCACAATCGTTGGGCCGGAACGCGTCGCCCTCGCCGGCCGCAACGGTATCGGAAAGAGCACCGTATTGAAGGTTGTCTCGGGCGCCCTCACGCCACTCGCGGGTCAAGTGCGCGTGGGGACTCCGACGGTCATGGTCGATCAGCAGGTGTCCTTCCTGGACCCCGCGCGATCGATTCTCGCGAACTTCCGCGTTCTCAACCCGGAGGCGAACGAGAACATGTGCAGATCCGCTCTCGCCAGCTTCCTGTTTCGCGCCGACGCCGCCTTGCAGACCGTCGGTACGCTGAGCGGAGGGCAGATGCTGAGGGCGGGCCTCGCCTGCCGTCTGGGCGGCCCGAGACCGCCGCAGTTCCTCATTCTCGACGAGCCCACCAACCATCTCGATATCGAGTCCGTGACTGCCATCGAGGCGGCCCTCGCGACATATGACGGTGCATTGCTGGTTGTCAGCCACGATGGGACCTTCCTCCGCAATATCTCCATCCAGCGCATCGTTGATCTCGATGCGATCACCGCCCATCGCAGAGGCCTCGAGGATGGGCTGGAGAAATTCCGATGATGCGACCTGTCTGGTTTCGATCGCTCGATGGGACGGGGCGCAGGGCGTTCTGGAGCTCCTATGCGGGCTTCACCATCGATGCGATGAATGTTCAGCTTTACGCTTTCATCCTGCCTACGCTCCTGGCGCTATGGGGGCTGACTCCCTCGGGCGCCGGGCTGCTGGCGTCGGCTGCCCTGATTTCCGGCGCCCTCGGAGGCTGGCTCGCCGGTTCCCTGTCCGACCGCATCGGCCGCATCAGGGTCCTTCGCGGCACGATCATTTGGGTGGCGGCATCCACGCTGCTGTGCGGCCTCGCCCGCGATTATGACGAGCTTCTCCTCGCACGGTTGATCCAGGGCATCGGCTTCGGCGCGGAGTGGGCTGTCGGCGTCGTGTTCATGAGCGAGATCGCACCTCCCGCCACTCGCGGCCGTATCCTCGGCACGCTGCAGAGCGCCTGGGCCGTCGGCTGGGGCCTGGCGGCTGCAACGGTGGCCATCGCCGTCGCATGGCTGCCGCCTGAAATCGGCTGGCGGGTCGTCTTCTTCGTGGCCCTCCTTCCGGCCCTGGCGTTGCTCCTGGTTCGAAAAAATATGCAGGATTCACCCGCTTTTGCGGCGACACGGCAACGGCAGAGCTGGCACAGGATCTTCTCACGAGAGGTCTGGCCCAGCACCGTGAAAGGCAGCATGCTCGCGACGGGTATGCATGGTGGGTATTGGGCCATCGCGACATGGTGGCCGACCATGCTGCGCGTGGAACGGGGGCTGACGACCGCGGAGACTGGCGTTCATACCACCGCACTGATCGGCGGCTCTCTCCTGGGATACGCGCTCGGCGCCTGGCTGACCGATTTCGCGGGACGACGGTTGACTTTGGGAGCATTCGCGCTCGCTGGCATCGTTACCGTGCTGGCAGCCACTCAATTTCAGCTTTCGACCCATGCGCTTCTGGTGCTCACCCCGGTGCTGGGCCTGTTCGCCCTCGGAATCTACAGCACGGTCGGCCCCGTCCTTACCGAACTCTACCCGACGTCCCTGCGCGGATCGGGATTGGGATTCTGCTACAATATCGGGCGTGGCTTCGCGGGGATCACGCCTATCGCGGTCGGAAGCAGCATCAGCGCCCTCGGCTTCAGCCAGGCGATCGGCCTCTATGTTGCGGGTTCATATGCAATGGTGCTGATCGTCGTGGTTCGGCTGCGAGAAACGCGCGGCATCGACCTGCTGACGGGCGACAGCGGGGAAAGCCAAGGCACAGAGCGAACCGCGATCGCCAGCGCGGCTCGATCAGAGGCCTAGTTCGGAGAGCGAGGGATGGTCTTTGGGTCGGGGACCTGCGGCCCAGTGCAGCATTCGGTCGCGTTCCTGGATTGCCTGTTCGTTGGCCGAGGTAAAGCGACGAGCGATGAGGCCAGATTCGCTGAACTCCATCTCCTCGCTGCCGTGCACCCTGAGCCACGCGCCGCTGTCATTGCGAAACTCGGCGGCGAAGCGAAGCGACAGCCGCCTGTCCGTTTCCGCCCAAGGCTCCAGGATCAGCCGGCGGTCCATCTCTCGCCTGAGCTGGCGTTCGATGTAGAGCCGGATTTGCTCGCGGCCCCATAGAAAATCAACGCGATTGCGCCATTGGCAATCGATCGTGTTGCTCAAGACGAGCCTGTCGGAGTCACCCGTGTTCCAGGCGCTTTCGGCGTCGCGGACCCGCTGCTGCATGGCCCGGCTCAATCGCAACATATTGATTTCCGTAACATTTTTTGCCAAGCACTACTCCCGACTTCCAGATGATCTCGAAGTCGTCAGCGCTTGTCCGGTCATGATGACGCGTTCCGGGCTCTCCTCCAGTTAGCTCCTGTTAGTTCCTCCAAGCGCGGCCTCTCCCCCTCGCCGCGGCGAAGACGGACGCGCCCGCGCGTCGCTCGCACGGCATCACAGCGATTAACAGGCGCGTGCGAGGAGGCGGGCGTATCCATTTTGCCATTGCCGATCGCTTTGCAATGGAGAGAAACCATGACCGAACAGCGTGACATCGCCGATCCCCACCGCCGCGAATTCGTACAATTCGCGGCGGCTGCGGCTGCGACGTTCGTCGCCGGCAGCGCCGCCGCCCAGACACCGTCCTCGCATCCGGCGCCGTCGCGCCCCGTCGGGTCGCTCGGGCCGATCAGGCAGGTGGACGCTGGCGTCCTCAGCATCGGCTATGCCGAGATGGGCCCGGCCACCGGAGCGCCGATCCTGCTGTTCCATGGGTGGCCCTACGACATTCACGCATACACCGAGGTCGCCCCACGGCTTGCGGCCAAGGGCTATCGCGTGATCATTCCGCACCTGCGTGGCCATGGTTCGACCGTCTTTCGCTCCGCATCGACCCCGCGCAATGCGCAGCAAGCCGCTCTGGCGGCTGACGGGATCGAGCTGATGGATGCGCTCGGCATCCAGAGGGCGATCGTGGCCGGCTTCGACTGGGGCGCGCGGACCGCCGATATCATGGCTGTCCAGTGGCCGGAGCGCTGCAAGGCCCTCGTGTCGGTCAGCGGCTATCTGATCGGCAGCCAGGCGGCCAACGCAAAGCCCCTGCCGCCCGATGCGGAGCTGCAATGGTGGTACCAGTTCTACTTCGCCACGGAGCGGGGCAAAGCCGGCTACGCGGCGAATACCGACGCCTTCAACCGCCTGATCTGGCAGTTGGCCTCGCCGCAATGGAAGTTCGACGGGGCGACTTTCGACCGCACGGCGGCGTCCTTCCTGAACCCCGATCACGTTGCCATCGTGATCCACAACTATCGCTGGCGGTTGGGTCTCGCGGATGGCGAGAGGAAGTATGACGAGCTCGAAGCCAAGTTGGCGGCGGCCCCTCCCGTGACAGTCCCTTCCATCACTATGGAGGGTGATACGAACGGCGCGCCTCATCCTGCTCCCGCAGCGTATCGGGCGAAGTTCACCGGCCCCTACGAACATCGGCTCATCACCGGCGGGATCGGCCACAACCTGCCTCAGGAAGCACCGGCCGCCTTCGCACAGGCCGTCCTCGACGTCGACAAGCTGGCGGGATGAGCGCTCGGCGCGCCGCCATGTGCGGCGCGCCACGTCCGCTTTCAGGAGGATGCCATGAAGAAAACGATCGCCCGCGCCCTCGCCTTCGTCGCGATTTCGGCGGGCCTTGCCGCCTATGTCTCGGCCCAGTCCCCGGACGAGCTGGGCTCGCCAATCTACGGCGTGAAGCTTCCGGAAGGCTACCGGGATTGGAAGCTCATCAGCGTCGCCCAGGAAAACGGGCAGAACAACGATATCCGCGCCATCCTCGGCAACGAGATCGCGATCAAGGCTTACAGGGAGAACATGCGGCCCTTCCCGGATGGTGCGATCATCGCGCGGCTGGCATGGCGATACCAGTCGTCCCCGCGCAACGACTCCGTCTTCCCGGCTCCGCAGTCCTTCGTGGCGGGTCCGCCGACGAATGTGCAGGTCAGCGTGAAGGATTCCAAGCGTTACGCCGAGACTGCAGGCTGGGGCTACGGCCAGTTCGAGAACGGCTTGCCGACGAAGAACCCTGCCGTCGTGCAGTCCTGCTTCGCCTGCCATGCGAAGCTGCAAAAGCTCGAAGCCAACGCGGATTACGTCTTCACCGACTACTCGCACTGACGCCGGCGAGTCGGCTCTCCCGCCACCCACCGGGGACGTCCCGCAAGGGCCAGTCCGCGCATCTCGCGGCCTGGCTCCTCTTTGCCTTTCGGACGCTTGAGTGGCGCCTCGATCGCAGCGATATCGCCGCGTTCGGCATTCGCGCCCAGGGACAATTGTTCTCGCGCCCTGCGCCAGATGGCAGCCCCGTTGCAAAGTTCCAAACGATTGCGGCCGGCTACACGACAGCGTAGCCGGCCGCAATTTCCGTCATTCCCCCGGGGGACGCGCCACGCGGCGGAAGGCTGCCCTTATTGCGCGGTCGCCGCCTTCTCGATCAGCGTGGCCACGGCGGGCGCATGCGAGACCATCACGACGTGTGACGCCCCCTTGATCTCCACTGTCTGTCGCGACCTGGCGCGCTCGGCCATGAAGCTCATCGCGGCAGGCGGAATGTTCCTGTCCTTCGAACCGTAGATGAACCACGACGGCACGCTCTTCCAGGCGGGCGCCGTCGAAGCTTCCGAAAGGGCGGCTTCCGCGATCGGCCGCTGGCCGGCCGCCATGAGACGCGCCTGTGCGACAGGCACGTCTGCAGCGAACTGCTGGGGAAAGCGCGACTGCTGGATGTAGAGGTCGTTCCCGCCCGACGTCAGCTTGACCGGCGGAGCGAGCGCCCCGCCCAGGCTGCTTCCCGGGAACTTCCCGGTCAATCCGATCGCAGTCTCGCCAGTCTCGGGCGCAAAGGCGGCAACGTAGACCAGCGCCTTGACGTTCGGACGCCCCTCCCCGGCCTCGCTGATCACGGAGCCGCCATAGGAGTGCCCCACGAGAATGACCGGGCCCTCGATGCCTTTCACGACATCCGCGACGGCATCGGCATCGGCGCGGACGCCGCGGAGCGGATTCGCGGCCGCGACGACCTTATAGCCATCCCGTTCGAGGATGGCGATCACGCCATTCCAGCTCGACGAATCCGCAAACGCTCCGTGGACGAGCACGACTGTTGGCTTGGTAGGCTGTGCCTGCGCTATCGGAGCGATCAGTTGGGCGGCAAGCATCAGCCCGCCAGCGATGAGCTTCTTCATTTCAATCTCCAACGGCTGCTCAGACGAGGGAGACGACGGCGTCGATATTGCCCTTGATCGCCTTCGAATATGGGCAGGTCCGATGCGCGACCTCGATGATCTGGCGGGCGACCTCGGGGGCGACACCGGGAGCGCTGACGTTCAGGCGTGCGGCGAGCGAGTAGCCGTCATCTCCGTGCCGGAGCTCGACCTCGGCATCGATGGCAACGTCCGCCGGAAGGGTCACGCCCTTCGCCTTGGCGGCGATCGCCATCGCGCCTTCGAAGCAGGCGGACCAGCCGGCAGCGAAGAGCTGTTCGGGGTTGGTGCCCTCACCGCGGTCGCCGGGCGGCGCAAGCTTGACGTCGAGGCGGCCGTCCGCGCTACGGGCGCTGCCTTCGCTGCCACCGACGACATGGACCTTGGCGGTGTACAGGGTCTTGGTATCTGACATGGTGGTTTTCCTTCACGTGGCTAGGGGTCACCGGAACGGGCGGAACGCGGTCCGCACTTCCTCCGCGAAGATCTGCGGCTGCTCCCAGGCGGCGAAATGGCCGCCATTGCTCGCTTCGTTGAAGTAGACGAGGTTCTTGTAGCAGCGCTCCGCCCAGCTCTTCGGCGCGCGGAAGATCTCGCCCGGGAACACGCTGACGGCGACGGGCAGGTCGATGAGGCCGCGCGCATTGAAGTTATTGGAATGATCTTCCCAATAGATCCGGGCAGCCGACGCGCCGGTGCCGCTCAGCCAATAGAGCGCGATGTCGTCGACGATTTCGTCGCGCGTCAGGACGCGCTCGGGCTGGCCGCCGCTATAGGTCCACTGGGCGATCTTCTCATACATCCAGGCCGCCATGCCGACCGGGGAGTCGACCAGCGCGTAGCCGATGGTCTGGGGCCGGGTGTTCATCATCGCCGCATAGGCGGAGTTGTCGCGATAGAACGCCTCCAGCTGATCGAATGCTGTGCGTTCCTTGGGCGACAAGCCGGCGGGAGCCGGATCGCCTGCCGCCAGGGTCTTTGCGATATCGGCCGGCACCACCGCAGGCATATTCAGGTGAATAGCGAGAAGGCCGGGCACATGTTGCAGCGCCATACGCTGGGAGATCACCGAGCCGCAATCGCCACCCTGGCTCACATACGCATCGTAGCCCAGGCGCCGCATCAGGACCGACCAGGCACGCCCGATCTGATCCGATCCCCAGCCCAGCTTCGACGGCTTCGCCGAGAAGCCGAAACCCGGGATCGAGGGGATGACGAGATGGAAAGCGTCGTCGGCGGTGCCCCCATGCGCCGTCGGATTGGTCAGCGGATCGATAACCTTCAGGAATTCGAGCACCGAGCCCGGCCAGCCATGGGTCAGGATCATCGGCAGCGCATTTTCGTGGCGCGAGCGGACATGGATGAAATGGATGTCCAGGCCGTCGATCTCAGTGAGGAACATCGGCAACCCATTGAGCTGCGTCTCGACCTTGCGCCAGTCGTAGTCGGTCGCCCAATACCGCAGCAAAGGCTCAAGGGTTTGGCGGCGTACGCCCTGGTTGTCGTCGGAAGCAGGCTCGGCATCGGCCCATCGGGTCTCGGTAACACGGCGCTTCATCGCGGCGATGTCCGCCTCCGGAACCGCGACCTTGAACGGCCTGATCACGTTGCCGACGGTTGCCTGAGCGTTTGCGACCGAGGGAAGCGCGCTCATGACTCCCGCGAGTGCTGCACCCGCTATGAGCTGGCGACGCGATGTCGAAAATGTCTCGTGCACGTACTTTCTCCTCAATCGGGAATCCGAACTGATCCCAGATTAAGGACGCGGCGGCGCGGCGCCCGTTAGGTTCGATGATGGAGCGTTAGCGTGTCACGAAGCTGATGAGGTCGGCGCTGAGCGTTCGATTGCGATCGGCGATCAGCTCGCCCTGCCAGGAACTAACACGGGTCATCGTGCCATAACATGAAGCGAGCGGAGACAACCTCCAGACTGCGAGCCGAGATACCGTCTCGTCGCAAGGTTCACCATCATGGCTCAGAGCCACACAATCGGTTTTGTGACGGCCACTCTCCTGGCGGGTGGCGCCTCGGCGGCGGTTGGCCTGACGGGCGCCATCATCGGCCCGGGCTTCGGATTTGGAGCGCTCGGCTCTGCCGCCATCAGATCCTCGCCGATTGGTGCTACCGCGAGCCCCTTGTCAGTGCTGCAAAGGGCAAAGCCTTGGCTTGCTGCCGTTCCCGGCGGTCCGCTGGCGCTGCGGGGTAAGGTCGTCCTCGTTAATTTCTGGACATACTCGTGCATCAACTCGCTGCGGGCGCTGCCGCATCTGCGCTCGTGGAACGAGCGATATGCGAGCAAAGGGCTCGCCGTTGTGGGCGTCCACGCGCCCGAATTTCAATTCGAGCGCGACGCCGCGAGGGTGCAACTTGCTTCCAAACAGCTCGGCGTCGCGTATCCGAGCCTTCAGGACAACAATTATTCCGTCTGGCAAAGCTTCGCTAACGAAGGTTGGCCCGGGTTTTATTTTATCGACGCCGATGGTCGCATGCGGGGCTACCGAGTTGGCGAAGGGAAGTATGCGGAAGTGGAGCAGTTCATTCGCATCCTCCTCGCCGAAGCAGGACAGGACCTTTCCAACATACCCTTGGCGCCCGCTACCGGCGCTGGCATTGAAGCCGAGGCCGACTGGAATAATCTTCGATCGCCGGAATCCTATTTGGGGTACGGCAAGGCGGAGCGCTTTGCATCCCCTGGCGGGGTGGACCGAGATTTGTCTCGGGACTATGCAGCTGCTCCTGGGCTCCCGCTCAATCACTGGGACATTGCCGGGCAATGGACGATAGGGACGGAGTTCGCCACGCTTGATAGTAGCCGCGGTGCCATCCGGTTCCGCTTTCACGCGCGCGATGCTCATCTTGTCCTCGGCGGCGCAGGCGATGGGAAGCCGATCCGCTATCGTGTCACCATCGACGGCGTCGCACTGGGCGTGAATCGCGGCGTTGATGTCGACGCGGATGGCTGGGGCGAGGTCAAGGAAGACCGCCTTTATCAACTGGTCCGACAAGCGGGCGAAATCGCCGATCGCACGATTTCCATTGAATTTTCGCGCCCAGGCGCCCGGGCATATGTCTTCACATTCGGCTGACCTCAATCGGACTGTCGCTAGAACATTGCCTGTATTTCTTGAACGATAGTTCCAGAATGTCATGAGCTGTGCTACGGACCAGCTCATGATACGCACGTGCTTGATAACTGCCAGATCGCGCGGTTTCGGGCGCACCTTATCGAGAGGGTCGTTGAAGCCGACATGCAGCTTCGCCATTGAGTTGTTTCAAACGCGGGCTGTCGCGCAGAATTCGATGATCGCTTCTGAATCTAGCTTCGCATGTCGCCGTTATCTGTCACCGCTATTTTTAGTACGCGTCTATCGGATTTGGGAACGAGGGGATCGTGGCTGACTTAGGCAACCAGCAAAATGGCGAACGTCGCGCCTTCGGTCCCTTTTGCCTCTCTCCGACGGAGCGACTGCTGACGCGGGACGGCAAGCGAATTGAAATGGGCGGCCGGTCTTTTGACCTCCTCGTGGTCCTGACAGAGCAGCCCGGTCGGGTTCTGTCGAAGCGCGAGCTACTCAAGCGCGTCTGGTCGGATGTTGTGGTTGAGGATGGAAGCCTCCGGTTTCACATGGCCGGCCTACGCAAGCTCCTCAACGATGGCGAGGATGGCGCCCGATACATCGCGACCCAGGTAGGCGTCGGCTACGCGTTTGTGGCGCCCGTAGAGAGGATCGACCCTCTGGGGGCGCTCGTGTCGTGGTCGGTTCCTGTCGCAAATGAGGTTGCCTGCAAGCTTCCTGTCGGCACGACCAACCTTCCGCCGCGTCTGCCGCGCCTCATCGGACGAGAGCGCGATGTGCGGCTTCTCATGGAACGCGTAGCCGATACGCCCCTTTTTACGATCGTTGGATCAGCGGGCGTTGGCAAAACGTCGCTTGCCGTGGAAATCGGGCATCAGCTGGTGCCCCAATTCGAGGGCCGGGTCGCCTTCGTCGATTTCAGCATGCTCGAGAATCCGACCGTCGTTCCATCCATGATCGCCGGGGCGATGGGCATCGCGGTCCAGAGCGAGGACCCTCTCGCCGTTATTCTCGGCCATATTCGCGATCACCGTTTCTTACTCGTGCTCGACAATTGTGAACACGTCATCGAGCCCGCCGCCAACATCGTCGAGCGGATTGTTGACGAAGCGCCTAACACCCGCGTGCTCGCCACATCGCGCGAACCTTTGCGAGTTCGCAGCGAAAATGTTCACCGTCTCGACGCCCTTGCTTACCCCGACAATCCGGCAGAGCTGAACCTCGAACAACTTTTGGAGTTCCCCGCGGTCCAGCTCTTCTGCGAGCGAGCCGCCGCCGCAGACAGTTCTTTGGAAATCGACGAAGAAGCCGCGCGCCTGATTGGCGGTATGTGCCATCGGCTTGACGGCATGGCGCTGCCGATCGAGCTCGCCGCAGTCCGCGTCGCGACCCATGGCATCTTGGCGACCGCTCGCCAGCTTGGCGAACGATTCAGTCTAGGCTGGTCGGGCCGAAGGACAGCACGGCCGCGTCAACAGACACTCCAGGCCACACTGGACTGGAGCTATGATCTCCTGTCCGAAACGGAAAAGATCGTTCTGGAACGTCTCGCTATTTTTGTGGGGCCCTTCTCAATCGACGCCGCGCTCGATGTCGCCGCGGACCCTGAAATCGAAACCAACGACGTGGCGGTCGCGCTCGACGAGCTAACGTCGAAATCGTTGATTTCGCCCAATAGATCGCGCGAATCCGGAACCTACCGGCTCCTCGAAATGACCCGTGCCTATGCGCGACAAAAGCTGCATGCGCGCGGACGGGAACAATATGTCGCCGCCGCGCGCCGGCACGCCAGCTATTTCCTCGGCGAGCTCGAAGCGATCGGCAGGCAAGACGAGGATTTGCTGCAGGATCCCCAGCCGCTGCGGCTCCAGCTTGGCAATATCAGGAGCGCGCTGGATTGGTGTTTCAGTAGAACCGGAGATCTGAAGATCGGGGTTCGCCTGGCTGCAGCCAGTGCACCCGTTTTCCAAAACTTGTCTCACTTGCTCGAATGCCGCGCCTGGTCCGCCCGCGCGCTATCTGAATTAGCGGATTCGCAGCGCGGTACCGCAATCGAGCTGGAACTCCAGGGTGCTCTTGGCATCTCGCTCATGTTCACTCGCGGCAACAGCGCAGCGGCCGGCAACGCGCTCGCGCGCGGGCTTGAAGTCGCAACTGACCTGGAAGACCACTGGAACCAGCTGAGAATGCTGGGCGGCTTGCACATCTTTCACGAACGGATCGGCGAGTATTCAACCGCGATGTCGCATGCCCGGCGCGCCGTGGAGGTGGCCGAGGCTATCGGAGAGCCCGAGGCTATCGGCGTTGCCTATTCCCTATCAGGTATCTCCCATCATCTAGCTGGCGACCAAGTTAGGGCCCGCCTTGAGCTCGAGCTCGCACTGGAGAAGAGCCCGCCCTCGCATCGCAGCCGCACGATCCGATACGGCTTCGACCACCGGAACCGAAGCGGTATCGCGTTGGCGCGCGCATTATGGCTGACGGGACATCCGACGCGGGCCGGCGCGGTGGCACGACAGACTGTACGCGAGGCAGCGCAGCTCAACCATCCGGTGACCCATTGCATCGCCCTGATTTGGTCGTTCGATGTCTATCTCTGGATGGATGAGTTGGACGCCGCGCAGGCGGCGTTAGATGCTTTCACGGAGTGCGCTGAGGTCAACGCATTTGGTCCCTACATCGCGGCAGCCGGCGGATTTCGCGGGGAACTGGCGCTCCAGCAGGGGGCGCTCGGTGAAGCACTGGGCGCGATCGAGGAAAGCTTGTCCCGTCTGCGCGCCATTCGCTATGAGCTGCTGACCACATCCTTTTCCCTCGCGCTGGCGCGCGGCCTGATGCAGGGCGCTCGTTACTCTGAAGCGCGCGAATTGATCGAAGTGACGATCGCTCGATGTCATGGCAACGGCGAGCGGTTCGCATTGCCGGAGCTACTTCGTGTGAAAGCTGAGATTGTTTGCCGCGCCGACGGCGACATTGCCGCCTGTGAGGCTCTTCTGAAGGAAGCCCTTATTCTTGCTCGAGAGCAGGGTTCGCGCGCGTGGGAGAGTCGGATCGCCGTAGATCTCGACGGTCTGGTTGCGGAAAATTGATCCTGCGCCGAGTTGCAGTACTTTGTCGGCGCATGCGCCGACACGCCTCCCTGTTGAGCCTGGCACTCCCTTTCACGCCTGACAGGCTCTAGCAGGCGCTAACGAGCAATTTCGCTAGGACACGCGCAGGCTCGGGTTTGAGACGGCTGTGGCGAGACAAACCGAAGGGTTCAGTCTGCCCCGTCTCTGTGGGCTGGTTCGGCTGCTCGGTGCGCCTGGCAACCGAGACGAGGAGACCCAAATGCGCAAGTACGATCAGACTTACATCAGCGGAGCTTTCCGAAGCACCGTGGGCCGCGAGGAAATGCCTCTCTTTGACCCGACGACCGAGGAACAGTCCGGTATTCTGGTCCTGGCCAATGCTGAGGATGCTCGACTTGCCGTCGAAAGCGCGAGCCGTGCATTGCCGGGGTGGTCGGCATCGAGCCGAACAGAGCGCATCGACCTGCTCAACTCTATGGCCGATGCGGTGGAGGCGCGCGCGGACGAGCTGACCGAGGCGACCATCGTCGAATATGGGGGGCCGATTGCGCAGGCCAGGTGGCGTGCCGGTCTCGCCGCCACCAACTTTCGCATCGCGGCGAATCTGCTGAAGGACTTCCCCTTCATCCGTCGCACCAACGGAGCCGAAGTGCTCGCCCAGGCGGCCGGAGTGGCCCTGCACATCGTCCCCTGGAACAGTGTGTACAACTCGATCAGCGTCAAGATGGCCGGCGCGCTGGCCGCGGGTTGCCCAGTCGTGGTCAAACCCAGCGAGTTCAGCCCGTGGCAGGTCGACCTTTTCGCGCAATGCCTGCATGCAGCCGGTGTGCCGGCGGGCGTGGTCAATATCGTAGTGGGGTTGGGCAGCGAGGTCGGCACGGCACTAACCGCAAGTCCCGACGTGCGTAAAATCTCGTTCACGGGCTCGACCGCGGTCGGCAAGACGATCCTGCAAGGAAGCGCGAAATGGATGCAGCGGGTCACCCTAGAATTGGGAGGCAAGGCTCCCACGATTGTCATGGACGACGCCGACTTAGCTGAGGCGGCGCGCCAGGCACTCGCCATCGGCTTCGCCAACAACGGCCAAGCCTGCATCGCAGGCACTCGCATTCTCGTGCGGCGTGACCACCTGGATGAATTCTGTAGGGCTATCCCCGATGCCGCGCGAACGGTCGTGCAAGGAGATCCCCGCGACCCTCGGACGACCCTCGGCCCCCTTGTCAATCGTCGACAGTTCGAACGCGTGCTGCGGTACATTTCGCTGGGCATCGTCGAGGGGGCTCGCCCCGTGATCGGCGGTGAGGGGCGACCGCCGGAGTTCGACCGAGGATACTTCGCGCGTCCGACCGTTTTCGCCGACGTTACCAACGACATGACGATCGCACGTGAGGAAGTTTTCGGCCCGGTGCTGTGCATCATCGCCTATGATGACGATGAAGACGCGATCCGCATTGCCAACGATACACCCTATGGCCTGCACGCCTACATCCTCGGCAACGATATCGCTCGCGCGCGCGCCATTGCCGGGCGGCTCGACGCCGGGCGCGTCGCTATCAACGGGATGGCACACGAACCGATGGCTCCTTTCGGCGGCTTCAAGCAGTCGGGGATTGGTCGGGAGTACGGCATATACGGGATCGAGGATCACCTTGAATTCAAAGCCGTCACAGGCGGCACCGTGTGAGCGTCGTCTGTAGGTTGGTTTCGGTCATGCGGCTTCCACGCTCGCAGAGTCCGCTCCCGGGCGCCAACCCAAGACTGCTCCTGGCACGGATCGGCAGCGACTGAGGTGGGATCGGAGGCTGTGGCATGAGCTAACTCGAAACTAACGAACCGATCCCGGCCGGATCGTCCCACGCGGACGACGGGATGGATGAAGCCGCAAACTTCTGCTGCGCTGCGAGCGCGTCCAAAAGCGAGGCTCGCCAGACCCTGATCCCATGCATGCGTGCAACGGCTCCGCTTGGAAGGAGCCATCAGACTGCGAAGAGAAGCGTGACCCGCGTGAACGATAAGGCCAGTGCAGATCAAACCTGAGCTTGACACTCATGCCCGATTAGAGAAGCGGAAGTTGGCTGGCTACCCGGAATCGGACATTCCGACCGGGCCGACGAAGGTCGGCTCGCGACCGAGGTCGTGTGAAAACGCGATTGCGTCAGTGCCGATGACGGCCGCCTTTGCGCATGCAGCGATGACGCGCGCCGGCAGTCAGTGGAGATCAGGCGGCGATGGCTTTCGTAGGAGTTTCTGAACTCGATCGCCCCCCGGAAAGCCGGCAGCAACACTTGCGCAAATTTACCTTGATCATCAAGATAAATTGCGGCAAAGGCGCCGCCTCATCATCAACGGGGAGCGTGACCTTTGGAAATCCTGCTGGGAATGACGGCGCTGTCGGCAGCGCTCGGCGTCGGCGGCGGCATCTACGAGATGACCGTCATCAATCCTGTGTGGCCGCAGCGGCCGGACATCGTGCATCCTGCGTCGGGCGGGATCTCGCGCAAGCGCTTCTGGATTGCGATCCACGTCCAATTCGAACTGCTGCTGATCGCGTCGCTGATCGTCGCATGGTCGACGCCAGCGGTCCGGACCTGGCTCCTCGTGGCGTTCGCGAGCCACGCCGCGATGCGCATCTGGTCGGCCTTCGACTTCATTCCCAAGGCCCTCGCCTTCGAGCGGTCCGAACTCGGAACCGTCTCGCTCGCCGAGTCGAAATCGTGGGTGTCGCGCAGCCGCCTGCGGATGCCGCTGGACCTGATCACGGTCGCCGGCGTCGCCATGGCGTTCGCCGCATCGATCGCGCGGTAACAGATCCTATGTCGAACGTCGAAAAGGGAACGCTGGTCCACAACGTGGGTCTCGCCGTGCGCCAACTCGGCGCGCAGAGCGTGCTGGCCAGCGCGGTCATGGCGAAGCACTTCCAGCTCCACCCGACCGATCTGGAGGTACTGGACCTCATCTTCGTTCGCAAGTCGGTCTCGGCCGGCGACATCATCAAGGCAACGGGACTGACCTCGGGATCGATCACCGCGTTGCTTGACCGCCTCGAGAAGCGTCAGCTCATCGTTCGAGAGCGCGACCCGAACGATGGGCGTCGCACCTGCGTCTGCCTCAATCGGACGGTCTCGGCGCCGATCGAAGCGGCCTATTTGCCCCGGCAACGCGCGATGTCTGCGCTATGGTCGACTTACGATGATGCGGCCCTTGAGATTGTCATCGACTTCCTCACGCGCAGCACCGCGCTTCTGGTCGAATGCACGCAGCAGGTCGGACAGGACGTCGCCGGGCCCGCGCCGGGAAGCGGTTCGGAGGCAAAGCCGCGCAGGCGACGTGCGGCAACGCGGGATTGAGGTGAAAGCCTTCCCCTGACGGCGAATCCAAGGTCTCGCCGTACCCCTTCTGCGGGGCCAACCTTCAGAGGTGCATCTGCTGGCGAACGACAACCGACAGGTGCCATTGAAAATTCAGCCAAGGTGATCCAGCGCCCCTTGGACAACGGCACGTCGACCTGCCGCAGCTTCGCGGCTACCTCTCCGGGGAGGCAGGCCAGTCGACAGAGTGCGCAATTGCCGTACCCGATCCGTTCTGGCGCTGTTGACGCTGCCCCTCGAAGATGAGCCCGAGCCCGAACGCTTCAGGCGCGATCCCGCCCACTTGATCTCGGGACTGAACACATCCTGACACCAGCCTCTCAAACCATTTTGGAGCCGGCATCACGACATCAACGGGGCATAAGCCATTAAGCAGCCTCAGATCTCTCCTTTGCTTCTACAAGCTCATCGATCTTGCGCTGGATCTGCACGATGATTTCATCAATTTCAGCACGTTGCTGGCGCGCAAAAGCGAGTTGCTGCTTGAATTTGGCAAGGTCGAATTTGCTGCCCTTTATCTCGGCGATCGTAAAGCCCAGCTTCCGCAGGATAACAATCTCTTTGAGGCGCTCACGGTCGGCTTTGCTGTAGGTTCGGTTTTTCCCCAGCCGTGCGGGTCGCAGCAAGCCTCGCTGTTCATAGAAGCGAGCAGTACGTAGCGTGATGCCCAACTCCTCCGTGATTTCTGAAATGGTAAAGAACACTTTATCGCCCATCGCAGAACTTTCCACGGCAAGACCCGTGCCAAACACAGGACTCATCGACCAACCTTACAGGCCTTGTCGGAAGGCGTCCGGTAGTCCAGGCGATGCAGCTATCTGCCGTAGACGCGGACATAGTCGACCCTCAGCCGAACCTCTCTGTCCTCCGGTCTGAGCGGTTGCGGAAACGGGACGTCGGATCGCAATGCGAGCGTGATCAGAAGCCAGAAGGCATCTCCTTGCGCATCGAGTTCACCCGCGCGCCCGATGCGCCAGTCAAGCACGCGGCCGGTCTTCGGATCGCGGATCGGCTTGCGCTCGAAATAGAGTACGCAGCGATCGCCATCGATCAGCCCGCCAAAGCGGAAATAGCCGCTGGTCAGATCGACATCCGTGGGGACGCCGACCCCCTCGTGTCGCTCGCCCGGCTGGCCCCACTCGTGCAGATAGGCGCCGTAGAGGCTGCGCTCCCAACCCTTGTGCTCGACGATGTCGATCTCGACGCTGGTCTGAGGGAAGAGGATGCTGCGGCTGTTCATCAGCCAGAAGGCAGGGAAACTCAGCGGATGAGCCGGAAACCGCATCCGAGCCTCAAAGTAACCGTTGCGCCAACCTCTCAGGATCGTTCCGTCCCGGCGCGCCGTCTGGAGATTGCCGGATATCCACTGAAATTCCGGCAGCGCGTTGCCGTAATAGGCCGGCACATTCATCGGTCGCCCGAGATACCGAGCAGAAATCTGCAGGGCGTGCCCTCCGGACGCCAGCGGATCAGCGACGATCGCATAGGGATCAAATCCCTCCTCGCCGCCGCGCCGGCTGAAGGCCGAGCGACCGTAGAAGCCGGGCTCATGGGTGGTCGCCTTCGGGCCGGCCTGCCATATGGTCGGATCGAGGCTGGCGAAGGATTCATCGAAGACGAGCGTGCGGCCGACCGTCGGGTCCGGTGCATCCTGCTGTGCGTCAACCAACGTGGACCTCGCGCCTGTCGCTGTCGCGAGAGCCGCGGCTCCGCGCAGAAGCGTCCGGCGGGATGGCATGATGGGCATCGCTCTTCTCCGTATGAGGGGAAGGAGTGTCTGCGGCGGCTCCAACGTATTCAACTCGTGCGGGGCAGCGCCGACCTGGCCTTGCGGCCGAATTGTGAGAGCGCCTCGTCGTAGACATCGAGCGTCTCGCGAGCGACGCGGGCGATCCTGAGACGATCGATCCGGTGTTGGCTTCGGTCTCGCCAATGGTTAATCGCATCCGGAGCCGCGATCAGTCCGGACAGGGCGGCGGCAAGCGCATCGGGGTCGCGGGCCGGCACCAGCACGCCAGCCTCCCCGCCCTCGAGTAATTCGGGAATGCCGTCGACATGCGTCGCCACGACGGCGCAACCCGCCTCCCGAGCCTCCGACAGGACAAGTGGCGCGGGGTCGGCATGGGAGGGCAGCACAAAAATGTCGGCGCCGAGCATCCAGGGAAAGGGATCGGATTTGCTGCCTTCAAAGCGCACAGCCTCACGGCAGGAAAGTCCGGCGACCAAGTCGCGGTAACCCTCCGCAAAGGGCCCGTCGCCGACGATATGCAGGCGTGCTTGCGGATGTCGATGATGGACCAGCTCGAACGCAGCAAAGAGATCGGCCAATCCCTTGCGCGGGTGAAGCCCCCCGACGAAGAGGAGACTCGGCGAGGCCAGTGCGATCGGCGTCGTTTCGCGACTCGCCAGACGGGCCGAGCCGATTGTGCCATTCAGGATGACGCGCAGTTTCGCCGCCGGAATGCCGCGCCGTCGCATAGAAGAGCCGACCGCTGCGCTGACCGCGATAACGCGCGTGCCAAGCCCCATGAGAATCGCGCTCTTCTCGAACTCGTTGTGAACGGTCGCGACCAGCGGGATGCCCACCAGCTTGCAGACGGGCCAGGCCAGCACAGCGCTCGTCATCATATGGGCATGGACGATGTCGGCGCTGAAGGCTCCGACCAGCCGCCGCAGCGCCCAGGCTGACCTCAGCAGCGTCGCCGCTTTGCGCCGATGGTCGATCGTGAAAATCTCGACACCGTTGCGGGAGAGCAGCGCATCGAAATCACCTCCGCCGCTGGCAACCGCGACGGCATGGCCGAGCTTGCTTTGCTCGCAGGCAAGGTCGACGGCAGCGTGGACATGGCCATTCGATTGGGTCGTATGATTTAGCAGGTGGAGGATACGCATGGGCCCATCACGATGCTCGCACCCCAACTCGCTGGCGCTCGCGGCCGGGTGCAAAGGCCTAGCATTTACCGTGCCGGGACGGTGGGAGCGCGCCGCAGCGACGCTTCAGCCTCTATCGTCGAGACGCGCGCCGTCGGCTGATAGTTGAAGCCGCCCTGGCGTCCGAAGGATTCGATCCCGAAGGCCTTCAGGGCCTTGACTGCCTCGGCAGCACTCTCGTCGGCTCCGTTGCGATAGATCGGATAGGCGTTGTCGAGGAACTGACTGCCTTCGAGCCTGAGATCGCCGGAGAAGAGCCCGTTCGCCGCGACATGGGCACGGAAATCCGCCTCGGCCCGGGCGACCGACTTGCCGATATGGTTGGCGATCACCTCGACGCCGAAATACTCGCGCCCCTGCGCCCGGCCGTAGAAGTCGGAATACATCGTCAAGCGCTTCCAGGCGCCGCCATAGGAGAAATTGTAGATGATCTCCTCGTTGAAGCCGCGCGCGCCCTCAAAGCTGAAATAGAGCGCCAAAAGCGTGATCGTCTCGAGTTCATGCGAGACCGGCAGTTTGCAGAGCGCCTGCACGCGCGGGATCGGAATCGTCGAGACGATGCGGTCCGCGACCATCGCCCCGCTCTCGTGAAAAAGGATGAAATGGTTGTCCAGCTTCTCGATCCGGTCGAGCTTTGCTCCGGTCAGGAAACGGACGCCACGGGCAGACAATGCCGCGGCAGCGGCAGCGTATAGCGCTGCAAAGCCTTCGCGCGGGCGCGCCAACTGGCGATTGGTCGGTGCCGGCGGCTTCGTCCGACGCAGGCGACCGAGCATGGCGCGCAGCGAAGCATGCTCAGCGATCCATTGCATGCGCTTGCGCGCCAACTGGATGCCGATCTGATCGGAGGCGATGCCGTAGAAGCGGGTCATGTAGGCGTCGAGGCCCGATCGGTGCAGCAGCCGAGCCCCGATCCAATGGCGGGCGAACTCGCGGGCGTTGCGCATACGCCGCTTGAAAAGGCGGGCATAGGCCGCCGATGTCAGGATGCGAGCGAACTCAACCGGTCCGGCGCGAAGGATGTCATCCTTCAGCGAAATCGGATAGGCCGTGATCAGCCGTTGCGGATTCAGCCTCGCCCAGCGCGGCCGGATCGGCACGTAGAGTGGCAGCAAATCCGGAAAATGCTGCAATAGCGGCGAGTCGTCCTGGAAGATCAGGCTACCGATGTCAAAGGTGTACCCCCCTGACGACCAATCAATGTGGTTGCCCCCTATATGTGCATATTCTTCGACGACGACGATCCGCCTATAGCCCTGCTGGGCGAGTACCGAGGCCGAAACCAGGCCGGAGACGCCCGCCCCAAGAACGATGGCGTCGTAGCGCTCGGGGGCCGCCTTGTCGGCATCGTCAATCCGCGGGATCACCTCTTCCATCGCCGAACCTCAGTGATCGGACATGTCAGGAGGCTAGTCGTCCCTAAGGTCATCCGGAAGCAATACTCGCCGGCACATTGGTCTTTTTCCTGCTCAATCGCGCGGCGAATGCGATCTGATTGAGCAATCGGGCCTAAGGCCCGCCAAAGGCGCCTTTCCTAGACTGGCACAGTCCCTGCTTCATCTGCGTAAGGCATGCTTTTCCGCATGCAACCGTCAGCGTCGTCGCTGCGGTCTCAATCATTGCGTCTGAGCACGGAGCGTATCATGCCGGGCTGGCCACACCCGAACGAGGCGGCGCTGTTGGAGGAGGTCGATCTGGTCTCGACAGACCTGTTCGATACGTTGCTGTTGCGTACGCTCCGCTCGGAGCGCGCCCGTATCGTCGCCGGCGAGCGCATGTTCGCTCGAAGGCTGGCTGAACAGGGCCTGCCGGCTTCGGATGACTGGCTGGTCGAGGCGCGTCTGGAGGCGCAGCGCCTGGCCTATCGGGCCCTCGATATGACCGGGCAAGATGGCGAGGTCGTGCTACGAGACGTTATCCGGCGCCAGCTCGCCATTCTCGGGGTGCCCAAAGAACGGATGGAGGCGCTATGCGAGGCGCGGCTCGCGATTGAGCTCGCGATCGAAAAGGAGTCGCTGCGGCCAAACCTGCAACTCGCAGCGCTGCTACGCCGTTGCCGCGCCGAAGGCCGGCGTGTCATCGCGATCAGCGACATTGGGCTCCCAAACTCGATACTCGAAGCGTTGGTTACCCATGTCCATGGCCCCGATCTGCTCGATCGGATCTATTCCAGCGCCGATATCGGCCTGACCAAGCGGCGCGGCGGCCTCTTCGATGCAGTCCTCGCAGCAGAAGGGATCGATGCCCGCCGCACCTTACATGTCGGTGACGATCGGCTCGCTGACCACGCCGTGCCGTCGGCACTCGGCCTTCGCACACTCTTCGTTCCGCGTCCGAAGCTCCGGCGCCGACTGTCGCGCCTTCATGGCGGCGCAAGTGAACTGGGGCGCATCATCCGCAGGCGGCCGGCTGATGCGCCCCCTCCCGCGGAACAGGTCCGCGATCCCCATGCGTTCGGGCGCGAGGTACTCGGGCCGATCGTGGCCGAGTTCTGCCTGGCGATCTGGCTCTACGCCGCGGAAGCCGGCAAGCGGGGAGACGCGGCTCTGCTATTCTGTGCACGAGGGGGGCTCGGGATCCGGGCAGCGTTCGAACGCATCGCCGAACGGTTGAGCCTGCCCCTCGCGCTGCCGCGCGAAAATTTGATGATCTCGCGACTGGTCGCGGCCAGAGCGGCCGTCATGGCCCGCAGCGGAGCGGCGCTCGACGAGCTCGGGCGCGAATTCCACGGCCACAGCTTCGCCGATGTCGCAGCCGCCTTGGGCGGCCAACGCTACCAACTTCTCCAATGCTGGGACGAGCCATTCGCGCCCGATCGCTTCTTCGCCATGCTCGACAGGTCTGCGGGGGAAGAAATCCTGGCCGACATCGATCGGCAGAACACACTCTTCCGGCGCCATCTTGCCGCATCCAGCGGCGGCGCAGGGCGGATCATCCTGAGCGACACGGGACTCTACGGCAGCACGCAGCGCCTGCTCGCGGCCGGGCTGCCGGATCTGAGCTTCGAGACCATCCAGCTTGCGCGCTGCAACTATAAGGGCCTCAGCGAGGACCATTTCCCGCGCGTCGTCGGGCTCGCCGTCGAACGCAACCGCTACAGCCCCTTCGCGGTCCGCTCGACGGTGCTGCGCTACTGGCAATTGATCGAAAGCCTGTTCGAGCCGGCGATCCCGTCGGTGCGTTCCTTTGCGGAGAACGCGGGTGGCGAAGTCACCTGCAATGCCGGCGACATTACCTTTGGCGCGGTCGATCCCGCCATCGGCAACCCGCTGCTGGCCGGGGCGCTCGCCTATATCGACGGGGTCCGTGGCGGAACGGCGATTATGGTTGATGCGGCCCGTGCCTGGCCGCGGCTCAGGCAGGCCATAACCCGGCCGGTCGAGGCCGATCTTACCGCACTGGCGATCGGCGAGCGCTCGGTCGATTTCGGCCGGTCCGGCACCGTCGGAGATAGCGGCGCATTGCCCGGTGGCCCGCTATCCCGCCTGGCTTCGATCCGCAGCCAGCTCTGGCGTGAGGGCGCGATCGTGCGTGCCTTTCCGCGCTCGCGCCTGCCGCTGCTCACGGCGGTCGAGGCCTTCCACGCGCTGCGCGGGCTCTCCGCCGGCTTCCATCGCTGATGGGAAGCCGTGTGAGCCAGGTGGCTTTCGGAATAGTCGCCGTGGACCGAACCTTGCGCATGCGCGTGCCGGCCGGATGCAAGGGCGGATCGCCATGCTGGCGATGAAGGCGTTCCAGGGCGCCGGCTGGCTGGTCGCTTCGCGTTTCCTCGGCCGGTTCATCGATTTCTTCACGCTGCTGATCATGGCGCGGATGCTGACGCCGGCGGATTTCGGCCTGACGGCGCTCGCCATGTCCTGCGTGGCGATCGTCGACATGGTGCTTGAGATCCCGGTGACGCAGGCGCTGGTCCGACTGCCACATGTCGACAAGGCCCATCTCGACACCGGCTTCACCCTCGGTGCCCTGCGCGGTCTCGCAATTGCGCTTTTGCTGCTCGCCGTGGCTTGGCCGTTCTCCTGGATCAACGGCGACCCGCAACTCGCCCCGGTGATTCTCGCGCTCGCTTTCGCGCCGATCGCGCGCGGCCTCGCCAGTCCCGGCCTCGTCCTGTTCATCCGCGAGCTCGGCTTCCTGCGCAATTTCCTCCTGGAGACCGGCGGCAAGCTCGCTGCCTTCTGCCTCGCCATCGCGACGCTCCTGCTCGGCGGCGGCTACTGGGCTCTCGTCGTCAACTTCGTCGCCGCCCCCGTCTTCGGCTGCGCCATCTCCTATCTGCTTGCGCCCTACCGCCCGGCTCTGTCCCTCTCCCGCCAGAGGGATTTCGCCAGTTTCGTCGGCTGGTTCACCTGCGCCCAGCTCGTCTCCGCAGTGAACTGGCAATTCGATCGCATCCTGCTCGGGCTCGGCGGCAGCAAGGAGGTTCTGGGGCGATATGCGGTCGCGGCCGACCTGTCGGTGATGCCCACCCAGAGCCTGATCGGGCCGGCGCTGCAGCCGATCATGGCCGCCTTCGCCCGGATCCAGGGGGAGGACCAGCGCCTGAGGCTCGCCTTCCTGAAGGCGGCGCGCTTCAGCATGCTCGCTTCGGTGCCTTGCAGCCTGGGGATAGCCCTGACCTCGGATTTGATCGTCGAGGTCCTGCTCGGCCCGAAATGGCATGGCGCCGGCTGGCTGCTCAGTCTGCTCTCGCTCTCGGTGATGGCGACGCCCTATTTCCAGACGCTGTACTCGCTGAGCCTGGCGCTCGGCCGGCCAGAGGTGATCTTCCGACTCAATCTCTACGATCTCGCCATTCGCTCTCCCGCCGTCGTCATCGGCTTCCTGCAAGCGGGCGCCATCGGCATGGCGGCCGCTCGTCTGGTCGCGGCCGCGATCATGGCAGTCTTCTTCCTGCGCTGGCTCCGCGGCCTGCTCGCGATCGGCATCGCCGAGCAGCTCCTCAACCTCTGGAAGATCGCCGTTGCAGGGGCGGTCATGACGGCTGGCGTCCTCGGTCTGCGCAGCACCCTCGCCCCATGGCACCTGCCGGCCCCGGCCGAGCTCGCCATCGCCGCGGCCCTCGGCGCGCTGTCCTACGGTGCGACCCTGCTCGCCTGCGGCATATGGCTCGCCATCGGCGCCGGGCGTCTGGAGCTCTCCGATCGCTGGTGGCGACCGCGGATCGCCGCCGACAAGGTTGGGGAAGGCTCGTGACCCAAAGACTTGACCATCTCGACGGGCTCCGCGGCGTCGCGGCGGTCGCGGTCGTGATCTTCCACCTGATGTCGGCCCTGACGCCATGGCTCGTGCCAGAGCAACAGCCCGGCGCGCACTGGCTCGCCTATACACCCTTCGCGGTTCTCTGGAACGGAACCTTCGCGGTCTCGGTGTTCTTCATCCTGAGCGGCTTCGTCGTGACCAATGCGACGCTGCGCAAATCCGACCCGATCTGGATCGACGTCACCATCCGCTATCTGCGGCTCGCAGTCCCGGCAACGGCCAGCACCCTCGCGGCCTGGCTTTTGCTGAGCGCTTTCCCGACCTCCGCGACGGAGCTCGCCGCGCTCACCGGCAGCCGCTGGCTCGGCTGGACCTACCAGGGGACGATCCCCGGCCCCGCGGCCGCGATCTACAACGGCATGGCCGGGATTTTCCTGAGCGGCGGCTCGTTCTTCAACAACGTCCTGTGGACGATGCGGCCCGAGCTGCTCGGCTCGATCCTGTGCTTCGCGGCCTGCGCTTTCGCGAGGCCCCGGTTCCGGCTCGCAATCGCGATCGGCAGCGCCGTGATCTTCATCGCGCTGCGACGCTACGACTATGTCTGTTTCCCGCTCGGCATCATCCTGCGCGAGGCCTGGAAGGCGGGGCGACTACCCTCGACCCTACCGATACTCGCGATGCTGCTCGGTCTCCTCATCGGCTCGCAGAGCGGTGATGCGGCACGTCTGTTAGGCCTGGACTCGCTGCCGGAAGCCTTGAAGCCTGAAAGGAAGGGCGGGCTCCTCTACCCGATCGCCGCGATGCTGATCGTCTACGGCTGCCTTCGCTCGCCTTGGCTGATCGACGCTCTCTCGGGCCGGATCGGCCGATATCTCGGCGCGATCTCCTTCCCGCTCTATCTGACCCACGTGTCATTCATCTATACGATCGTGGCCGAGGCATATCTGCGTACGAGCCAGCATGGCCTAGCGTTTGCCTTCCTCCTGCCAGCAAGCATCGTCCTGATGTTCGCCATGGCGCACGCCGCCGAACGCTGGCTCGAGCGACCGTTCCTTGGCCTGCTCGGTCAATTGCGCAGATGGTTGAGGGGGCTCACGATCGGGCGCCGCGACGTGCGCGGCGCTTCCAGCTGAGAATCATGACCTCCCGCGATTGATCGCGGCGCCGATGACGGTGACGCCGGCGCGCTGAAGGACTGCGAGCGCATCGTTCAATTCGTCATAGGTCGTCTTACCCTCGGCGCCGACGAGGACGACGATGTCGGCATGGGTCGCAAGCGCGACCGCATCGGAGGGTTCGCCGAGCGGCGGCAGGTCGATCAGCACCTCGCCGCGCTGCCTTGCCTCCGAGATGACAAGCGCCGCGCGCGGATCGCGGAAATCGACGAAGCGGTTGAGCTGTGGCGTCGCCGAGCGGATCGGAATCAGGCGCACCCCGTCGACATTGGCATAGGCTGCCTGCACCGCGCTGCTGGAAGCGATTACGTCGGTCAGCGACGGTCCGGCGGGGCCGCCGTCCTCGCCGCGCGCCGGGGACGCATCAGCGCTGAAGACGCTGACCTGCCGGCCACGATGATTGAGCAGCTGCGCGAGGTTCATCGTCAGCAGCGCGGCGCCAGCGCCCCGACGCCAAGAGCCGATCGCCACGACCGGGCGGCCTTCGGAACGACTTGCGGCCCAGGCAATCTCGATCGCCGTTCCCAGATCCCGGATCGCTGCCGCGAAGGAGTCGGCGTGCTCGCGCGTCACCAGCTTCGCGCTGTCCGAGGCAGAGATGCGCGCCTTCCCGCGCTGTCCACCTGCCTCGGGAACGACGACGAGGCAGGACAGGCCCGTCTCGCGTGCCAGGTCCTGCGGACTGCGGACGCGGCGATCGAAGACCGACACGAGCGCCGCGACGAACACGCCGGTGAGCAGGCCGAAGACGCCGGCGAATGCCATGATTAGGCTGCCATGCGGAGCCGAAGGGCCGAGCGGCGCCTGAGCCGCGCCGATGATCCGCGCATCCGCGTCCGGGATCGGCTGCGCCGGCAGCGCGCCGCCGCGGACGGCGGCATTGGCGGCCCGGACCTGAGCTGCGAGGGCATCCAGCCTGCCCTGCAGGAATTCGGCGCCGCTGCGGGCGGCATCAGCCTTGAACGCGACCGACTGCAGCAGGTAGGCGGAGGCGGCCGCATTGGCGACGCGCGCCGGCAGCTCCGGATCGGCCGAGGAGTAGGCGATCTCGAGCACATAGGACTGGCCAACCCGCCGCGCCGAGAAGCGCCGCGCGAAATTCTCGAAAGCGTTGCGCCGCGGATCGACGCGAAGCAAGGCTTCGGCGCCCTGGTTCGCCGGCTGAGCCGCGGCGCCGGTCAATGCGGTCCAGATACCGCGCAGGGCGGCTGCGGCACGGCCGGTCAGCGTCTGTAACAGTCCAGGCGGGCGGGGACCCAGCTCCGATTGGTCGCCCAGGGCGAGTGCGTCGAACACTGTGCTCAACAGGCGCTCCGAGCGGATCACCTGCAGTTCACTGTCGGCGGCGTTCAGGTCGAGCGAGCTCGGTGCGGCTGTCTCACGTGCCGCGCTCGGGCCCTGCCGCCGCGGCTCAAGCAGCACGGTCGCGGACGCGGTGTAGGTCGGCGGCGTCGTTCGAACATAGGCGAAGGCCGCCCCGAGGCAGAGCGCGACCCAGACGGCCAGTTTGCCCTTGTGACGCAGACCAGCGGTACCGATCGTGCGTAGCAGGGCGACCGGACCATCATTTGCCTGCGACGTATGGGGATCCGGCAGGGGCAGGATCCGGAATGGCGCGCCGGATGCGCCCGGCTTTCCCAGCATCATCTAAATTTCCCCCTCGGCTGCAAGGCGGCGGCGCGCTCGGGCTGCATGCGGCCGCGCAGGATGTCGGCGATCCCGAGCAGATTGCCCCTGAGGCGACCGCGTCGATCGATGAACGGCTCGGGACGCAGTGAGCGACCGAGATTGCTCGAAATGTTGCGGAAGAGATGATCGGCCACCTGGCCGAGCGTCATCGTGCCCTTGCGCAGCATGTAGAGCGGGTTGACGATCTGCGAGTAGCCGAAGCGCTCGCCGGCCATGCGACCGCCCTTGACGCCCATATGGACTCCGATCGCATCGGCGGACTTGACCAGCCGACCGCCGCGCCGCGCCAATGCCGCTGCGAAGTCGCGGTCCTCCAGCCAGCCATAGAGCACGAGCCGCTCGTCGAAACGCAGGTCGCCGATGCTGGCGAGGCGAAAGGCCATGTTGCAGCCATAGGGGCTGTAAGGTTCGATCCAGGACCAGTCGCTCGGTGGCGGGGCTGCGACCAGCCTTGCCGCCTCCGCGAGCGCGATGCCCGGTCCGGTCACGCCGTCGGCGAGGACCCGGCCGGTGAAGGCGACGATGCTGGCTTCGTCGCGGAAGGTCCGGGCGGCTGCCGCCAGCCAGTCTCCATGGGCGACGAAATCGTCGTCGAAGAAGGTGACGAACTCAGTGCCGGGCGGCAGATTCGCGAGAGCCGTGTTGCGCTGGGCCGCAAGCCCGGCCGGCCCGGTCAGTACCAGGACATCGTTGCGGCCCTGCAGGCCGCCGGCATCGGCCGGATCGATGCAGGAGACGATGACGCTGTCGGGCTTGAGCGTCTGGTGCTTGAGCAGATGCAGGACCGTCTCCGTCACGACCTCCGGCCGGCCGCGGGTGGCGATGACGGCGGCGATGCGCGGAGCCGGAACTGCGGGTTGCGCCGGAACAGCGCGGTACGCTTTCGGCGATTGCGCCAGATCCAGATAGCCCTCGGCGGTGTTGCGCCAGGAGAACAGCGGCAGGCGCTCGCGGCCGCGTTCGCTCAGCTCCTGCCGCAGGGCAGCCGAATCCGCCAGTGTTCTGATATGGCCGACCCAGGCGACCGGATCAGCGGGCGATGCGAGCAGCGCGGCATCGCCGCAGACCTCCGGCATACTGGCGCAGTCGGAGGAGATGACCGGACAGCCCCGTGCCATCGCCTCGAGGATAGGCAGGCCGAACCCTTCGGTCCGAGACGGAAAGGCGAGACAGAGTGCGCGTTCGAACAAAAAGGCGAGATCATCGTCGCTGACCCGCCCCAACAGGCTGACATTGGCGGCTTGCGCCAGTTGCTCCTGCGCGAAAATGTCGTTGCCGCCCCCGGCGATGACGACGTCGATGCCGAGTTCCGCCAGGCGCGGCGCGATCTCGACGAGGAGGGCAAGGTTCTTGTGGCGCGCGCGCGAGCCCAAGGCGAGGACGAATGGCCGCTCGGCATCGGCCCGCGCCGCCAGCAGCGCCGGAGCCCGCTCTGCCCTGGCCGTATCCCAGGCGAGCGCATGCTCGTGGCCGTTCGGGAGCACGGCGATATCGGCGGCGCGCAGCGGCAGGTGGCGCGCCAGCTGCCGGGCCGAGGCGTGTGAGACCGTGGCGATCCGGGCGCTACGGCGCGCCAGCAGCGGCTGCAACGCCTTGTAGGCGGTCCGAAAGCCGCGGCCATAGCTCTCCGGCGCTGTGAAGACGTTGGCGTCGTGGATGCAGACGATCTGATCGCCCTTCATCAACGGTGCGGTATTGCAGAGATTGAGCAGCCGTCCTCCCCAGAGCCGCGGCAGCTCGATCTGCTCCCAGCCATAGCCGCTCAATCGCCCGCCATGGACCGTATCGATGGCCTGCAGCGCCATGGCGTCGGTGGCCTGCGGCGCAATCAAGGTCGCCTTCCGGCCGGCCCCCGCGAGGCTCGCATCGAGGGCAGTCACCACGTTGCGCGCATAGCGCTGAACGCCGGTCATATCCTGCGACAGGAAGCGGCCGTTCACTGCGAAGGTTTCTGTCATGGCCTCGCTCCGACGACCAAAGGGAGAGGTTTGACGGCTTTCGAGGCTCGCGGCCTGATCGCTGCGGCCAGCGCGGCCAGCATGCAGAAGAAGAAGCCCTGATCGATAATCGGGCCGACGAGTAGGTCGCCGATGAGCAGACCGGCGTAACCATTACGCGCGGCAGCGGCGATGTCGGCCTCCAGGCTGCCTGGCTGGCCGCGCGGGCGCAGGAAGCATTCGAAGACGAAGACCGTATAGAAGAGAGCGCCGGGAATCCCGACGCTCGCGAGCAGCGCGACGGCAAAGCTCGAGGCACGGGCAGTCCCCAGCCCGACGCCGAGCCCCCAGCTGTCGAGGAAGTTTTGGAATGAGACGACATTCCAGGAGCTGCGCTCGATGCCGGAATCGGAGCTCGCCTTGTTCAGCACGACGAGATCGACATAGCCGTAGACTTTCGCAGCCGCGTCCGGGTCGAGCAGGAGCAGCAGCACGACGGCCAGACCGATGATCGGCGCGCCGAGGGCAAACATGGCCGCCTGCCGCGCCGCTTTGCCCTGGATGAGCCGAACGAAGGCGAAGGCGTAGAGCAGAAGCAGCATCACCGGCGCGCCGGCGAGCCCGGTGGAAGAGGTCGACAGGACGACCAGGACGAACGACAGCGCGGTGATCGTTCCGGTAAGCCGCGAACGCACGCCGCAGAGCCACAAGGTGCCGGTGAAGCCGAGCACGCCGAGTGTCGACCGCGCGAAGACCGAGGCCTCCGTATACGAGCCGACGATCCGCTTCATGCCGGCGATCTCGGAGTCGGTGTGGAGCGTGTAGCGGGCGTTGCGGATGAAGCCGAGCAGTTCCTGGGTGCCGGTCGCATAGGTCGCGATGTCGAGGATGGCGAAGGCGCTGTTGGCGACGCAGCAGGCGAGAAGCGCGTTGAGGACGGCCGAGAAGCCCTCGCGCGTCGCGGCGATCGCGGTCATCGTGATCAGGCCAAGCAGAGTGGTGAAAAGATAGAGGCTCTGCGTGACATTGCTGGAGACCGGCGTCAGCGGCACGGTCGAGCCGGTGTCGTCGAAGGCCGTGGTGCCGAGCGGGATGATCTCGGTCGCACCAGCGAGCACGCGCGGCATCAGAAAGGCACTGGCGACGCCATAGGCGACGAGGCAGGCGAACCAGAAGCCCGGCTCGTTCGGGTGCACGGCGCGGATGGCTGCTGCGGCCTCGCGGCGCCGGCTCAGCGTGCCGAAGGCCAGGAAGACCAGCATTACATGCCCAGGCTGGATGTTAGCGGCGCCGATCAACATGGCAGCCGCGGCCCCGAGGACCGCCATAATCGCGAGCCCATGGACGAGCGCGCCCGTGCCGAGCATGAGGCAGATCAGGCCGACCAGAATGGTCAGTGCGCCGATCGGCTCGATGCTCATGGCGCCAGCGCCTGTCGCCGCGGCGGCGACCGCCCGCCCCTGCTCTGGTCGTACCCGTCCGCCATGGTCATTCGGCAAGCACCAGCAGCGAATAACCGCCGAGCACGCGCACCGTCAGATCGGGGTTGAGCGAGAAGCAGAGCCGGCGCGGCAGGCGCATCAATCGGCTGCTCAACGCCTGGTTCGGCAGCTCCAGCCGGCTCGCCGTATAGGCGTGATCGATGACCTTGTAGCCGCAATCGACCAGGGTCGCGAGCGCGGTTTCCTTGAAGAAGTAATGCAGGTGACCGACGTTCTCGCGCAGCTTGGTGATTGGCCAGCCGCGCAGCAGCGACTGGACCGAAAGATCGAGCGGGATGTGGAAGATCTTGTAGCGGCCCTTGCCGTGCAGCGCCTTGATGAAGGCGATGTAGTCCTCGACATGCTCGATCACGTCGGCGACCACGAGCAGGTCGTAGTCCGATGCGCCCTCCGCCGTGAAATCGCCAAACGAGAAGCTGACTTTGTCGGTTTCCTTGTATTTGGCGCGTTGATAGGCGTGCGGCGAGATCTCGTAACCGTGGAAGCGCGCCGCCGGAAAGGACTTCGCCAGGTTGAATAGGATCTCGCCGGTCCCGCAGCCGACCTCGCAGGCCTTATCGAAGCCGATCGCGTTCTTACGCAGGATCGTCTCAATCTGCCGCGCCTTCCAGGGCGAATCCTCTTCATGCCAGCTTGGGTTCAGGTCCGCATAGATTTCGCTCTGGTAGATCGTTTGCATCAAATTCTTCCCGGATATCGCTGAGGGCCGGCCTCGATCACGCCAATCAAGCCAGGCTCTGGACCAGGACCGGGCGCGGCTGTGGCGCCGGCATGGGCATCGAGATCGTCCCGGCGAGCGGCTTGAGCAGTTGGTTGATATGAAGTCCCATCTGTTTCTCGAAGACGGCGGTCGAGAAGTTGCGGGCATAGGTCGCGATCTCGCGCGGCTGCCAGCTGATCGCCCGTGCCCGCTCCTCCGCGGCGATGAGCGCATCGACGCTCTGTTCGTCGAAGAAGACGCCGCTCATCCCGTCGACAACCGTCTCTGTCGCGCCGCCTCGGCGGAAGGCGATCACCGGCCGCCCGCTCGCCATGGCTTCGACTGGCACGATCCCGAAATCCTCCTCGCCAGGGAAGATCAGGGCGCGGCAGCGCGAATAGTGATAGCGCAGCACGCTGAAAGGCTGAGACCCGAGCACGCTCACGTTCGGCTTGGCGATGCGGCGCAGTTCTGCCAGCATCTCGCCACCGCCGATCACCACCAGGCGCCGGCCGGTGCGGTTGAAGGCTTCGACGGCGAGCTCGGGCCGCTTGTAGCCAACGAGCTCGCCAACCATTAGGCAGTAATCCTCGACGAGGCCGTTCGGCAGTACCTCGAACGCGTCGACGTCGACCGGCGGGTGGATCACGGTCGAGGCACGGCGATAGTAGCGGTGCAGCCGGGCGGCGACGGTCTCGGAATTGGCGACGAAATGATCGACGCGATTGGCCGAGATACTGTCCCAATTGCGGATGTAATGCGCCAGTGTCGGCATGACCAGACGTGTGATCGGCCCGGAACGATCTCTGTATTCGTGGAACATATTCCAGATGTAGCGCATCGGCGAATGGCAATAGCAGATGTGCATGGCGCCCGGCGGCGGCACGATACCCTTAGCTGGCCCGGACTCGCTGGAGATGATCAGGTCGTAACCGCGCAGGTCGAGTTGTTCGAGTGCCAACGGCATCAGCGGCAGATAGCGCTGGTAAAGCTTCGCCGAGCGCGGCAGCCGATCGATGAAGCTCGTCGTCACCTTATGGCGCCGAATCTCGTCTGAGACTGCGTCGGGCACGTAAACATGCGTGAAGACGTCCGCGTCGGGATACATCCGGCACAGCGCCTCGATCACCTTCTCGCCGCCGCGCATGCCGACAAGCCAGTAATGAACGATCGCGACTTTCATGGCCCGAAGAACTCCATGGAACTCAATTGGTCTGGGCACGAGTTTGCTCGGCAGGCTCGCAGCCGGTAGGAAAGTCCCTACCGACTGCCGCGCTGCATCAGCACCGCAGGCACCGTCCTGACCAGGATCTTGGCGTCGAGCAGGAGATGCCATTCCGAAGCGTATTCACTGTCGAGCGAGATCCGAGTTGCGTAGGAGCAATCGCTGCGCCCGCTGATTTGCCAGAGGCCGGTGAGCCCCGGCGGGACCGAGAAGCAATGGCTGAAAGCCTCGCCATAGCGCTCGCGCTCCGCCGCTACGATCGGACGCGGTCCTACGAAGCTCATATCGCCGGCGACGATGTTGAAGAGCTGCGGCAGCTCGTCGAGGCTCGATCGCCGCAGGAAGGCGCCGACAGACGTGACTCGCGGATCGCGCGTGAGCTTCTGGCTTTCAGCCCATTCCTGCGCCGCGGCCAGATCGGTGGCAAGTAGGCGCTGGAGCGCCTCATCGGCATTGCAGGCCATGGTGCGGAATTTCCAGCAACGGAAACTTGAGCCGCTGCGGCCGATCCTGGCCTGTTGGAAGAGGGCGGGACCACCGTCGCCTACTCTGATCAAGGCGGCGATCAGCAGCATGAGGGGCGCGAGCAGGAAAATAAGAACCAAGCCGGCCGTAAGGTCAAATGTCCTTTTTACCGCAAATTGTGCCATCTTGTATTCATCGCTCCGCATTCGCAGAGGCAGCGAAAAGGATGCCGGCAATTTCTGCGAGTCCTGAAGTCGGCTCATTGCAGCGCTCCGCGCACACATCGCATCTAATTAGATTATTAACCTGAAATTAATACATGACAATAGCATATTGTGCACTGCAATATATTTGTTCAGCGTGGTTTAGAGCTGATTACAATCTGGACGTTGTCAGTAAAATACCTGACAAATTTTATATGATTCCGCCCCTTTCTGCGGCATCTCGGCGAACGAGCCATCGAGAGACGCCAGCGCCCGGCTGCGCGGTGACGCAGCTGGAGCGGCGCTGCGAATGCTTGGATCGATCGGCAAGAACCTAAATTCTTGAATCGCGCTACTGAAACCATCCTCGGGTGATGGCGTACTGCACGATCTGCTGGCGACTATCGATTCTCAGCTTATTGCTGGCGCGCGCCTTGTAGGTTTCCGCCGATTTCGTCGTGATTCCGATGCGCTCCGCCGCCTCGCGAATACTGAAGCCTAGCGCAATCAATCGCAGAACCTCTTGCTCCCTCTGTGTCAGGATCGAGCCGCGCCGCCCCCCTTCCTCCGTCAGAACCGCATCTGCGGCGTCGAGGAAGCTGCCGCCGCGAATTATTGTCGCGATCGCCTTGCACAGGACCGATCCGGGCGATTGCTTCAGGAAATAGCCACGTGCTCCCAGCGCAAGCAACCGGTGGGCCCGGCTATTGTCGAGTTCGTCCGCGAGGATAAGGATTCGCTGCGATGGAAGATCGTTCAGCAGGCTCTCAGCGACGGAGACGCCATTGAAACTTTCGCTGACGACGGCGACGTCCGGAGCAGTCTTGTCGATGACTTGCGCAAGATGGGCGGACGAATGAACCTCACCGACGACGTCGATATTGGATTGCTCAGCCAGGCAGGACCGCAAACCCACGAGGAAGATCGGGTGCTCGTCGGCCAGAAAAATGCGGGCAGGCCGTTCGAATGACAGCATGGCGCAACCTCTACGCGAACGAGGGCCTGAACCGGACAGAGATTGCGCGACGACTGCGGGCCTGCCGCGACAGGCCTAGTTCTGCGCGCCAGCCGCACCGGACGGCGGCAGCGACGAGATGATCGCTTGCAGCGACGCCCGCTCCACCCTGACGATGTCGCCCGGCAGGATCGGCGACGCCTCGTCGACGGCGATTTCCTGGACGGTGCCGCCCTGGCGCCGTTGGACACTGAAACGCATGCGCGTGAGCTGCTTTTCCTGCTCGGTTTGCAGCCGCGGTGCGAGCGCGGTTGACTCATGGATGAGTGCGCGTAGCGCCGCGATCCGGTCGTCCGTCTGCTTGAGTGAAAGCTGGGTTTCGCGCAGCTCGCGCCCGATATCGATCTCGCGCTGGTTCTCAAGATCAGCTAACGCCCGCTCGATGCGGCTGATCTCCTGCTTCGCCCGGGCCGTAGCGAGCACCAAGTCAAGCGCCTGGCTCTCAGATTGCGCGAGGTTCTGCTCGACCGCAAGCTGGCGCGGACTGACCGCCAACCCCTTGCTGATCAAGCTGTTGATGTTGTTGAGCTCGCGCCGAATGAGATCCTGCTGGCGCTGCTGGGTGACGGCCTTGGTGCCGAGGGTCCGTAGCTCTTCTTCAAGCAGGGTGCGTGATTGCTGCAGGAGATCGAGTTGTGAGCGGACGGCTTTGCGGCGCGCGTCGAACAAGGCACTTTCCTCGCGCATCGCTTGGGCGGCACCGTCATCCAGGCTGCGGCGGACGTCCTCCGAAAAAGTGATCGCATCGGCCCTGCGCGCCTCTGCCAGAAGTCTGTCGCGGCGAATCCGCAGGGCAAGAAGCTGTGTTTGTTGCACGCGAATCTCGCCCTCTGCGACAATCGTCTCGCGCTCGAAACGGCCCAACGCCAGCTCCATGCGCTGCACCCCACCGGCGATGGCGACCGCCTGCAGCGCCGTCATCGTCGGCCGAAAGGCGTACTCCCCCGGCCTCTCGACGGCGCCGACCACATAAATCGGCCTGTATTGTGCGATCTCGACGGCCGCAGCCGGCGCGTTCACGAGTCCAGCCGTGCCCTTCAGGCGCTCCGAGATCAACGCTGCGATCTCGGCCGGCGCCTTGCCATCGACCGAGAAGGTGCCGACGACGGGCAGCGAGAGCATGCCAGTCGAACTGATGGCAAATTCGCCGCTGAGCGCCGACCATTCGAACAGTTCGCGCGAATTCGGCCGCCATTCCGACACCTTGATCTTCAGCCGATCCTGCGCGGCGACACGATATTCGAACTCATTCGCATAGGCCTGACCGGTACGGCCTGCGGCAGGTAGCAGGAACAGCGCCGTGAGCAGCATTGCGATCACTCGCGCAGCGGCTTGAGCGAGGGGCGGAACAAGACGGTCGAGTAGGGTGAGAAACCTCACGAAACGCTCCACTGCAGACTACTCTAACAATCCCAAGCAAAACCGTTGCCAGCTCGGGAGGCCGTTAGCGCACCCTTAACCCATGAGGCGCAGCCTTGTGGGTGTCCCTTGCGCCCCTGAAGCCTTTCTTCGGTCGCGGAGCGACGCTATAGTCATTGCTGATAGCGAGCCGCGAAAGCACGAGTGATGCTGATCGTCTTCTTCCTGGCTGCATTCGCCAGCGGCGCACTGACCCTCTGGCTAATGTGGTCGCACGGCTTGCTGGTTGCGTTGATCGCCACCGCTCTTGTCAGCAGCGCGACTGTCGCTCTTTTCGCCGTCGTCTCAACCGTCTTCAGGTCGCGCGTCGCGACCGGCGGCGAGCCGCGGCCACGCGGCATCCCCGACATCGTCGGACCGCGCCAGCGGCGCTGATCTGCCGCGCAATCGATCGTTTGGCACATCAATTGCTGATCAACCCCGTAAAGGCGGTTGGCGCGATCGCGCATCGTACCGCCGCCCACCATTGCGATGGGAGACGGGACAATGACGCTTCCGGCGCGGTTTCGCGCTTCGCATCGAGACCAACAGACGGATCTCGATAGGCTTGGACCGCTCTACCGGCAACTCGAACAGGTTCTCGCCGGGATCGAACGTGAATTCGCCGGGCTGTCACGCCGGCTCGACGAGGCCCGCACGCGCGCGGCAGCGCTGATGGGCAATGAGGACGGCATCTATTTCGATCGTGAGCCGGCTGATGAGGCCAGGCTGGTCGAAGCAGAGGCGCAGATGATGGCGGCTTTCCGCCGGATCGAGCAGTTGCGGGCGCAAAGATCGATGCTCGCCGCCTGGCGCGCCCAGATCGAGGATTCAGGCATCGGCCGCGCATTGCGCGACGGGGCCGGCTCGAGCGGACGGTTCTCCCGTTTTCTGCGTCTGATGCGGGCGCGGATGGCGGTGATCCGGCATCTCTCCCGCTTCTCCGGCTGGGTACTGATGCTCGTCATCATTTATGCGACATTGTCTGGAATCGAGCAGCGGCCATCCGTCGCCTGGCTGATGCCAGACATCGAACGCAGCCTCGCCTTCCTCGCCGCAGCGGCTGCCTTCGCGATCGGCTACCCACGGCAGCGCCCGCTCATCTTCGCCGCCGGCCTCGCCGCAGTCATCTCGCTCGAATTCGCCCAAGGCTGGGCGCCGACGCGCCATGGCACGCCTCACGATGCCTGGGTCAAGGCCTTCGGGCTCTGTACCGGCCTGCTGCTCGTTATCGGTATTGAGCGCCTCAGGCAGCCCGGGAGGAGCTCATGAAGCTCGATCCTCACGCACAAGCGTCAGCCGTGATTTCCGCACCAGCCGCTGCCCGCACGATCGTTCCGATCGTCCTGTGCGGCGGCGCCGGCTCTCGCCTCTGGCCGGCCTCGCGCGAAGCCTTTCCGAAGCAGTTCATCGCGCTGCTCGGCGAGGAATCGATGTTCCAGCAGACGTTGGGCCGGATCCGGGACCCACTGTTTGGCGCTCCGGTGATCGTGACCCACGACGATTTCCGCTTCCTCGTGCTCAGCCAGATAAAGCAGGTCGGGATGACCGGTGAAATCCTGCTCGAGCCAGCCCGCCGCGATTCTGGCCCGGCAATCGCCGCCGCCGTCAACTTCGTCCAGAAGCGCGACCCGCAAGCCCTCGTGCTCGTGCTCGCCTCCGACCACCTGATCGGCGATCTCGCGGCTTTCCGCAGCGCCGTCGAGACCGCGACATCCGGGGCGGCGCAGGGTCGGCTCGTCACGTTCGGCATCGTTCCCGACAAGCCTGCCACCGGCTATGGCTATATCCGGCCGGAACCGGGCAACGAAGGCGTCCGCAAGGTGTTGAGCTTTGTCGAGAAGCCCGATGAGGCGACGGCCGCGCGCTATCTCGACGAGGGGTATCTCTGGAACAGCGGCATGTTCCTTTTCCGCGCCGACAGCTTCATGGCCGAGTTATCCAAGCACGAACCGGCGATGGCGAGCGCTGTAGCGGCGGCCGTGGCGCACGCGCACGAGGATATCGGCTTCCATCGCTTGAACGCTGAACACTTCGGCGCCGCGCCGCGCAAATCGATCGACTATGCCGTGATGGAGCAGACCGATCTCGCCAGCGTCGTCCCTGCCTCCTTCGGCTGGTCGGATGTCGGGAGCTGGTCGAGTGTCTGGGAGGCTTCGCCGCGAGACGAGTCCGGCAACGCCGGCGGCCACAATGTCGAGTTCGTCGACAGTCGCAACTGCTATGTCCAGAGCAGCGGCCCGCTCACGGTGCTGGTCGGTGTCGAGGATGCCGTGGTCATCGTCGAAAACGATGCGGTGATGGTGACGAAGCGCGATCGCGCCGAGCAGGTCAAAGGCGCCTTCGAACGGCTCAAGGCCGATGGGCACCCTTCCGTCGTCAGCTCCCGGAGGGTCTATCGGCCATGGGGATATTACCAGACGCTCGATCTCGGCGCGCGCTTCCAGGTCAAGCGCATCGTCGTCGACCCCGGCCAGAAACTGTCCCTGCAAAGTCATCACCATCGTGCCGAACACTGGGTGGTGGTCCGCGGTATTGCCGAGGTGACCCGCGACGACGAGACCATTCTCGTGCACGAGAACGAGTCGATCTACCTGCCGATCGGCTGCGTTCACCGGATGGCCAACCCGGGCAAGATTCTGCTCGAGATCATCGAGGTGCAGTCCGGCTCGTATCTCGGCGAGGACGACATCGTCCGCTACGAGGACATCTATCGCCGGGTGTGAGCAGCAATCGCTGCCTCCTCAAGATGCTCAGGCGGGTTCAATGCTCAAGCTGTTCCCAGCAATATGTGTCTGCGGCCCGACGCGCCCATCGGCGGCGAGCAAGGCTCGCGCATGGGCATGCACGACCTTGTCGAGGCTGAAGCGGTCGATGTAGTCGGCGCGGTACTGCGCATGGCGGCGCTCGGACGCAACGTTGTCATGATAGTGGATCATTGCGGCGACGAAGCCGGCCATATCTCCCAACGCGACGAGACGGCCGATCCGCTCGTCGCGAATGATGTCGCTCGGTCCGAATTCGCAATCGAAGGCGACCACCGGCAGGCCGAAGCGCAGCGCTTCGCAAATGGCGAGCGACCAGCCTTCCCAGCGCGCGCCTGAGAGGTAGATGTCGCAGCGCGAAAGCGGGAGCGCCGGGCTGTCCGGGTAATGCTCGATCGTGACCCGCCCGGCGAGGCCGAGCTCGTCGATCAGGGCACGGATTGTCGGCCCCTCCTCACCATAGCCGACCAGGACGAGCTCTGCGCCCCCGCGCTTCTCGCAGAATGCGGCGAACGCGTGCAGCAGGATGTCGTAGCCCTTCTGATAGGCGAAGCGGCCAACGGTGACGAAGCGGACCGGACGGTCCGCGTCCGTCGGCGCAGGCACCACCATATCAAACGAGCGCACCGGATTGGGCACCCAGACACATTCGACCTTGCTCGGATAGTCGGCCCGGAAGGCGTCGAGCTGGCGCGGCGACGTGCCGAAGACGCGTGCCAGCTGCGGCAGGACCAGGAACCGCATCGCCTCGAACAGCAGGCTCGCCTTGAACGAGCGGCGCTCGAGCCTGGGATTGCCGTGGAGATAGAGGACGAAGCGGCGTTGGATACCGAGGCAGCAAAGCCAGAACACGGCTGTCGGCTCGACCTGCGGGACGACGACGAGATCGAATTGCCCATCGGCAACAGTGCGACGGACCCGGCGCAGCAGGTCGAGCCGTCCGCTGGAGAAGCTCAGAATGACGTCGTATGGCCGCGACTGGCCGATGATCTGCTCGAAGGGTGAAGTGTAGAGGACGGAAACCTCGAGATCCTGCTCATACTGGATAGCCAATGCCGAGCAGATCGAGTCGGTGACGCGCTCGATGCCGGCGAAGGAGCGCGTCGGCGGCACGATGTAAAGGACTCTGGTCTTCTCGTCCGACATCGCTCTCTTGATCGCCATCGCCCCGAAGCCGCCGGTTGGCATGCTTAGCGGTACGGCTCTTGCAATGTCCGCGCCAAGGGGCGCCCTGCCGCCAGTGGCGAATACCATGTCGGCAATTCGAACAGCGCCAGGCTCAAGGCTTCAGCGGGGCGGCGCATGACCGGTTCCACATTCAAGCTCGCGGTGATCGTCAATTGCTACAACTACGCCGAATATGTCGGCCGTTCGGTCCGCAGCGTGCTCGCGCAGGGCCGCAGCGACTGCGAACTCATCGTCGTCGACGACGGCTCGACTGACGCCTCCTGGGAGGTCATCGGCCAGACGGGAGTCACTGCCTATCGGATCGAGAACAGTGGCCAGCGCCGAGCCTGCGCGTTTGGTCTCGACCGGACGACGGCGCCGTTCGTGCTGTTCCTCGATGCCGACGATGAACTTGCTCCGGGCGCGCTCGATGCGATCATCCCGCATCTGCAGCCCTCGATCGCCAAATTGCAATTCTGCCTGAGCCGCATCGACGGCAACAACAACCACCTGGGTTCGGCTGTCCCGGAACCCGAGCTGCTTCGCACAACCGGTGACCTCAGGGAGCGTGTACGCAAAACCGGCGCCTATATCAGCCCGCCAACGTCCGGGAATGTGTTCAGGCGCGATCTCTGCGAATTGCTGCACGACGCCGAATATGACAACGCGGTCGACGGGATTATCATCCTCGCGGCTCCCTTTTTCGGCGAGGTCGTATCCCTGCCGGAGGAACTTGGGCTCTACCGTGTCCACGGTCGCAACATGTCAGGCGTAGGGCGCACGATCGACGCCGACAAGATCGAACAGCACATGCAGCGCTTCAAGAATCTCATCGAGCACCTCAACAGAGTTATGCCCAACGATGCCAAACCGCGGCAACTCGATGTGGAGCGAACGTTCTTCTACCTCGAGAAGAAGATGATCCTTGCGTCAATCAACGGTAGAATGGGTCGCTATCGGCAAATCCCCAAGCTCGTCCGGATTATTATTGGGGAGTATTTCTCACCAGCACGGAAATTTGCGCTTTCGCTGTTTCATATTCTCATTGCTCTTCTGCCGTTCGGTATCTCACGCCACCTCATCGAGATCCGTTATCGCCCCGAGCTGCGGACAGTTGCAGCTCTGACAAAAACGGTGATCCGCAACAGCGGCTAACCGAATCTCAGTAGAGGCCCCCTAATTTACCGGCAGTGGACGGCGAGCCCACTTGTGACCGGCAGCATGTATTAAGAGTCGCGGCGGCGCGACCTGCTTCAGTAACTGAGCCACTCCGCAACACGGCTGTTGAGCGATCCGGACGGTCCAGCGCCGCTACTGACACCAACGCCCAGTCAGCGCGACGGTGGGCCGAACAGGCGCTCAAGGTCGAACAACACGGCCCTCACCGGAGGCGATAAGGAACAACACCTGCTCTCAATGAACGGGTTTGCGGGCACTCTCCCCCGCAACAGAGGAAGTCGGGGGCGAGCGTGGAACTGTCCAGTGCCTCGATGAACCGGGCCCGTGGAACGCTCCTACAGAGCATGCTTTTCACAACCTCTCCGCAGCCGGGCGAAAGCCCTCCGCCTGGCCGTACCAGAGGCCATCCGGCCCTCGTTCGAGAAGCGGGGTTGCGAAACAACCTTCGACGCGCTCGGGCCAATCCGAACCGAACGCGGCCAGAAGAGCACGCCAGCGCAGCGACTGCAGCATGGCCGCTCCAACCGCGACCGGAACGATGCCCTGCGAGGCCAACAGGCTCAGCCCGGCCCGAACCGATGCGCCGCTCGATATGACGTCGTCGACGAGCGCCACCCGCCGCCCTTCGATCAGGGGCAGCATGCGGGGATCGATGTAAAGCCGTTTGGCCTGCTGCGTCGTAATGGAGGAAAGCGGTACGGATAGCGCCTCATCGTACCAGAATTTGCGCGAGGTCCCGAGTGGAACATAACGATCATGGCCGAGCTTGCGCGCGACCTCCGCAGCAAGCGTGAGGCCTAGTGTCGGTAAGCCGATGACGATGTCGGGCCGAAACGCCGCCAGCCTTCCGGCGAGGTCGCCGGCGAGCGCGTCGACGACGGCGAAACTTGCCTGGTTGACGATCAGGGACGCGAGCCCGTGACGACCGTCGGCGAGAGCCCTGATGGGAAGCAACAGTTGACGGCCATCGGCGAGAACAGCGGGAAAAGTGTCCCGATGCCCAGCCTCGGCCCCATAGCTCCCGCCTGGATGGAGCACCTGCCAGAACTCGTGCGGTCGCACGCCGCTCACCCTGTCGTGAGTTCGCATTCGACGAGTCGCGTCCAGAAGCGGACGCCCGGCCCGATCGCGGCATCGTTGAAGTCATAAGCCGAGTTGTGATGCAGGGCGCCGTCCCGTGCCGGTCCGTTGCCGAGCCAAACATAGCAGCCCGCCGCCTCGGCGGCGAAGAAGGCGAAATCGTCGCCGGCCGTCGAGGGCGGAAAGCTCCGCCGCACCTTGCTGCCGAAAACGTCGCGTGCCGCGGCGAGCGCGCGGGTCGTGGCATCGGGATGATTGACGACGGGCGGAATACGCCGCTCGAAGCGATAATCCGCCGCAACGCCGAACATGGCGGCGGCCCCCTGCGCCAGGCGCCCGATTTCCGTTTCGAGCTGATCGCGCACCGCGGCCGAATAGGCGCGGGCCGTGCCACCGATCTCGACCGTCTCGGGGATGACGTTGAGAGCCCGCGGATCGCCCGCCTGAAGCGAACAGGCGCTGACGACGGCCGGCTGGAGCGGGTCGACGACGCGCCCGACGATCGTCTGCAAACCAGCGATGAAGGAGCCGGCGGCGGTAACGGCATCCCGCCCGAGATGGGGCTTGGCCCCGTGGGTTCCGACGCCACGCAAAGTCAGCCGCCAACTGTCGGAGGAGGCGAGCTGCGGGCCTTCGACCACGGCGATCTCGTCGGGATCAAGGCCGGGCATGTTGTGGAGGCCGTAGACCGCATCGCAGGGGAAAAGCCGGAACAGTCCGTCCTGGACCATGCGACGGGCGCCGCCGCGCCCCTCCTCCGCCGGCTGGAAGATGAAATGCACAGTGCCGCTGAAGCTACGGACCTTGGCCAGCGCCCGCGCCGCGCCGAGCAGCAGCACCGTGTGGCCGTCATGGCCACAAGCGTGCATCTTGCCAGCGGCCTTCGATTTATAGGGCCGCTCGGCCGCCTCCTGCATGGCGAGCGCGTCCATGTCCGCGCGCAGGCCGATGGAGCGTGAGCCGTTTCCCACCGTGAGCGTGCCGACGACGCCGGTACCGCCGAGCCCGCGATGAACGGCAATGCCGGCCTCTTCCAGAATGCCGGCGACGATGCCGCTCGTCCGCTCCTCCTCGAAGCCTAGTTCGGGATGCGCATGAAGGTCGCGGCGGAGCGCCGTCAGGAAGGGAAGATCGGTCTCGATCGCGTCCATCACGATAGCTCCGGAGCCAGGATTTCCAGCACGGGCGTGGCGAGCACACGCCCGCTCGCCACATCGGCGATGCCGCGGTCGGTTTGGTGGGGGCCGGCATTGCAGGCGAGCGTGGCGCCGAAGCAGGCCTTGAACACCAGATAGGGCGGCTGCCAGTCCACGATCGCGTCCATTGCCTGCCTGAGCGCGGCGAAGCCGGCGGCGACGGCGGCAAGCGGCGCGTCCGAGACCAACCCGGAGACAGGGAGCGGCAGCAGCGCGGTCACGCGCCCGTCAGCCACCACGGCCATGCCGCCGCCGGCTGCGATGACGGCATTGGCGGCGAGCGCCATGTCCTCGGCATTGCCGCCGAAGACCGTCAGGTTGTGGCTGTCATGCGAGACGGTGGTGGCGAAGGCGCCCTTCCAGCTCCCCCATTCCCGCAGATATCCCACGCGGGGCTTGCTGTCGGCGAGGCCGTGCCGATGAGCCACCGCTATCAGCGTCGCCCCTTCGGGTGGCACGACTGTGCCGTCGCTGACCGTAGTCTCGGCCTCGCCCCAGCGCGTGAAACGCGGCCGGTCAATCGTCGCGACGCGCACGCGGCTGCCCTGCGAGCGCACGCCGAAATCGGTCGGGGAGAGCGCACCGATCTTCATCGAGGCGCCGAAGGCACCAGGAGGCGTCGGGCGGGCGGGCTCGGTCACGCGGCCATCGCGGGCGACGGTGCGGCCGTTCGTGAGCACATGGCGGGCGCGGAAATCCGTGAGGTCGTCGAACACGACGAGATCGGCGCGCCGCCCCGCTGCGACGAGGCCGAGGTCCTCACGGCCGAGCCGGCGCGCGGCATTGAGCGTGGCGGCCTGTAACGCCCAGAAGGGATCGAACCCATAGCGGACGAGGCGGCGCACGACATCGTCGAGCCCGCCGGCATTCAGGAGATCATCCGGGAAGACGTCGTCGGTGCACAGCGTCACCGTCTGCGGCAGGCGGCCGAGCTGGTTCAGGGCGGCGACGAATTCGGGCAGTAGATGGTCGTGCGAGCCGCGCAGTTCGATGGTCAGCCCGGCCCGCAGCTTCTCCATCAGGTCTGCGCCCGAGACGAGCTCGTGATCGGAGGTCACGCCGGCCGCCATGAAGGCCATGAGGTCGGCACCGGCGAGGCTGCGGGCGTGGCCGCAGACGGGCTTGCCCGCCGCAAGGCCGGCCTGGACGATGCCACTCATGCGCGGTTCGCCGGCGATGACGTCGCGCATGTTCATCACCTCGGCGACGCCGCCGATCTCGGGGCGTACGAGGATCGCGGCAACCGCCTCGGGGCCGAAATCGGCGCCGGCCGCCTCCAGCCCCGGCGCGGACGGCACGCAGGACGGCGCGAGAACGACGAAACGCAAGGGCAGGCCACGCGTGGCGGCGATGGCGTAGTCGACCCCCGCCAGCCCGTGCACGTTGCCGAATTCGTGCGGGTCCCAGACGACCGTGGTCACGCCGCGCGCCAGCACCGCGTCGGTATAGGTCGCGGGCGTCACCATCGAGCTTTCGACATGCATATGCGTGTCGATCAGCCCCGGAACGACGTAGCCACCCGCTGCGTCGACAATCTCGGAGGCGTCGCCGCGCCCACCGCGCCCGTGGACCGAGGCGATCAGCGGCCCGACGAGGCCGATATCGGCCTCGCGCAGCTCGCCCGTCGCCATGTCGAGCAAAATTCCCCCGCTGACGAGACGATCGAAGGGTGCGTCGCCGCGCGCCGCCGCAACGGCACGCAGGCGCAGCGCGGGGGCGGCGAGGTCGAACGGTTCGGCAAGTGTTCCGGTCACGGCTTGGCCGCCTCTTCACGCAGCGCATCGAGGATCATGGTGCGGATGGCGTCGCTGTCGCCGCGGACCGCATAGGACGCATTGAAGACGGCATGCGAGGCGCGCGTCTCGACCACCGTCCGGCCTCTCGTCACCGTCCCGGCGAGCTCGACCGCGATATTCGCCCGCTCGAAGCGCGCGAGGCCCGGTCGAAGGAAGATCGCCGCCGCGCAGGCGTCGTAGAGCGACATGGCCGCCCTTCCGCGTGCGGTCGCGATGGCGATGAAGCCGGCGGTGAGGTCGGCGAGCAGCGCGGCATTGCGCCCGCCAGCCTGCCGGATCGGCTCGACATCCCCAGGTGAAGCGAGGATCTGCCGGCAGAAATCGAGATCGACCATCGTCAAAGGCAGGCCGTGCGACAGGACGACGGCCAGGGCTTCCGGATCGGCGAAAGCGTTGAACTCGGCCGAGGCGGTGTGGTTGCCGCGCGTCACCCCGCCGCCCATCCAGACGAGTTCGTCGATGCGGGCCGCGAGGTCCGGCCGGGCGACGGCCAGCGCTGCGATATTGCCGAGTGGACCCAGCGCCAGGATGCGCTTGGGTCGCTCGCCCACCGTCAGCCAGTCGCACAGGGCGGGAAAGGCAGCCGCCATCGGCAACGGGTCCGTTTCCGGGAGCGCGCGGCCGGAGGTCGGCATTCCGGTTTCGCCGAGGATGGCTGCTGCTGTCTCGATCGGCGCCAGCAGTGGCTGCTCGCGGCCGGAGAAAATCGGGAAACCGAAGCCGAAGACGGCTGCCGCCGCCGCCGCATTGGCGCGAACCCGCTCGATCGGCGTGTTGCCGAAGGTGAGGGAGATGCCGTCGATGCCGTGCCCGCCTTGCCTGACCAGCAGGATCGCGGCGAGGTCATCGAAGCCCATATCTGTGTCGATCCAGACGCCCATGGCTGCCTCAATCGGTCGCGAGGGGCGCGGCCTTGTCGACCGGCAGGTCGAAGGCTACCGCCGCACCCGGCTCATGCGCCGGGAGAGCGGCATCGGCCTCGGCCTTGATCGGGCCGAACGGCGTTTCGAGCACATATTCGCGCGTGCCGCCGGCGAAGGAGACGCCGCGCACGACCCCGCTCAGGGGGCCGGCACCCAGCGCCACCGACCGCGGCCGGAAGGCGAGGCCCGCGACCGCCGGCAACGCGGCCGGCAGCGGGACCGCCACCTCGCCCGCCCATAGCTTGCCGTCGCGGATCGAGAAGATGTTCTCGAAGCCGACGAAATCCGCGACGAAACGCGAGACGGGGCGATTATAGATGTCCTCGGGCGCGCCGATCTGCTCGATCCGGCCGGCGCGCATCAGGACGATGCGGTCGGCCAGCGCCAGCGCCTCCGCCTGGTCGTGCGTGACGAAGATCATGGTCACACCGGTCTGGGCCTGCACGCGCTGGAGCTCGGTGCGCATGTCCAGACGCAGCCTTGCGTCGAGATTGGAGAGGGGTTCGTCGAGGAGCAGGACCTTCGGCTCCATCACCATCGAGCGCGCCAGCGCGACGCGCTGCTGCTGGCCGCCCGAGAGCTCGGGGGGCTTTCGCCCGGCATAGACGGCAAGGCCGACCGAGGTGAGGCCGGCTTCGACCTTGTCGCGCAGCGCCGTCCCGCGGAGCCCCTTGAGCCTGAGCCCGAAGCCGACGTTGTCGAAGACCGTCAGATGCGGAAACAGCGCATAGGACTGGAAGACCAGCCCGATCTGCCGGCGATTGGCGGCCACGCGCGTGATATCCGCGCCGTCGAGCCGGATCGTGCCGGCGCTCGGGGCGAGCAGGCCGGCGATGGCGCGCATCGTCGTGGTCTTGCCGCAGCCGGACGGCCCCAGCAGCGCGACGAGTTCGCCCTTGCCGATGGCGAGATCGAGCTTCTCGACCGCGACCGTGTCGCCATAGCGCAGCGTCAGCCCGTCGAGGGTGAGATAGGTCGGATCAGACATAGCGGGAAAATCCGAGGAAGCGTTCGGCGGCGAACACGATGCCCATGGAGAGGAAGGCCAGCAGCGACGACAGGGCCGCGACAGAAGGGTCGAAGACGATCTCCATGTAGCCGAGCATGTCGACCGGTAGGGTCCGCACGCCCGGCCCCGACAGGAACAGCGAGACCGGAACCTGGTTGAAGCTCGTCACGAAGCCCAGGATGAAGGCCGCGAGGATGCCGCCGCGGATGTTGGGCAGCACCACCTGGAAGAAAGCGCCGAGCCGCGAGGCTCCGAGCAGGACCGCCGCCTCCTCGATGTCCGCGCGCAGATTGGCCAGGCTCGCCGAGACGACGCGGACCGCATAGGGCAGCACGAGGGCCGTATGCGCGAGGAAGAGCGCCAGCGTGATCGGCATGCCGATCGGCACGACGACATAGCGCAGCAGGGCGAGGCCGACGATGATGCCCGGCACGATCACAGGCGCCGAGACGATCGTGCGCACCGTCTCCGTGAAGGGCAGCTGGTAGCGCGACATGGCGTAGGCGGCGGGGACGCCGAGCGCCAGCGCCACCAGCGTTCCGCCGACCGCGAGGATCATCGAGGTGACGAAGCTCTGGCGGAAGCTCTCGACCGTGAAGACCTTGGCGATCCATTTCAGCGAGAAGCCTTGCGGCGGGAAGGCGAGCGTGTCGCCGGCGGAGAAGGACGCCGCGACGATGATCAGGAACGGACCGATCAGGAACAGGACGACGAGCGACAGGACGAGTGCCGCCGGGAAGCGCAGGCTCATGTGCCGGCCCTCGCGGTGGCGATGCGTTTCAGCAGCAGGTTGGTGGAAAAGCTCATGGCGACCAGGATGAGCGCGATGACGCTGGCCGAGACGAAGTCGTTGGCCACGGTGACGCGCTGGTAGAGCAGCGTCTCGAGCATCAGCACCTTCGAGCCGCCGAGGATGGCCGGCGTGATGTAAGCGGTGAGCGAGCCGGTGAAGACGAGCGTGCCGCCGATCACGAGACCTTCCCGCGTCAGCGGCAGCACGACCTTCCAGAAGATCTGCAGCCAGTTGGCGCCGAGCACGCGGGCCGCCGGCACCACGTCCTTCGGAAGGTTTTCCAGCGCCGAGATCAGCGAGATGATCATCAGCGGCAGGAAGAGCTGGAGCAAGCCGATGAAGATCGCCGTCTCGCTGAAGAGGATGCGCACGGGCGCGTCCGTCAAGCCGAGGCCGTGCAGCGCCTGGTTGACGATGCCGGTCCGGCCCAGGATCACGATCCAGGCATAGGTGCGCGCGACCGGCGAGACCATCATGGGCAGCATGATGAGGCCGATCATCCGTCCCTTCGACCCGGGCGGCAGCGAGACGATAGCGAAGGCGGCGGCATAGCCAATAACGGCGGAGACCGCCGTCACCTCGAGCCCGAGCTTCAAGGTGCGCCAGAAGACCGTCTGGTTGAGCGGCTCGGAAAAGAAGCCCGCATAGGCCGCAAGGCTCCAGCCGGCCGGCGAGCGGAAGCTCTCCGACAGCAGGATCGCGACCGGCACGAGGAAGACGACGGCCGCGAACACGGCCGCCGGCAGCGCCAGCAGCAAGGCCTCGGTCCGGTTATGGAACATCGGCTGTCCTCCCGCGCGCCGAAGCCGGCCCGCCCTCGCCTGCTACTGGCCGACCTTGCTGTTCCACGCCTTCAACCACGCGTCGCGCTGGTCGAGTGCGACGGCCGAGGGAATGAGTTTCAGGGATTTGACGGTGTCGGCGCCGTAGGTGATGTTCTCCGCCACCTCCGGGGGAATCTTCACCTCCTTGTTCGCCGGGCTGTCGACGAGCTTCTCGGCCAGTTTCGTCTGCACCTCGGTCGACAGCCAGTAGTCCATGAACTGAAGCGCCAGATCGCGGTTCTTCGAGCCCTTGGCGACGATCATCACGTTCATGCCGCCGGTCTGGCCTTCCTTCGGCGTCGCCCAGGCGAGGGGCAGGCCGAGCTTGGTAAACGGTGCCCAGGAGAAGCGTCCGATGGGCGCCGCCCAGATCTCCTCCTGCTGCATCAGCTGCACCAGCTGCGAGGACTTCACGTAGAAGGTTACGATATCGTCCTTCTTCGCCCCTACGGCGGCGATCGCCTCCCTGAAGTCGGGGCTGTCCTTGCCCATCGCCTGCTCGAGCATATAGAGCGCCGGCGGCCCCTGGTTGGTTGTGACGTTCGGGAAGGCGACATGCGAGACGATCTCCGGCTTGAGGAGATCAGCCCAGGATTCGATCTTCATCTTGTCGCTGCGGTAGACGATCGAGGTGGCGTAGAAGGTATAGCCGACGCTCATGCCGTCGCCGTTCGGATCCTTGGCGAGATCGTAGAGCTTGTCGTGATTCGCGAGCTTGGCGGTGTCGATCCTGTCGACCAGGCCGGCGCGGGAGGCCTGCAGCGCGTCGGCCATTGAGACCACCGCCATGTCGATGACGGGATTTGCCTTGTTGGCCTCCATCTTGGCCAGCCGCTCGACGCTGTTGCCAGTCTCGATCACGAGCTTGCAGCCGCATTTCTGCTCGAAGGGGGCATAGAGCATCTCCTTGTATTCGTCCTGCGCGAAGGCGTAGACGGAGATGGTCAGGGTCTTGTTCTGGGCCTGGGCGGCGCCAGCGAAAAGCGCGAGCGTGGACAGGGCGACGGCTGTCTTCAGCATGGTCCTACTCCGGGGATCGAGTGCAGTCGTTCGACAGTCTGCTGGATGGATTCGAGACGGCCGCGCTGGTGTCCCTGACGACCAGCGACATGGGTACGCGCGAGACATCGACAGAAGGCACGATGCCGGCTTCTGTCTTCAATTTGCCGTCGATGACCCGCACAAGCGAGGCGACCGCGATCTCGGCCAGCCGCGGCAGGTCCGTGCGCACCGAGGTCAGCGGCGGAATGATCGCCGCCGACCAGAGCAGATCGTCGAACCCGGTGATACTCACCTCTTCGGGGATTCGCAGGCCCGCCCGGCTGAGCTCGGTCATGGCGCGCAGGGCGTGAATGTCCGAGACGGCCGCGAAGCCGGTGAAGCCGCGCGCGGCCCAAGCGCCGAGGCCGAGCGGGGTGCCCGCACCGTGCTCAGCCTCGTGCCGCTCGATCCATAGAACCGCGGTTTCGACGCCCGCGCCCAACCCGGCGCGCATCCCGCCGATCCGGTCGTTCTGCACGTTGGAGGCCGGGTTGTTTCCGATCAGCACCACCTTGCGATGGCCGAGTCCGGCGAGGTGTTCGCCGACGAGCTGCCCGCCCTGCCAATGGTCTGCCGACACCGTGTTGCCCGGAGTCGAAGGGCTGTCGATGACGGCGACCGGACAACCCAGATCCGCGATACGGGTGCCGCGCCGCGGCACCACGATCAGGCCGTCGACATCGCGCGCGACGAGGCGATTGATGGCGGATGTTTGCTGCGCGACATCTCCGCGGGAATCGGCGATCAGGACGCCATAGCCGGCCTGGTTGGCGGCGAATTCGATGGCCTGCGCGATCTGCGGAAAGAGCGGGCTTGCAATATCGGGCAGGACGAGCCCGAGCACGCTGCTCCGCCCGGTCCGCAGCGCGCGTGCCGCAAGGCTCGGAACATAGCCGAGACGCGCAGCCGTTTCGCGAATGCGCGGGATCAGCTCAGCCGAGACCCTGCCCTTGCCGGACAGCGCATTCGACACCGTCGCGACGGAAACACCCAGAACCTGAGCGACGTCGCCGAGATTGGCTGCCTGCTTCGATATCGACATACGGCGAGCACACGTCAACAAGTTGCTTAAACGATTAAGCAACTGGGAGACGCGAAAGTCAACCCTCCGGCCGCCGCAAAGCGGCCGGCCAGGCTGTTGCTACGACACCTCGGAGGCCCGGCCGCTCGGCCCGGGTCTTTGCTTTGAGACGTCGGCAGCGCCATTCTCAGCCGGATAGAGGTCTTCGGATTCGGCAATCTGCTGACATGACGGCGCGACGATGCGGCCGGCAAACCGGCGCGATTGTGGCTAGCCGGACCCGCCAACCGGAACATGGCGGGCCCGGCTTCTATCCGGCGACGATCGCCGAGTTCACTCGGCGTAGGATTGCGTTGCCCAGGCTGCCTTCAACTTCGGGCCGACATGGGCGCCGAGCGGCCCGAACCACTTCATGTACAAGGCTTCAGCCTCACCCGACTTGAACATCTTACCCATCGTGTGATTGACGATCCAAAGGATGGTCGGATTGAGCTTGGGCACCATGAAGCCCTGCGGCGCGTAACCATATTCGTCGCCGACGATCTCCAGGGCGTCGGGCTTCTTCGATTGCTTGATTAGCCCGTAGAAGGCCCCATTGTCGCTGAAATAGGCATCGGCCCTGCGGGTTTCGACCGCGATCAGCGCGGCAGCATGGTCATCGACATTGATGACGCGCAGATTGAGTTTCCGCTCGGCCACCAGCTTCTTGAGATCGGGTTCGCTGGTGCCGCCCGTCGCCACGGCGACGATCTTGCCGTTGAGGTCGTCATAGTTCTTGATGCCAGAGCTCTTGAGAACCAGGAGCTGGCTCGCCGAGACATGGCTGACCGACGAGAAGTCGACCTGCTTGTTGCGGCCGAAGGTGTTGACCGTTCCCTCGCATTCGAGGTCGATCGTGCCGTTAGCGACGAGCGCCTGACGGTTCTGGATCGTCATTGGCACATATTTGATCTTGATCTCGGGCAGCTTCAGCTCGGTCTTGATGTCGTCGATGATGCGCTTGCAGAACTCGACCGCGTAGCCCGTCGGGTTCTTGTTGTCGTCGAGATAGCTGAACGGAAACAGCGCCTCGCGAACGCCCATGGTGATGGTCTGGGTGTCGCGCAATTTCTTGACGATCGCGTCGACCTCCTGGGCCCCAGCGGCCGAACTCGCCAGATTCAGCGCCAGAAATGCGCCCGCGGCTGCAGCAAGATGAAATTTCATAAGCTCTCTCCCGTTTTTGCGATCGCTCGCTTGGTGCCCGCCCTCGATGGAAGACGGTGTCTAGAATCCGTCCTTCGCCCGCGCCGCCAGATCGTCGCGAGTCATCTTGTCGAAGCCGAGCGCGGGCAACAATTCGTTCTCGCGGGCGAAGTCACGCCCATAAGCGGCCGACAGCAGGGTCAGCCCAGCCTCGTGCAAGGTCGCCGGGCGCCCGACGAGCCGGCCGAGCAGCACGGTGGGCAATAATCCGTATGGCGCATCCTCGAGAACATAGCGGCTCTCCAATGTCGCTGGGCCGAAACCGCCCTTACCGCGGCTGTGGAGTTCGGCATTCATCTCCGCGATGCTGGCGACCGGGAGATGATAGGAATAGGCGTAGTGCTCGTGGATTGTCCTGACCGAAACGCCGAATGCTTCGGCGATGGCGAGCCGCTCGGCATCGAGCGCTTCCATCACGCGCCCGATCGCGGGCGTGACATTCTCCGCCTGGCCCCAGCTCTCGCCCCGCTCCATCCGAGTCAGGTTGAACAGGGCGATCGCAAGATGGTTTTGCGGATTGAGATTGCTCAGCGCGATCGCGAGCAGCCCTTCGCGCAGGACGAAACGCTCGTCGAACAGCGACGTGCACAGCGCCAGCGCCCCGGCCGAAGCGTCCCGCGGCACCGTCGCGAGATCGATCTTCGAGCGCAGCGAATTCACGGCAACTTCAGTCGGAGAGACCTTGCGGCCGGTCGTCAGCGTCGTGCCCCAGGCGATGATCGGCACCTGGATCTTTCGAGCGGCCAGTAATCGCGAAAGATAGAGCGCGCCGAAAGAGGCATGCGAGCTGATGATGACAGGCTGCCCTTCCCTCAGATGAGGGGCAACCGCGTCGAACGCCATCTTGTGGGCATAACCCGGCATCGCGAGCATCACGACGTCGGCGTTGGCCACGGCTTCCGCGGCACTGCCCGCAATGCGCGGGTAGAAGCTGGTTTCGATCGCGGCGGTTGCGCGCAGCGGTGACCCCGCCGCGAGCGCCTCGGTGCTCCGGCCTGACGGCGACCAGAGCATGGGATCATGCCCCATTACCGATAGCTGGGCTGCGGCGCCGCAGGCAGCTGCCCCTGCACCCAAGATACTAACGCGCATTTGAAATCGCCTCTTCTGCTGGGAGCGGCAGCCCGCCACAAATCGCGCCGGCCGCTTCGGAGAAATTGAAATCTGGGTAAATTTGCGTCTCAAAAGGCATTTCGACCCTTCGACGACTTGCGATAGAGCAGCACCATCAGACCGCGCGACGGCTTCTCCAGCGGATTGCTGATGGAATGTGCCACATCGACCGGATATCGCGCCGTCTCACCTTGCCTGAGCAGCTGGCGCGAAGTCCCGCTGGCGATCACGAACTCGCCCGACAGCGCCGTGAAATGCTCGACGGCGCCGGCTGCATGAGGCGAACTGTGGAGGCATCCGCCCGGCGCGATCTCGACATCGTACCATTCGATGTCGCCGGACAGGTTGGGTGGACTCAGGATGCGCAGCTGACAGGAGCTGTCGGCACTTCGGATCGTCGGCGTGTGCTCCAGCGACAGCATTTCGATGGCGTTGTCGGCGCCCGCCGTCGCCTGCCCTTCCCCCAGCAATGCAACGAAGTCGATGCCCAATCCGCGCGTCAGGCTCCAGAGCACGGCAAAGGTGGGATTGGCCTCCCCCCGCTCGATCTGCGACAGCATCGATTTTGAAACGCCCGACAGCGCGGAGAGCTGCTGCAACGTCAGACCCCGCTCCTTGCGTTGGCGTTGGAGAAGCGGGCCGATCTGAGGGGCGTTCAGCTCGCTCATCGCCCCCTCATCAATGCGTCAGGACTTGCTTCAGGAATTGCTTCGCCCGCTCTGAGGAGGGGGCCGTGAAGAACTGGTCCTTGGGCGTATCCTCGACGATCTCGCCGCGATCCATGAACAGAACGCGATCGGCGACACGCTGGGCGAAACCCATCTCATGGGTGACGACGATCATGGTCATGCCTTCGAGGGCGAGTTCCTGCATCACTTCCAGGACCTCGTTGATCATTTCCGGGTCGAGCGCCGAAGTGGGCTCGTCGAACAGCATCGCCTGCGGATTCATGGCCAGCGCCCGGGCGATCGATACGCGCTGCTGCTGCCCACCGGAGAGTTGAGACGGACGATGCTCCAGCTTGCCGCCGAGTCCGACCCGCGTCAGGATCTTTGCGGAGCGCTCGTCGGCCTCCTTCTGCGAACGCTTCAGCACATGGACCTGCGCCAGGCTGACGTTTTGCAGCGCCGTCATGTGCGGGTAGAGCTCAAAACTCTGGAAAACCATGCCGATCCGCGAGCGCAGGGCGGGAAGATCGGTTTTCGGCGACGAGACCGAAACACCGTCGACAGTGATCGTGCCCTGTTCGAAAGGCACGAGGCCATTGATGCACTTGATCAGCGTGCTCTTGCCGGAACCGGACGGCCCGCAGACCACCACGACCTCGCCGAGACGAATTTCGGCCGAACAGCCGCGGAGGATCTGCTGCGAGCCATAGAATTTATGCACGTCGTCCAGAACGATCATGACGGACGCCTCCTCCTGTAGAACTCGGCAACCTTCGTGATCGACAGGCAGATCACCAGATAGACGACGGCAACCAGCGAATACATCTCGGTCGCGCGCCCGTCGCGCGAGGCGACGACGCTCGCCGCGGTAAGGAAATCGTGCAGCGACACGACATAGACCAGCGACGTGTCCTGGAAGACGATCACGATCTGATTGAGGATCAGCGGCCCCATGGCCCGCATCGCCTGCGGCATCACGATCAGTCGCAGGACCTGCCAGCGGCGCAATCCGGTCGCCAGCCCCGCATCGCTCTGCCCCTTGCGAACGCTGCCGATTCCGGCGCGGATGATCTCGCAATAGAACGCCGCTTCGAACAGGACGAAGGCGATCAGCGCCGAGGTGAGCGAGCCGACCGGCCGGCCGATGGCGAGCGGCATCAGGAAATAGAACCAGAACAGCACCAGCACCAGCGGCAACGAGCGCATCACCGTGACGTAGCTGGCCGCGGGGACGGAAATCAGCCGATGCTCAGACAGGCGCATCAGTGCCAGCCCGAAGCCGACGACAAGGCCGCCCAGCGTCGCGACCAGCACCAGCAACGCGCTGAGCGCCATGCCCTCCGCGAGGAAACCGGACGAGCGGGCGATTACGCCCCAGTCGAAATCGCTCACGTCGTGGCCTTTCGCAGCGCGGCCCCGCCGATCCGGCTATCGATTAGGCGCATCAGCCCGGTCGCGCACAAACCGATGACCAGATAGCCGATGGTCGCGAAGGTGAAGGCCTCGAAGCCCTGAAAAGTATAGTTCTCGACGTGGCGGCTCTGCGCGGTCAGTTCGAGCACGCCGATCGTCAAGCTGAGCGATGACAACTTGATCGTGATCAGGAATTCCGAGGTCAGAGGCCCGACGATGGCGCGCAGGCCGAGCGGCAACGCGATCAGCCGGAAGGCCTGCATCGGGCGCAGGCCGGTCGCGAGAGCCGCCGGCAGCAGCGGTGCACCAACGGCCTCGATGCCAGCGCGAACCTGCTCGGCTACGCGCGAGCCTGCGAACAGGCCGATTGCGATCACCGCGGTGACGATCTCGGGATAAGGCAGGTCGCGCTTCAACCACAGGCCGACCACGTCGGGAACGATCTCGGGTAGGACGAAGTACCAGAGGAACAGCTGGACGAGCGGCGGCACGCTGCGAAACACATCGATATAGATGCCGGCCAGCAGGCGAGCCACGCGCGACGGGGAGCTGCGGGCAACGCCGACGACGATGCCAATCGCCAGCGCCACCGCCCAGCTCACGATGCTGATCGCCAGGGTCAGGAGCAGGCCGCTCCACAGCCAATCGACAAAAGGCTCCCGTATCAGGACCGACCAGTCCCAGCGGTAGTTCATCCGCCCCCCACTATCGCAAACGCAATCTCTGCGGATTCGCTATTCCGATATACCGGAATTGACCCATCTGCTGACAGGATTGTCAATCGGCATTTTTTGCCATCTAAATTGCAGGCGTAAATTCGAGAATTATCGATTAAACCGCTACACCCGCCCAATATCGAAGTATCGCAGATAGTAACTTGTCTATTAAGCCGGATAAGAACAACCGGAGGCCATCCAAGTATATCCGATATAACGAACATACAGCTGCAAGGTCGGGGCGCTCGATGGCATGAAAATCGTGCCCATCGAAAGCACGTCTCTGGCATTCCCTCGCGCATTGTCGGAGCGCTCATCGATGAGCGCGCCCCTCGCGCGTGTTGATGGTTGCGCGAACCAGAAGCGCCAACTGTGGACATTGCACGGCCGCCCGGCAGCGGACATTCGCAACCGATCGATGTCTGCCGCAGCGGCTTTGCACGCCGGTCGGAATGAGCCTCCGCCCCGGCTTTTGCCAACCTTCACACGACAAGCACGTCGTCGGTTTCAAAACCGAGCGGATTGGTGGGATCTGGTCATCGCGAACGGGACCTCGGATCTGAGGCGTCACGCAGCGCGTCGCCGAGAAGGTTGAGCGCGAGTACCGTCGTCAGGATCGCGAGGCTCGGGAAGACGGCGAGCCACCAGGCATCGAGAATGTTCTCGAAGCCCTCGCGGATCATGCTGCCCCATGTCGCGGTTGGCGGTGGCACGCCGAGCCCGATGAAGCTAAGCGAGGCCTCGGTCCGGATGGCAGAGGCGAGCCACAGCGAGCTCATCACCACGACGTCGGAGAGCATGTTGGGCAGGATGTGGCGCGTCATGATCCTGAACGGACCACAGCCATAGGAGCGGCTGGCCTCGACGAAATCGCGCTGGCGCAGCGTGATCGTCGGCGCGCGCGCGACGCGGGCGAAAGGCGCGATTTCGGTCACCGCGATCGCGATGATGAGGTTTTCCAGGCTCGCGCCCAGCATGGCGGCGATCATCAGGCCGAGCAGCAGGGTCGGGAAGGCGAGCAGCACGTCGAGCACGCCCATGACGAACTGGTCGAACGCACCGCCGACATAGCCGGAGACGACGCCGATCGCCGTGCCGACCAGCATGGCGATGAGGATGGCGACGAAGCCGACGAAGAGCGAGATCCGCGCCCCATAGATCAGCCGCGAGAGCACGTCCCGGCCATAGGAATCGGTGCCGAGCCAGAACTCGGCCGAGGGCGGCTCCAGCCGCGCCACGATGTTCTGCTCCAGCGGATCATAGGGCGCAAGCCAGGGCGCGAGGATCGCAACGAGGACGATGAGCGCGAGCAGGACGAGCCCGACCCATGCCAGCTTGTTCTGCGCGAAGGCGAGCCAGAGGCCGCCGGGGCGGATGTCGACGGTCGTCGCGACTGCGCTCATGTGTATTTCACCCTTGGGTCGACGAGGCCGTAGGCCAGGTCCGTCAGTGTGTTCACGACGATTACGCAGATGGCGAAGATGATCATCAGCCCCTGCAGGAGCGTGTAGTCGCGGGCGTTGAGCGCGCCGATGATGAGCTTGCCCAAGCCCGGCCGGTTGAAGATGATCTCGGTCAGGACGGAGTTTCCGATCAGCGTGCCGAAATACAGCCCGACCACGGTGATGATCGGGATCAGGCTGTTGCGCAGCGCATGCGTCGTGACGAGTCGGCCGGGGCTCACGCCCTTGGCGCGGGCGGTGCGTATATAGTCCTCCGTCAGCACGCCGAGCATCGCGGCGCGCGTCACGCGCATCACATAGGCGGTCATGATGATGCCGAGGTTGAGTGCCGGCAGCGCCAGCGAACGCAGCCTGTCCGCCAGGTCTCCGGAGGTGCCGGTGTTGCCCAGGACCGGGAACCAGCCGAGTTGGATCGCGAAGACGATCAGCATGAGGATGCCGGAGACGAAGGCCGGAAAGGACAGGCCGACCAGCGAGACGACGCGCGAGACGTAGTCGACCCAACCATTGCGGGAGAGCGCAGCGGCCACCCCAAGCGGCAGGCCGAAGACGAGGCCGATCGCGACTGCGGCAATGGTCAGCTCAATCGTGGAGGGCAGGACGAGAAGCACCTCCCGGACGACGCTATGGCCCGTGCTGAGCGACTGCCCGAGATCGCCGGTGAGCACCTTGCCGATGAAGGCAAGATACTGGGCGTAGACCGGCTGATCGAGCCCGAGCTTCTGCCTGAGCGCGGCGAGCGCGGCTGCGCTCGCGTGGTCGCCTAGGATGACGGAGGCGGGATCGCCCGGCACGAGCCGGACCAGCACGAAGATCGCTGTCAGCATGACGAGCAGCGTCGGGACGGCGAGGAGGATGCGTCTGAGAACGTAGCTCGTCATGCCGCAGCCCTTTCTTCCATCAGGCGCTGCGGCGCGAAAGCCGCGATTTCGCGCCGCGTGCCGCCCTCAATGACGAGTTCCGCGAGAATGGCGCCGACCACCGGTACGAGTTGGAAGCCGTGCCCCGAGAAGCCGAAAGCGTGGAACAGGCCGGCGGCGCTTGGCGAGGCCCCGATCACCGGCAGATGGTCGCGCGTCTGCGCTTCGATTCCCGTCCAGCAGCGGGCGATCCGGACGCCGCGCACGGCGGGGAAGAGATCGCTGGCGGCGCGCGCGCCCTTGGCAAGCTCGGCGAAGTTCACCGTACTGCGCTCGCGGTCGAGATCGGCCGCGCCCTGCAAACCACCGCCGATCACCAGCGTGCCCTGATCCGATTGCTTGAACGAGAGCGCCCGGCCGACGACGCTGACGACCGGCTCGATCAGGGGCGCAAGACGCTCCGTCACGATCATCATCGAGGCACGGACCCCGAGCGCGATCCGGTCCCCGAACAGTGCCGCGAACCGGGCCGCCCAGGCGCCCGCCGCGTTGACGACGACAGGCGCCCGGAACCGTCGCGCGTCGCAGACGAGAAGCCAGTCCGCCTTCTCTCGGTCGACGGCCTCGATGCCGCAGCCCTCGGCGATCATCACGCCCGCGGCCTCGCAGGAGTTGCGAAAGGCAAGCACGGTGCGGTGCGGATCGGCGGCGCCATCGCCTCGCGCCACCAGCGCCCCGACGCAATGCGGGCTCAGCGCCGGCACGAGACGCCGCAGCTCGGCGGCGTCGATCATCTCTTCATGGCCGTAGCCGAGCGCGCGCATGCGGACCTCGCGCTGGAGCAGGTCCGGCATATGCTCCTCCCGCTCCGCGATGCGGAGCTGGCCATGGGCATGGAAGCCGCAATCGTCGCCGACGATCGACGCGATCCGGTGCCACATCTCCATCGCCTCCAGCGAGATCGGAATCTCGGCGATGTCGCGGCCCAGCGTGCGCACGCCCGCGGCCGTAGCACCGGAGGCATGCCGGCCGGTCCAGTGGCGCTCGATCACCACGACCCGGCGGCCGCGACGCGCCAGATGCAGCGCCGCCGACAGGCCGTGCAGCCCGCCTCCGACCACCGCAACGTCGAACGCCTCGGTATTCATGCCGCCGGCTTCCGTTCGTCGAGGCTGGCGAGTTCGCCGAGCGTCACGGGCTTCAGCGGCGGGCGGATGCGATAGAAGCCGACCTCCTCGACCGGCCGGTTCTGCGCGGCGGCGATGATATGGGCCATGGTGTAGCCGCATTGCCGGCCTTGGCAGGGGCCCATCCCTGCGCGGGTGAAGGCCTTGAGCTGGTTGGGACCCGGCCGGCCCTGCACGGCCCGCGCCCGCAATTCGCCGGCCCTCACCTCTTCGCAGCGGCAGACGAGCGTCTCGTCGGTGGGCGCGAACACCTGCGGGCGCGGCGCATAGAGCCCATCGAGGAAAGGGCGCAGGGCGAGCGCGCGCGCCAGCGCCGCCCGTTCCAGCCGCGCGGCCGTTGCAACCCTGGCTTCGTCGAGCTTTCCGAGCTGCATCGCAACGCGCAGCGCAGCGAGCCGCCCGCGCGGCTCGGCCGCCTCGGCGCCGCCGATGCCGCCGCCATCGCCGGCGACGAAGATGCCGGCCTGCGAAGTCTCCCCCCAGGCGTCGAGCACTGGCACTTGGCAGTGCTGGCCGCCATCCCATCTCACCGCACAGCCGAGCGCCAGCGGCGCATGGATGTTCGGCACGACGCCCTCATGCACGAGCAGCACTTCGGCGGCAGTCTCGCCCTCCCGGCCATCCGCTGTGCGGTAGCGCAGCCGCTGAAGGCGCCCATCGCCTTCCGCTCGCAACTCGGCGACGTGGCGGATGATCGGAAACCCGGCCCGCTTCAGCGCCACCGACCACGACAGCCCCTTGATGAGATCGCCCAGCCGCCTAAGTCCACGCGGCAGGTGGCGCAGCGCAGCGCCGATGCGCCCTTTCGGCGTGGTGTCGAGGAAGCCCGCGATCTTTCCGCCCGCCGCGAGCAACTGCGTCATATAGAGCAGCGGCAGCGGCCCGCTGCCGGCAATCCAGACCGGCTTTTCCGGCACGGAATCGGCCGTCTTGAGCAGGATCTGCGCCGCGCCGACCGTCAGCACGCCCGGCAGCGTCCAGCCGGGGAACGGCACCGGCCGCTCCTGCGCGCCGGTGGCGAGGATGACGGCACCGGCCGTCACGCTGCGCGCCTGGCCGTCACGGGTCAGGAACGCCCGAAAACCCGGCTCGATCTGCCAGAGCTGGCTCTGCGGCTCGTAGAGCGCGCCGCAGAGCCGGAAGGCCGCGGCACGGTCGACGCCGGCGCGATAGGCCGCACCAAGCCGGGCCAGGCGCGGCGAGGCGGCGACGGTCTCGATGCCGCGCCAGATCTGGCCGCCGGGCGTCGGTTGGTCGTCGACGACCCGCACGGACAGGCCATGCTGGCGGGCGGTGACGGCAGCGGCCATGCCGGCCGGCCCCGCGCCCACGATAAGCAGGTCGGTATGGTCCTCGTTTTTGGCGAAAGGCGCGTTCATGCCGACAGGCTCCTGCGCCCCTGCTGGCGGATGATGTGCATGCCGTCCTTCACGGGCGTCAGGCATCCCTGGACGGAACCATAGCCGTCGATCTCGACGAGGCATTCGAAGCAGACGCCCATCATGCAGTAGGGCGCGCGCGGGCTCAGCGAGACCGGCGTGGTTCGGCTCCAGCCCTCGGACTGGCGCAGCAGCACTGCCGCGACGCTTTCTCCGGCCTCGGCGATGACAGGCCGCCCGTCGATATGGACCGTGACGGCGGCCGGCCCCGGATCATGCAGCTTGCGGAACATCGAAACGACTCTGGTGGAATGGGGAGAACGCGTCCGGCAGGGAACCCGCGGCGACCGCGGCGACCAGCGCCTCGGCATGGAATGCGGCGAGCGTCACGCCCGAATGGCAGAGCGCGACGAAGGCGCCGGGATGGCTCTCGGACTGGGCGTAGATCGGATAGCCGTCCGGCGTCATGATCCTCAGCCCGGCCCATTGCCGGACGAGCCTGACATTGGCCAAAGCGGGCACGATGTCGACCGTCTTGCGGCTCAGCCAGGCGGCCGCCTGTGTCGTCGTCGAGACGTCGAAGCCGCTATGGTCCTTGGTCGCGCCGATCATCACCGTGCCTTCCTCTGTCTGGCGCAGGCCGCTCGCCGGCAGCGGCAGGAAGGGCGCGAGGCGCTCGGTGACGAGCACCTGCCCGCGCTCCGGACGGACCGGCACCTCGAGCCCGACCTGACGGGCAAGCGCCGGCGAGCCCAGGCCCGCCGCGATGACAATCCGTGGCGCGACGAACGTCTCGCCTTCGAGGGAAAGCCGGAAGTCGCTGCCCGCGGGCTCGATCCGATCGACACGCGCCTTGTGGCGGATGCTGCCGCCATGCCGCAGGACGGCTCCGTGCAGCGCCGCGAGCAGCCGCAGCGGATTGCAGTGACCATCGTAGTGGCCGAGGCTCGCGCCCGAAATTGCCCGGCCGAACTCGACCTTCGGCACGAGCCGCTCCAGGGAGGAGCGGTCGAGCATCTCCCAGTCCGGCTCGCCCTCGCCAAACTGATTGTGCAGCCGCATGAGCTCGAGGCGGCGCTTCTCGAATGCCTCCTCGCCGAAGCAGAAGGCGAGGCCGCCGTCCTGCCGGTAGCACAGATCAACCCCGCTTTCGTTCTGGAGCGTGTCGCGAAAACCGCCCCAGCGCACAATGCTGTCGCGCGTCAGAGCCTGATAGGCCGGCATGCCGAGCCCCTTGCCCTGCAGCCAGACCAGCCCGAAATTCGCGCGTGCCGCCCGCAAATCGCCGTCGTCCCCATCGAGCAGCAGCACCTTCTCGCGTTGCTTCGCCAGGCCATAGGCCACGGCCGCACCGACCGTTCCTCCTCCGATGACGACGATGTCCGGACGCATGCGAATTTCCCTTGCCGGCTTCGACGTTAGGAAGCCATGTTGTATTTCGTCAAAGTCGTTTTTCTCTCGACACTATTCCTCAGGGTTATGCGATGGTGCGGCGGCTCAACCTGCGTCAGATCGAGGCCTTCAAGGCGGTCATCGAATACGGAACGGTGAGCCGGGCTGCCGAGATGATGAACATCTCGCAGCCCGCCATGAGCAAGCTGATCGCCCATCTGGAAGAGGATACGGCGCTGCGGCTGTTCGACCGCGTCAAGGGCCGGCTGGTGCTGACCCGGCGTGGAATGAGACTCTATGAGGAAATCGACCGGATCTTCGCAGGCGTACGCCAGGTCGAGAATGCGGTCGAAGCGATCCGCCGCGACGAGCAGAGCCGGCTGCTGATCGGCGTGATGCCGGCGCTTTCCGGCTCCTTCATCCAGCAGGCGACCTCGCGCTTCCTCGCGCGGCAGCCAGGCGTGTTTTGCTCCGTGCAGTCGCGCAGCTCGCAGTGGATCGCCGACGGGCTCGTCACCCGGAAGCTCGACGTGGGCTTCACCGTTGCGGCGATCGACAACCCCTACATTGCCAGCGAGCCGCTGATGGCCCATCCACTCGTCTGCATCCTGCCGCTCGACCATCCGCTGGCGGAGAAGGGCGTGATCACGCCCGACGATCTCGATGGGACCGCTTTCGTCTCGTTCGATCCGGAGAGCTTCACGAGCCGGCGCATCGGGCAGGTGTTCGAGGCCCATGG